>CAVJSS010000027.1:0-3777 GCA_963652335.1 uncultured Eubacteriales bacterium | reverse complement strand
CATAGTTAATGCCTTAGGAATTTGATGTATAGGGTAAAGATTTAAAGTTTCTTTATTCGATTGAAGAAAATAAAATAGGGGCTTTTTGTATTTCGTCGATGATCAAAGGCCAAGGATGCAGATTCAGAAACAATTGGGGGTCTTTTGTGGCCAATTCGCATTCGCGTGAATCGTCTAACGATACATAGGAAAATCCCTTTTCGATGAATAACCTGGCTAACGTCGATTTTCCGACTTGCCTAGCTCCGGTTATTAATGTGACTGGGTAAAATTTCACCGATTTCGTCACATAATCGAGTATCGTTCTTTTGATCATATTTTATTTCCTCGGTAATATAATATCATGTATTTTTTGGAATTGAACTCCAAATTTAACATGTTTTATTATCCCTAGCACTCTAAAAGATCCTAAAAATGGCCGCTTCAGATGAATTTCAAAAAAAAGTTAGCACTCAACACTTGCGAGTGCTAAAACATGATTTATAATTATCCTCGTTCCAAGAAATTGGAAATTATCAGGAGGCTAGAATCATGAATGAAATGAATGGAATGGAAGATTATTCTTCCGACGAAAACATCTTGGAAAAGTTCGGCCGCAACGTTAACGCTGAAGTCAAATCCGGAAAGATAGATCCGGTTATCGGAAGAGACGAAGAAATCCGCAAAGTGATCCAAATATTGGCCAGAAAGACCAAAAACAACGTCATATTGCTTGGGGAACCAGGCGTTGGCAAAACAGCCATCGTCGAAGGCTTGGCGGAAAGAATCGTCAAAAACGACGTCCCTTTGACCTTGAAAGACAAAGAGATATACGAACTGGATATGGGCGCCCTTATAGCCGGAGCCAAATATAGAGGCGAATTTGAAGAGAGGCTCAAAGCGGTTTTGAACAAAATCAAAGAATCCGAAGGCAAAATCGTCCTCTTCATCGACGAAATCCATCTTATCGTCGGGGCAGGAAGAACCGATGGGGCAATGGATGCATCCAACATGCTTAAGCCAATGCTTGCCAGAGGCGAAATCGATTGCATCGGGGCCACGACCTTAAACGAATATCGAGAATACATCGAAAAAGATAGGGCCTTGGAAAGGAGGTTCCAAACCGTGATGGTGGAAGAACCGACGGTCGAAGACACCATAACGATCCTTCGCGGATTGAAAGAAAGGTTCGAATCCTATCATGGGGTCAGGATCACCGATAATGCCCTTATCGCCGCAGCCACCTTATCCAATAGATATATCACCAATAGGTTTTTGCCAGATAAGGCCATCGATTTGATCGATGAAGCCTGCGCCGGCATCAAAGTAGAAATCGAATCGATGCCAACCGAACTAGACGAAACGAACAGAAAGATCCGTTCCTTGGAAGTCGAACGCGTGGCTTTGATGAAAGAAAGCGACGATTCGAGCAAGAAACGTTTGGAAGAGCTGGAAAAGGAACTTGCATCCTATAAAGCCAAATCAGAATCCCTGACCAAAGAATGGCAGAAAGAAAAAGCCGACATCAAAGAAGCCAAAGATCTCAAAAACAAGATCGAGGAAGCCAAGATCCAATTGGGCGCTTATTTCCAAGAAGGGAATTACGAGAAAGCCAGCAAGCTTCAATACCAAGTGATCCCGGAATACGAAAAACGCATCAAAGAGATCAGCGAGGCTTCTTCCGACAACGAGAGATTGGTCGATGAGATCGTCGATTCCGAATCAATCGCCAAGATCGTCGCCAAAATGACCGGCATCCCAGTCTCAAGGATTTCCAAAGGTGACAAGGAAAAGGTCTTGGATCTCAAAGATACCCTCAAAAAGAGAGTCATTGGCCAAGATAACGCCATCCAATTGGTGTCCAACGCCATCCTCCGTCAAAGGGCGGGCATCCAAAACCCCAACAGACCTATCGGTTCCTTCTTATTCCTAGGCCCAACGGGCGTTGGTAAAACCGAAGTGGCCAAAGCATTGGCCGAAGCCCTCTTCGACAACGAAAACAACATCATCCGTATCGATATGTCGGAATACATGGAGAAATATTCCGTATCCCGTCTTATCGGCGCGGCTCCTGGATACGTCGGTTACGAAGAAGGGGGACAGTTGACCGAAAAAGTGAGACGCAATCCATATTCTATCGTCTTATTCGACGAAATCGAGAAAGCGGATCCAGAAGTCTTCAACCTCTTGCTTCAGATTCTCGATGATGGTCGTTTGACCGATTCGCAAGGCCATTTGGTCGATTTTAAAAACACGATCATCATAATGACCAGCAACCTTGGAAGCGAATATATCCTCCATAACGAGAAGGACAAGGCCGAAGAATTGCTCCATAGGACATTCAAGCCTGAGTTCCTCAATCGTATAGATGAGATCGTCTACTTCAATCCTCTTAACAAGGACGTTCAGTACAAAATCGTCGATAAGATGTTAAACGAACTCAAAAAGAGATTGGAAGGCCAATTCTATTTGGTGGAATTCTCATCTGCTTTAAGGAAATTCGTCATCGACTCGGCTTATTCTTCCTCCTTTGGGGCCAGACCTTTGAAGAGATTCATCCAAGATAAGATCGAAACCGCCTTGGCCAATGCCATCATCAAAGGCGAAATCGATACCAAGAGCAAATTCTTGGTCGACGTGAAAGGTAATGAAATTACCATCACGAAAGAATAAAGAAACTCACAATCATCGATCAAACAAAAGGAGGGCGGGAGAAATCTCGCCTTTCTTTTTTGCGCTCGGCAACTGCATAAATATCAAAAACAGCCTGAACAGACTGTTTTCAAATCATGCTCCCCGCATTGTTGTTTGTCTAATGTCGCAAGTTTCAGACTTCCAAGTCCAAAACTTTTGGCAAAATGCCTATTTGAATGTGTCATAAATCAAGCAGATTGGGAGGCTAAACATGACTGCACTTATAAATCGCCCTGAGTACCTTAAACAGCTAATGCAAAACAAAAATGTAGATTTAGTCAAAGTAATAACGGGAATCCAAAGATGTTGGAAGTCACCTCTATTGGATCTGTTCCATCAATGCCTTTTGAAAAACGGAACAATAGAAGAAAACGTCATTCATATGAACTTGGAATCATTACCGTATCGGGATCTTACCGACTATCTTAGCTCTTATGATTATGTCAGCAAAAGCATATCCAAAGTCGGCAAGACGGTGGACAAATACATAATATGCTACGAAATTCCTTTATCTTCCATTTGGTTCAAAGGCACGACGCAAAAGCAAAGCGATTATTAAAAACGCTTGAAAATGGACCATATCATCGACATGGGCTTTCAAAAAGTTTTACTAGGCTATCGTGATGTTGATAGGGCATATCATGGAAAACATAGTCTTTTTGGAATTTATAAAAGGGATTATAGGGTCTACAGTGGAAAAGATGATGGAAGCGAAGTCGATTTCATCGCCGAAAGCCGAATGAAAAACTATAACGCAAGCAACTGAGAGCATGCAGTCGAAAGAAACGAGGGAAAGGGAATTGAAACCGCTTCGCATGATATCTGACAATTACGAAAAAAAATCACCTTATCGATGGGTGAAAACTACATAAATTCCTATGACGGTGTCAAGTCTTCGAATCTGATCGACCGATTGTTAGGTTGAGGCGCTAATGCCTAAAGGCCAAGCTTCATCAATAAAACGTTCCTAAATCACGAGAGCGAACGAAATGCTGAGATATAGCGCCCATCAATTGGTGGATGCTATTATAGTTTGGCAGACGTTATGGACTCAAAAAACTTATTTGGGTATTCCAGTCGCTTCTAGTACTCTAAAGCAGGCTT
>CAVJSS010000026.1:0-5706 GCA_963652335.1 uncultured Eubacteriales bacterium | reverse complement strand
AAAGATATCGTTAAAATACTCGACCTATAGTGGCGAAAATTGGGAATTCTTTAATTTATCATAGTCGGCACCTTCGCCTCAGCGATTGCCTTCCCGTTCATCCCTCTTTGCTTCTATTGGAATTCTTTGGCTGGGATGATCGTCACCATGGCCATCGTCATTTTCTTCATGATGATGTATCGAAACCCAGCCGTCTCATTGATGCCGGATATCACCCCAAAGCCGTTGCGCAGCAAAGCCAATGGCATCATCAACGTCATGGGCTATGTGGGCGGCGCCGTCGCCATCGTCCTCGGAATGTTCTTCTCTTTGACCAAATTCTTGGGATATAGCAAATATGACGGAGCTGGTAACGCGATCGTCGACGCAACTTCCAAAATGCATAACGTTTGGGTCATCGAATTGCCGTTTTTGATCGCCTCGGTGGTCATGATCATCTCTTGCGTCGTTTTGTTTTGCACGATCAAAGAAAACCAACTCGAAGTCGCTTTGCGCGATGAGATGGAAGAAGGCGAAAGATACGCGGAAGTGGCAGACAAAGTCGAAGAAGACAAGCCTCTCACCGCATCGAATAAGAGGATGCTTATCCTCATTTTGGCCGCGGAAGTCTTCTGGTTCATGGCTTCAAACGGCGTTTCGACCTTCCAAACCAACTATTTCACCATCTATCTCGGCAAGGAAT
Source organism: uncultured Eubacteriales bacterium (assembly GCA_963652335.1). Taxonomy (GTDB): domain Bacteria; phylum Bacillota_I; class Bacilli_A; order RFN20; family CAG-826; genus UBA4951. The sequence goes on along the minus strand of CAVJSS010000026.1, from coordinate 5,024 downwards.
TCTCGATGTCAATCATCGTGACCTTGGTATCCGGCGTTTGTTCGGTGGTTGGCTTCTTAACAGCTGGATTGATCGCCGATAAAATCGGAAGAAAATGGACTTTGATGACCGGCTTGTTCGGAGCTGTCCTAAGCTACGCACTATTCGCCATGCTGCCTTTGTATTCAGGCAATGCCGAACTCGCCACGGCGATGCTGATCGTCGTTTGGGGAATAAACGGCTATTCCTTCTCCTTGGTCCATACAAATTCCTTTCCGATGGTCGTTGAATTATGCCCATCTAAGAAAATCGGCCAATTCACCGGCTTCTATTACGCCGCCTCGATGTTGGCCCAAACCATAACCCCCGTCGCCCTTGGCTTATTGATCGCCAAGCTCCCGATCGGATTCAAGGTATTGCCTTATTATGCCCTTGCCATGATGGCTGTTTCCACGACGATCTTCTTCTTCGTCCAAAACGTCAAAGTAAACAAAGTGGCGACCAAAAAAGGCCTAGCCGCCTTAGGAGATGACGACTGATGCCGGCGATCTTAGTTCACTATACCTTTGCCCATAAGCATATGCGCGATGAGGCAAGGCCCTTCGAAAAGGCCGTTTGCCTCGGCTCCCAAGGCCCGGATTCCTTCTTCTTTTACGGTTATGGGATCCACTTGAAAAAGAACAGGCCCAACGTCAAAGACATCCAAGAATACGGGCACCATCTTCATAGGATCGACATAAGCACGGTTTATCCGTTGTTCTTCGAATACGCGAATATGTCGGAGAAAAAGGATCTGATCTACGCTTACGTCGAAGGCCTTTTGCTCCATTATTGCGTCGATAGGAACTGCCATGGATTCGTCTTTTCTAGAGCCGGGGATGACATCGGCGACCCGGACGATAAAACAAACTGGGGCGTCAAGCACATCCAATATGAAGGGATGCTCGATTACCTTATCGGAAGAAAAGCCGGAACCTGGACCAGGAAAACCTGGGATTGTTTGGCCTTAAACGACGAAGATCTAAAAGAGATTTCCAAAGCCTGGAAATACGTCAACGACAAATCCGACTTAACAGATGGATTCGATGATCTGACTTTCCATAAAGCCGTCAAGGATTTCCGCTTCATCAGGCATTTGATCGATGGATGTGGGCCCCTTTCTGGCGGATTCGTCAGATTGGTGGCAGGCAAAGATTCGGCCCCGTATGGGCTCCATCTCCCAAAGAAGATGCCGAAATTCCTAAAAGATTACGACTTCATGAACGCGAAAAAGGAAGAATGGCTCGATCCATATGACGGAACGCCTCATCATGAGACGTTTCCGGATATGATCCATAAATCCTTCCCGTTATATGAAAAATTCGCCGCCATGCTAGATAAAGCCAAAAAAGGCGAAGACGTCAAAGAAGAATTCAAGTCGTTGGCAAACGGGATCGATCACGAAAGCTCCAAAGACAAAGCCAAAAGGAAATTCCGTTCCCCGATTTGGAAAGAACGAAAAGAAGCCTCCTAGCAATAGGAGGTTTTTTGAGCCCTTTAACCGTTTATGCATGACGCACAATAAGGTATAGTTATAAAAGTTGAGGAAACGGAAATGATCGATTTAAAAGGATATTACGAAAAACAAGCCGCTTTGGATTCATTGATCCAAAAGGAACACAACGTCACTTATAAAGAAACCTCGAAAAAGAGGATGCTGGCCCTTTTGGTGGAGCTGGGAGAATTCGCCAACGAAACCAGATGCTTCAAGTTTTGGTCTTACAAAGGGCCTTCCGCAAAAGACGTAATCTTGGATGAATATGCCGATGGATTGCATTTTTTCTTCTCCTTAGGCATCCCTATCGGCTGCATTGGCTATTCAATCAAAGACGAAGGATGCGATGATCTGACAAGCCAAATCCTCAAGGTATACCAATTGGCCTCCCTTCTAAGCGTCGATTATGACAAAGCCCATTACGAAGCCGCCTTCAACGCCTATTGGGCTTTGCTTAAAGGGCTTGATTGCACCATAGAAGACGCTTTGAATGCCTATGACAAAAAGCTTGCGGTCAATTACAAAAGGCAGGAGAGCAAATATTGATGGCCAATTATTTGTTCCAAGTTAGCAAAGGATTCGATGTCAGAAGATTCGAAACCATCTTCCTGGAATTCGATCCCAACCCGATATTTACTTATATGACGCCACTGAAGGGAATGATCGAAACCGAGAACGATATCGATGGCATCTTGTCTTTGAAGGCTTTTGAAATGCATGAGAAGCTAAACGTCTCCATTTCCTTCCTCAAAGTCCCTTCCAAAAGCGAACTTTCGCTAAAGCTCCTATCCAAATGCCTTTCCTTTTATCCAAACGCCTTCCGCTATATGTCGGATATAATCTTCAAAGAACTGACCTTCGGGGATTATTCTTCCATTCCTTATCTGCATAGGGAATTCCTATCCGTTCCAAAGGAAATCATGATGACGGTCGGAGCATACCTAAGAGAAGGAATGGATGGGACAAAAGCCGCCAAATCTCTCTACATCCATCGGAATACTTTCCTATTTAGGATCGACAAATTCATCAAACTGACCAATATCGACGTCAGAGATTACCATTACGCTTTGTTGCTGGAACTCTATTTCCAGCTCGCGGCCTTTTAAGGAGAAAAGACATGCCATTGAGATTCGATTCGATCATCTTCAAAAACAACGACGAGAACGTCTTGGATTCCCTTTCCTTTGAGATAAAGGATAAGGAAGTCCTTTCCATTTATAGCGAAAGCAAAGAGGCTTTATCCGCTTTGAATTCCCTTCTAAGCCGAAACGCCGACCAGGAATACGGTTCCATTTTCGTCGATGAAATGGAACTAAACGACGATACGAACATTTCGATTCTGACTTCCAAAAGCCAATTGTTCGCCCATTTGACCTTAAGGAACAATTTCATGTCTTTTTTAAGGAACAAAGACGTGGGCGATAAGGAACTTGCAATCGAAAAAACCGCCAAAAAGCTTCAAATCGAATCCATATTGGATAAAAAAGTCGACGAGATTACCAATGGGCAATATGTGAGGGCAGTAGTCTGCAAAGCCTTATTGACCTCTCCGAAAGCTTTGATCCTTTATGATTTTTCTTTGCAATATGACGGTTTTACCAGGACTAATTTTTGGAAAGAGGTACGGCCAATAGCCAAATCCTTCTCCATTCCAATCCTCCTTTTGACCACTTCTCCTTCCGAAGCGATGATCGCAGGAGACAAAGTGGGCCTTCTCCTTTATGGCAAGCTGATGGCTTACGATACTCCGATCAATATCTATAAGAATCCTGAAACGGTTGATGCCGCTTTGTCTTTCTCCAATCCCCCATTATCCTTATTCAAAGGCGAATACCATGATGGGAACATCTTTTTGGACAAATTCGAAATAAACGTGCCTAATTTCAAAAAAAGACACGATGATTACTATAAAAACGCCTTAAAGAATATGCCAAGCGACGATATCCTTAACGAACCATATAATAGGGCATTAAGAGACAAGCATGCCTTGCTAATCGCTTTTAGGATCGCGGATTTTAAATTAGATGAAGATGGCGAAATAATAGGCAAAACGATCAAAAAGGAGGAATATGGCACCAAAACCATCCTCCATACAGAAATAGATGGGAACGAATTCCTCCTATATTCAAACGATGACATCGAGATCGGAAAGGAAGTCCGTTTGTCTTTGGCCAATGAGCCTGATTTGATCTTCGACCCGTTGACCAAAAGGAAGATTTGAAGACAAGATCCGCTCAGTTATAAAAAGCCAGACAATCGATAAAATCAAACGATGCAAGCTCAGATAAGGCGTAAGGAAACAAGCAAATGAATATATGCGTATATGGCTCAGCCGACGCCTTAAGCGAAAAATGCATGGAAGAAGCAAAGAAACTAGGGGAATATATCGGGAAAAAAACTGGCACACGCTGGTCTATGGCGGATTCGGAGACGGAATGCTTGGTGCAGTCGCTCTTAAAGCATATGAAAACGGAGCCGATATCATATCGATCCTTCCTAAAACGCCCCGCGCCAAGCACACGGAATTCAAGCGTGCAAACATGAATATCGGGCAAAAGACAAAAGGCAACGCAAAAGATTGCAAGCCGATAACGCGGACGCCTTCATCGTTATGCCATGTGGTTTAGGCGTGTTGGATGAATTATTCGAGATATCGCTTCTCAAACGAGACGGCGAGCACGATAAAAAGATCTATATCTTAAATATCGAACATAGATGGGATTTATTGATTTCCTTGCTGGAAGAACAAGGCTGCAAAGGACTATATGAAGCGATTTCCGAGGTGGAATCGTTGAATTGAAAGATTATTTTCCCTCATTAAGCTTCCGCGTTGGAAAATAGGAAAAACAAAGACGGAGCAATTTTAGAAGCAAAGTATCGAATCCGCTAATCGAAAAGGGACTGATTGTACAAACTTGTCCTTCTAAGTCGAAAAATCAAAAATATTCGTCAAAAAATAGGTTTATATCCTCGCATGGCCTTTGATTCACTGGATATATCCCGGCGCGAAACAAAGAAATTCTACGATAACAATGAGTTTGCGGCGATTGTTGTTCCTTTCAAATGAAATGGATGTGGAAATTGTAGGAATACATCATGCGTTTACATTTGCCCCCAAATGTATTATGCTAATGGCAGGAGAAACGATAATGTTCAATCAGCAAGCCTATATAAATTCTTATCTCAAAGACAAATACAAGACCATCAAAGTAAGGGTCAGAAATGATGATGCTGTTTTGATAAACAAAATCAGTCATGTCGATAACGTCAACAAATATATATTGAACCTCATAAAGAAAGACATATACGAAAGCAGGAAATACAATTTCATCAATAACGAAGTAAAAATAGACTTCGAATTGACTCCGACAATGTCTGATCTGGTAAAGAAAGCCGAGGATGCCGATATCTTAGATGATTATGGCTTATATATGAACCTTGCGGATGCCATTGATTCGCAAGGAAAAAAAGAAGCAACGCATCATATCATCAGCGAGACTGAATGGAGAAC
>CAVJSS010000025.1:0-6049 GCA_963652335.1 uncultured Eubacteriales bacterium | reverse complement strand
ATGTATTTCCTCGATTGTCCGCTATTTAAAATGAGGGCAACTCAGAAAGATGGGACCATGATACCAACAAAGTGGCTCTTTATGTCAGAGTCGCTTAAAGATTAATGAATCCAAAGAGACTTTGCTTATCAAAGCCTCTTTTTTGGTTGGGGCAGCATCGTTTTGCAAATATGCCTTAAATTGCCACTTGCCCATAAATGGCCGCGGTTGTATATTATTTAAGCACTATTTGTGCATGGGCCTTTAGCTCAGTTGGTTAGAGCGCACGCTTGATAAGCGTGAGGTCGATGGTTCAAGCCCATTAAGGCCCACCAATATGCAACGTAGCCTGACTTAGTCAGGCTTTTATTTTTGCCCCAAAAAGATAAAATATTGCCATGAAAAAGTTATCCCTCCTATCGATTTTGGCTATAACGGCCATTTTTTCTATCTTTTCATGCTCAGATTTCAACGATCATTCATCTTCGAGCCCGTCTTCAGATGGTTCGTCTCAAAGCGGCGGTAGTTCTTCCTCTAACCAGCCATCGAGCTCTAGTGCTTCTTCTAGTTCAAACACTTCTTCAAGCTCAAGCCATCATTCTTCAAGCGGTGAAGAGACGATAAGTAAAGCATCTCTTTCCTTCGGAGAACTTCTTCCTAGCAGCGATTTCTCGACTTCGCCGACAAACGAGAGCTATCTTGCTGACGGGATCGGCGTTTCAAGCGTAGTTTTCAACGTTTGCTATGGAACCAGCAGGACAAAGACGAATGAGGATAGCTACGCCTTAAAGATGGGGTCTGGAAAGAAAACAGGTAGCTTTACCATCAATTTCAATAAGAAATACATAATCAAGCAGGCGAATATTTACGCTTCGAAATACAAAAGCGATTCGGCAGTGGAATATAGATGTTTCACCAGCGCCAATCAAACTGGGATGAAAATCACGATCGATAGCGAAACCAAAGAGGAATACTCTTATTTGTATTTGGATAACGAAATCAAAGAAGCATCGAGCTCTTTGACTTTCGAAGCTAGCGGAAAGGGCCGTATCTATGTCTATAAGGTCGAATTGTTAATTTCGAATGGCGGAGGAGGTTCCTTAGATAGCGGCACTTCCTCTTCTTCAAGCCAATCTTCTGATTCTTCGTCCTCTTCCTCTTGGGGTCAGTCTTCCGAATTTTCCTCATCCTCCTCTAGTTCGAGCAGCGATACAACCCCAGATATCGAATCCAGCGGATATTATCAAGGAGTCGATTGGAACACGAGCGGAGCCGAATTGAAAACGTCCTTGCATTCGATAATCAGCAAGAACGCAAAAGCAATCGGATATGACGCGCTTTGGAACGCTTATGAATCCAGCGACGTCAAAGAAGACGGAACGATTTGGGATATGTATTCAAACGAATCATTCGATCCGAGGAACGATCGGGCTGGAAATTACAAAAAGGAAGGCGATTGTTATAATCGCGAACATACGATTCCTCAATCTTCTTGGAAAGGGACTGGCGGATCCGGATCGATGAAATGCGATCTCTTCCATGTCGTCCCTACCGACGGATATGTCAATAACATAAGAAGTTCCTACCCCCATGGCAACGTTTCAAACGCTACCTATACTTCAAAAAACGGATCGAAGTTAGGGACTGGCGACAACAATGGCTACAACGGAACCGTTTTCGAGGTCATCGATGAATACAAAGGCGATTTCGCGAGGTCGTATTTCTATTTCGTTACCCGCTATCAGAATTACATTCCTTCCGTCAATTACGCAGCCTTTGCCAAAAACACCTATCCTTCTTTATCTTCTTGGGCTTTAAAGACATATCTGGCTTGGAACGATTTGGATCCGGTTTCGGAAAAAGAGATAAAAAGGAACGAAGCGGTTTATAAAATCCAAAACAATAGAAACCCTTTTATCGATCATCCGGAAGCGGTGGATAAAATCTGGGGCAGCTATCGTTAGTTTTCCCACAACTTCTGATTTTGTCAATTTCCCAAACATAAGACAAATCCGAACTTAATTCGATTGTTTTTTAAGTGTCTAAAACATATACTAGAAAATCGTTCACGGAATCTAAAGATTCCAAGAAAGGTTGTTGCTTATGAAGAATTACGCCAAACGTATAGTCCTTCTCTTTGGACTTATCGGGACTCTGGTCCTTTCTGGATGCGACGGAGGCAATCATTCTTCTTCCGATTCTTCATCGGATACGGGCTCATCAAGTTCTAGCGGCTCTTCTTCGTCTAGCTCTTCCTCATCGTCTTCTTCTGGACAATCTAGTTACGATTGCCTTATCGATAACAGATACCCTGGGTTGGATTTTAACACCTATGGGGCGGTTTTCAGGGAGAAATTAGCCTCTCTTATAACTGGCAAGACCACTAGTTATAATGATTGTAAAACCGTAGGGATGAAAGCGGCCGCCTATCCAAATGCCAATTCTTCGACATTTATACCTTTCTATCATGAAGCCAAAAGTTCGGAAACAGCCACAAGCGGTGAATCCAACAGAGAACATTGCTGGCCGAAATCCCGTGGTGGCAACATGATCGAAAATGACCCAATCGTCATCAGGCCGACAGTGAGCGCCGATAACAGCGCCCGTGGAAATTATTTCTATGGCAATGAGCAAAGCAATGAATTCGATCCAGCCAGCAAAACGTCGAATGGTTCTTCATATGAGGGAGCCAGAGGTGAGGCAGCGAGAATTATTTTATATGCCGCTTGCAGGTACTATAGCAAGGGATTGACCCTTTCCAACAATCCAAGCGACAATTGGAACCAACTTAAAACGATGGGTACCTTAAAGACCCTTCTGAAATGGAATATGCAATATCTTCCTACCGAATGGGAAAAGACGGTCAATGATCGTTATGCGAACATGGGTTATGCCCGCAATCCGTTCGTCGAGCATCCAGAATATGCCAATTTCATTTGGGACGTCGATGGATTAAGGACGAGCAAATACACCATTACAATCTGTGGCGAAGACAGCTCTTCGTATTCATCATCTTCATCCGTTGATTCATCATCGCAATCTTCCTCCTCTTCGTCTTCTTCTCAAACATCTTCATCTAGCAGCAGCGAGGCGCCTTCTTCATTTAAAAAGACCTTCACTATCAGCGATTGGCCTTCCGAATATCCAAAAAGCGAAACGACGATTGTTTCTGGCGGAGTGAATTTCTCCGTTGCCTATTGTGGGACGGGATATACCACTGGTTCCATTCAAATGAAAAAGGGAGGAGCCGGCTATTTCTACAATACGAGCGAACTCGGTGGTTACGATTACATCGCATTGAAAACATCCGGCGGTTCCGTTCCGCTCGTCACATATGGTGATTCTTCCAATCCGACTACCGCTTCCAATCCTACTTTGATCAATGGATATTACTTCTATGATATTTCCGAAAAACCATTCTTTAAGATTTCGTCAGGCGATGGAGCTAGTTATATAAGCGAATTCCATATGGCTTAAGAGAAGAAATCTTGGACTTAGCTAGAGAATGGGGTATTATTCCCTAGCGGGTGTTTGGCTCAGCGGGAGAGCGCTTCCTTCACACGGAAGAGGCCATTGGTTCGACCCCAATAACACCCACCAGATGCCGCTTTAGCTCAATTGGCAGAGCAATTGATTTGTAATCAATAGGTTGGTGGTTCGATTCCGCTAGGCGGCACCAACAAACGAAATCAGGGCTTAAGGCCCTTTTTTCATATTCCAAGCTTTTAACATCATCAATAAGTGCGGATAAACTTTTGTTTCCCCCACTTTTGAATTTGTTTCCATGCAAAGCAGAAAGGCAGCAATAAAACTAAGTCGTCGTTTTGACGTTTGTCTTGTCGAAAGCCTTTTCTCCATCGAAATCCTCTTTGAAATGTATTTCAACGTAGTTTTCGAATATCGTTTTGACGGTTTGCGAATTATGAAAGACTTCCCGATTTGTCTCACCCCCCCCTCAATAACCAGTATTTTGTTTTTGCTGCCTTTGAGATAATCTTCGATAACGCTTTCTATTTTCCTTTTAAACGCAGTTTAAGCCTCAGAAAGTGGGGCTTTTCAATACCGTTAGCAAAAAACGTCCGATTTGAATATAATGGTAAATCATGTTGGAACCTTTGGCTTTTCGCGTTCGTCCAAGAACGATAAATGAAATAATCGGGCAAGAAGAACTTGTCGGCCCTTCAGGTTTTTTACGTAGTTCGATCGAGAAAAAGCTTCCGACTTCCATTATTTTGTTCGGCCCTCCAGGAACCGGGAAGACCACGATCGCAGAAGCTTATGCTAGATCGATGGGTCTTCATTTCATCCGTTTGAACGCCGTTACGACCGATAAAAAGGAAATGGTCGAAGCCATCGATTCTTGCAAGCTTTACGGACATGCGATAATCATAATGGATGAAGTCCATAGATTGGACAAGACCAAGCAAGACCTTTTGCTTCCGTTTATCGAAAACGGGACTTTCTATTTGGTTGGTGCCACGACGGCGAACCCATACATAGCCATCAATAGGGCTATTAGATCCAGATGCCGGTTGTTGGAAGTGAAGCCATTGAGCGAAGAGCAAATAGCGTTGGGCTTAAAAAGAGCCGTATCTTCTCCTAGCGGGTTGAAAAACGAAATCGAATTGGATGAAGATGCTTATTTGACGATAGCCAAATTAAGCGGCGGAGATCTCCGCTTCGCTTTGAATTTGCTTGAATCCGCCTATATCCAATTCGGGAATAAGAAAATAGGAAAATCAGACATTCTATCAATCGAACGGGTCCCGAATTATGCAATGGACAAAAACGAAGAGGAACATTATGATTCGGTTTCGGCTTTGCAAAAATCGATCAGAGGATCCGACGTTGACGCGGCTTTGTATTATTTGGCTAGATTATGCATAGCAGAAGACTTAGACAGCATCAAAAGGAGACTGCTGGTCACTGCTTACGAAGACGTCGGCTTAGCCAATCCAAGCGCGGTACAACGTTGTCAATTGGCTTTGGAAGCGGCTGAGCAAGTCGGTTTTCCTGAAGCGGTCATCCCTCTTGGCTTTACGGTCTGCGAGCTTGCGTTGTCTCCAAAAAGCAAAGCGGCAGATATCGGCATTCAGAATGCCATGGATCTAGCCAAAGCCAAGCCCTTCATGGTCCAAGATTATCTGAAACTTACCCCAGTCAACGTGAGTGAAGCCGAAAAGTATCCTTATGATCGTCCGGACCTTTGGGAAAAAATCCAATATCTACCAGATTTTTTGAAAGAGATGAGGTTCTATGAACCTAACAAGATGAGCAAATCGTCTTATGAAAGGGCTTTGAACGAAAATTACGAGAGGATGATCAGAAACGGAAGGTCTTCAAATTTGCCGTTATTAAAGAAAAATAAGTTGCAACGCTTATAAAGCAAACAACGCAAAAAACTTTTCGAAACTACTTGCGATACTTTTCCAAAAGCGTATACTTGCTGATTCCCATTTGGGGAATTAAATGCTAGGAGGTCGCTCGTATGATTAAGAAAGTGTACAAGAATTCGAGAAAAGCGAAAGAACAGCAAGGGAATGACTTGTTCCTCGCCTACGTTGCTTCGTTGATCGATAACAAGTACGAATTCTAAGGAGTCGGGGAGAAAGTCCCGACTAACCTGAACTTCAAAGGATCCTTGGCTGGGTCCTTTTCTTTTGCCCTTATTGATTGATGAAATGGAAAGAATAAAGTTATACAATATTGGCACGCTCGGTTGGCGGAATTGGCAGACGCGTTAGACTTAGGATCTAATGGTAATCCCGTGCAGGTTCGATTCCTGTACCGAGCACCATTTTGACTATATAGGTTTGATACAATGTCAAACCTTTTATTTTTGCCTAAAATAGCCTTAATTTGGTGATTTTTAGGCTTTTTCTTTATTTATTAATAACTCTGACCACATTTAGGAAACTGATTTTTAACAGTTGATGATGGTCAGATAACTATAGATTTACACGATTTAATTAAGGGTGGGGACTGCGGACAAAAGACTGGACCACAAACCGAAAGGGGATTTATGGTCGATGAGAAACTGAAAGCGCAAGCATTAAGGCATTATCGCAAA
>CAVJSS010000024.1:0-6804 GCA_963652335.1 uncultured Eubacteriales bacterium | reverse complement strand
TTACCTTCGCTTTTGCTGCGAAAAGTATAGGGAATAACACTAAAGTTTCTTTAATACCATGTTTTTCAACCGAAAAAGAGCGAGTTGTGCAAAGATTTCGCAATTTTGAAAAATCGTTATTTTGAATTTTCGTTCACCTTTATGGCCGCCAAAACGAATCCTTTGAATAATGGATTGGCTTTCAATGGTCTGGAAGTGAATTCAGGATGGAACTGACACCCAATAAAAAACGGATGATCTTTCAATTCGATTATTTCGCATAAGCCAGTTTCGGGATTAACGCCAGAAAATACCATCCCGGAATCTTCCAAGACAGTTTTGTATTTGTTGTTGAATTCGTATCTATGACGATGCCTTTCGGCGATGCGAGTCATTCCATAGCACATTTCCGCCAATGTCCCGTTTTTAATATCACAATCGTAATTGCCTAAACGCAGGGTCCCACCTAAATCTATGCCGGCATATTGATCTTTCAACAAATCGATGACTGGATATGGGGTTTTAGGATCGAATTCGGTTGTATTTGCCCCTTTTAATCCAGCGACGTTCTCGGCGAATTCGATAATGGCCAACTGCATCCCAAGACATATTCCCAAATATGGGATCTTCTTTTCTCTGGCATAACGGATAGCCAGCTTTTTGCCTTCCGTTCCGCGTTCCCCGAATCCGCCTGGAACCAAAACGCCATCGCTTCCACTTAAAGTTTCTTCAACGTTGTCTTCAGTAAGATTGGCTGACTGAATCCATCTGATGTCGACTTTGTATCCTTCTGGATAGCCGGAGTGCTCTAAGGCGTTTTTGACCGACAGATAAGCATCCTTTAATTCAACATATTTTCCGACCAGCGAAATAACCACTTTCTTATTTGCCGATGCAACGGAATCACTCCATTTTTCCCAATCCGATAAATCTAGTTCTTTGCTTGGAGTCAAATGAAGGTGATTGATCGTATACTCATCCAATCCTTGCTCATGCATCCTAAATGGCAGCTCATAAACGTTTTTTAGATCGTCAGCTTCGAACACCCCTTCTCTCGGAACATTGCAAAACAAAGATATTTTTCCTTTTTCGCTCTCGCTTAAAGGCACTTCGCAACGCAAAACGATGGCATCCGGCAAAATCCCCAATCCGGTAAGCTCTTTTGTACTATGTTGGGTTGGCTTCGTTTTGTTTTCTTCAGAGGCTTTAAGATAAGGCACCAACGTGTTGTGGAAGAACATCGTGTTTTCATAGCCAAGTTCGATTCTCATTTGACGAATGGCTTCAAGATAAGCAAGTCCTTCGATGTCGCCGACAGTTCCGCCGATTTCGCATATGACTACATCGGCATTGGATACGGAGGCGGCAGCCAGCATCCTTGATTTGATTTCATTGGTTATGTGGGGGATTATTTGAACCGTCGCGCCCAAATAATCTCCATGTCTTTCTTTTTCCAAAACGTGGAGGTATATCTTTCCTGAAGTCAAAGAACATTCTTTGGTCAGATCGTTATTGACCCATCTTTCATAATGTCCTAAATCCAAATCAGTTTCGGCGCCATCTTTGGTTACGTAAACTTCGCCATGTTGATATGGCGACATTGTTCCAGGATCGACGTTGAAATAAGGATCGAACTTCATGTTATAGACTTTGAGACCACGATTTTTAAGCAGCATCCCAAGGCAGGAAGCAAAGACTCCTTTTCCCAATGAAGAAACGACTCCGCCTGTGACGAAAATGAATTTGGACATAACCAATCCCCTATGTTTTATATGTCCCTTATTCTAATCGCAACAAAGGGTTAGACTCAATCTTTATCGGATATATCACTAAAAAAGCCCGATATAATCGGGCAATGTTTCGCACTGGAGCAGGTGACGGGAATCGGACCCGCGTATCTACCTTGGCAAGGTAGTGTTCTACCATTGAACTACACCTGCGCTTTTAGGTGCTTGGTTATTATATAAAAGCGAATTATGGATATCAAGTAGAAGAATAATGCTATTTAGCATATAATTCTTACGCCTAACAAGGAGGGAATTTATGGCCGACTATAAAGATTTGGCGGAATTGTTGTTCCCTGATATAAACAAAACCATAGACGATTTAGAAAAAGAATACCCAGCAAGAGATTTGCCTAATGGAGCGGAAGTAACCAGATTTGCCCCATCCCCAACCGGATTTTTGCATACTGGCTCTCTATTTACCTCGATGATTGCTTATACGATCGCGAAAGAAACCAATGGTGTCTATATGTTCCGTTTGGAAGACACCGATACCAAACGCACCATCCCTGGCTCGGCAAAAGATTTAATCGATCAACTGAAGGTTTTCGACATCGTGGCTGATGAAGGATATTTCCCGAATGGCGACGTCGGGAAATATGGCCCATACCAACAATCCGTCAGAAAAGATATCTACCGCACCGCCATCAAAGCTTTGGTAGCAGAAGGGAAGGCTTATCCGGATTTCTGCACCACAGAAGATTTGGAAAAAATACGCGCTTTCCAAGAGGCGAACAAAATACTTCCTGGCTATTATGGGGCTTATGCAAGAGACCGCAATTTGACAGTCGATGAGCAAATCGAAAACATAAAAGCCGGCAAGCCGTGGGTCATTCGTTTCCGTTCCAACGGCGATCATGATCGCAAGACATCTTTTATCGATCAAATTCGCGGCAAAATCGAATTGCAGGAGAATGACGTCGATATCGTCATTTTGAAATCCGATGGACTTCCTACATATCATTTTGCGCACGTCATCGATGATCATTTTATGCATACGACATTGGTGACACGTGGCGAAGAATGGATACCATCCACCCCAATTCACTTGGAATTATTCTCCGCACTTGGATGGGAAACCCCAAAATATGCCCATCTCCCCGTTATTATGAAACTTGACCATGGCAACAAGCGAAAATTATCCAAGAGAAAGGATGCAGAGGCGGCAGTTTCTTTCTTCCTGAAAGAGGGATACCCACCACAAGGCGTTTTGGTTTACCTTATGTCCATCGCCAATTCAAATTTCGAGGAATGGTCGATTGAGAATAAAACCCTCGATACATCCAAATTCAATTTCTCATTATCCAAGATGTCGCTGGACGGTGCCTTGTTCGACGAAAACAAACTGACTTATTTCTGCAAAGAAGTATTGGCCGCGATTCCCGCAAAAGATTTAATCAGCCCAGTCACAAAATGGGCAAAGGAATATCAACCGGACTTGTATAAGAAAATAATCGAAGATCCTATCTATTTCGAAAAGATATTGGGAATTGAAAAAAACCGTCCAAACCCAAGAAAAGACTATGGCAAATTCTCCGATATAGAAGCTTTGACCCGTTTCTTCTTCAAAGATGGCTATGAAGAAATCGTTTCGAATGGCTATCCGTTCAACGAGAAGCACAGCAAAGAATTTTTGTCTTCTTTTTGCTTAAAATTAGCAAATGGCATGACCTTTGGCGTCGATGAATCAACTTGGTGGAATTCGGTCAAGGAATTGGCGGCCAAAAACGACTTTGCCATCAACAACAAAGAATACAAAGCCAACCCAACCGCTTACAGAGGCAACGTCGCCGATGCGGCCGAAATCCTTCGTATTGCCTTAACCGGAAGCAAAATGTCCCCGAACATGCATGAAATCATTGAAATCTTAGGCAAAGAAGAAGTCGTTCGTCGCTTGAAAGAGACTTCCGACAGGCTTTCTAAGTAACACTGCCACTTGATAAAGTGACCGCTTAATGGTTAAATACATTTCGCGGCCCTGTGGTCAAGCGGCTAAGACGCAACCCTCTCAAGGTTGAATCCCGGGTTCGATTCCCGGCTGGGTCACCATTGACGCAATTTAGACCAGCTGTGGCTGGTCTTTTTTATATCTACTTCAACGTTGCTTCAACGAAACGTTGAAGTCTTAAACCAATCAAATAATTTCTACCAAATCGCGATTCGTTATATAAACCTTACCTCTAGTCCCTTCTTTTTCAAATAGGTATTTGTCTTCCACAAGACTATTTAAAATATTTTTTCTGAAAAACGAAGAATTCGATATCCCTAAATAGTCAACGATCTCTCTTATGCTTTTGGACTCATAATAACAATAAGAAAGAATTTGGCTATCATATTTGCTTTGATTGCTTGGCTTTCCGATGATTTTGATTGATTCATCGTCTAAACCAACACCCTCAGGGTTAGTCAAATCAGGCAAAACAATCGTGAACTGATTGTTTTTCGAAAAAACAAATGGCTTGTATTTGGAATCGAATTCGGCGTAATCATCGATAATTTTTTCAAAGCCCGTTCCCTTGGCTTCCATCGCTTTGCATAAAACGAAAACATCGGATATCAATTTGTTTCTTCTTTTTGATATAAAGGATTCCAACTTATATGTTTTTTTCAATTCGCCAGTTTGAAATAAACTACCAGGCGAAGAAATGGAAAGCCTGTTTTTGAATAAATCGATGTAAATAGCCGAGCCATCCAACAAATAATCTCTATGAGCCAATGAATTTATCACGGCTTCGAAAATGCTTCTTTTTGGATATGCATTGATATCTATTCGTTTGGAATCTTTTTTTAAAAATCCATGGTTCATCCTCTGGTCGATGAATTCAAAAATATATTTTAAGTCTGAAATCAAATTACCGCTGAATTCATTGCTTGTTACTATATAATCATCGCCTCTCGTATTGCCATTATAGTTTGAACAAACGATTTTCGTCTTTTCTCCATCGTAATCATCTTTGAATAACAAGGATCCATTTTTCAAATAGCCATCTTCTGAAACAAAACCCAAAGACAAAAGTTCTTTTTCCTTCAATTCTTTACCGGCGTTTTGAAAATAAAATTCACGTAAAAGTTTAAAGTCATCGAAAGAATATCTTATGTTGGTTTTACCTTGATCGAATTTCGGACTGTTCCCTTTAGCACTCATTGCGATGATTTCTTCCGTTGTCGCCGCAGAGGTATATCCATCGCGTCTTACAAATATCATCGGCATGCCATGGTATTTCAAAACCAAAGGTTTCGCAACAGATTCCAAAACGCATATTTTAAGCAAGAATCGCTTCTTATCTTTTACTAAGTATGGCATTGATTCGATGTTTATTGATGGAACGATATCAAAATGTTCTTTGATTTCCTTATAAAAATATAACTTTTCAGTATCTGCTCCTTTTAAATCGAAGCCGATCAGATCGTTGCTTTTATCTTCCACTCCAAGAAGCAACGTTCCTCCTTTGTTGTTGGCAAATCCATCAATTGTTTTAAGCCAGCCTATAACATTTGCCCTATCGAGCTTCACCTTGCGTTCAAATGAATCATTTTCCGTTTCGTATTCCGAATATATCTCTTCAAGTGTCATATTTTCAGCCTCGAAATAATTTTACTTCAATGTTACTTCAATTTCCACTTCAATGTTACTTCAATGATATGTTGAAGTACTTTGCGTTAAATAAAAAACTCATCTCCAAATTTTAGAGCTCGAAATAGTCATCTCCAAAACGTCCTATAATTGTCATCTCCAAATCCCTCGGGAATTTTTCGCTAAAGAAAGGAAGGAACGATTATGGAAAAATACGCGAGATTGACCGAAAGCACCGTCATCACTATCGCCAGCCTCATCCCGTGCTGCAAGAACGCGACGGAGCTCGCGAGGGAGGCGCGGCTCGACGTCTCGTGCCTCATCAAGCACATAAGGGCCTACAGGAGCCTCGTCGAAACCTCATCTGCGAACAAATGCGGCAAAAGCCGCTCATGCGGGCACCGTGGCGACCTATGCCGCGTCTGCCGAAGGAAAGAGATGGGGCACCCCGAGCCGTCGTGCACCTCGTGCAAGAGGGACTGCAACCAGCTCTGCCCCGGCTTCACGAAGATCCCGGAATGCCCCAGGCTGCGGAAGTACCCCTACGTCTGCAACGGCTGCGAAGCCGCCAAACACTGTCACCTCAGCCATTACTACTACGAGCCATCGGCCGTGTGGAAGGCGGTGGTGAAAGCGAGGAGCGAGCCGAGGAAGGGCGCCAGGCTCGGCGAGTGCGACTTTCTCAGGCTGTCGGCGCTCCTCACCCCTCTCATAAAAGGGAAAAAGCAGTCCCTGTCGCAGATTTTCCTCTCCCACAAGGAGGAGATCGGCTGCTCCTACCCGACTCTGCTGAAGTATATCGACCTCCAGCTCATCCCCGGCATAAGGAACATAGACCTGACGAAGAGGGTCAGGTATCCCAAGAGCTACAAGAAGAGGAAGAGCGAGCCGACCAACGCGGCGTCGCTCGCCGGGAGGACCTACGACGATTTCGTCTCCTTCATCACGGAGTCCAGGCCCGAGGACGTGGTCGAGATGGACACCGTCGTCTCGGGGGACGGCGGCACAAAGTGCCTATTGACGCTCTTGTTCCGCAAATCAAACTACATGATGGCCTTCCTCCTCGACTCAAAGGAGAGCTCGGAGGTGTCGAGGGTCTTCGCCGACCTCAGGAAGCGCCTCGGAACGGAGC
This sequence comes from uncultured Eubacteriales bacterium, assembly GCA_963652335.1. Taxonomy (GTDB): domain Bacteria; phylum Bacillota_I; class Bacilli_A; order RFN20; family CAG-826; genus UBA4951. Next base: position 335 of record CAVJSS010000024.1, on the reverse strand, counting down.
TTTTCAAGAGGACATTCGCCTGCGTCCTCACCGACAACGGCTCGGAGTTCTGCGACGCCGCGGCGATCGAGTTCGACCCCTCCACCGGGGAGAGGCTCTGCCGGCTCTTCTACTGCGACCCCGGGAAATCGGGGCAGAAGGGCAAAATCGAGAAGAACCACGTCGAATTGAGGAAGGTGTTCCCAAAGGGAACGGTATTCGACGGCTTCACCCAAAGGCAGGTGAACCTCGCCCTCTCCCACGTCAACTCGGAGCCGAGGGCGATCCTGAACGCGAACTGCCCCGGGAAGATATGCAGGATCTGGCTAGATGAAAAAGTACTCGCCGTGAACGAG
>CAVJSS010000023.1:0-8568 GCA_963652335.1 uncultured Eubacteriales bacterium | reverse complement strand
CCATGGCCCCGTTGTCGGTAGGGGTCCCTGCCCTGGACATCGATCTCGTGATATCATATGCGGGCAAAAGCTGCGTTTAGTTTGTCGGTTCACGTACGTAAGATCGCCTTTATCCTTATATGGGTTTTTGCAAGATAGAATGCCTAATAACATATTTGCTTTTTGCTCTCACCATTTTTGCAAGTCTATAAACATTCTCCGGGTTTTATGACGAAGTTTTCGTCAGTAATCCCCTCGAAATAAGGCAAGAAGCCAAATAAAACTTGAAAATCGGGGGGGGCGCATAATTACGGCATGCAAACAAAACGACTGGTAAACGACCATGATATTGCGATTGATCTTTGCAAGATGCTGGAAAACGAGTTTCATGCGAAGTTCTACCATACAGCGACAATTTTTTCAGCTGATCAAATAGAGTTGCGGTCTTTTGTTGATGCGATGGTGCTTTTGCTCCATATGAAATCGAATAAGGATTGCATCGAATTCATTGATAAGGTTCATCCATTTATTGGCTTTAATATGAGAGATATTGGGAAATGTGATGTTGTTTACGATGAGTTTTTAGATCTCATCGGTTAATAAGCAAAGAAAGGAGGAGAGCAAATGGCTTACCAGATTGATTTTATGGTGAATGGAGTTCGAACAAGCGAGGTTTTCGATACGTTTTCTTTTTATGATGCGCAAAAGCTTCTTAAAGCCCGTTATCCAGGATCCGATTTACGGATTATGTTTTGGAAAGAAGTAAAGCGCTAACGGCTTGTTTCGGGTAAAGGCCCGCATATGATGAGCGGGCCATTTTAAATTTAGGAGAAAAGAAATGGGATTATTTGAGAAATTGAAGCAAAAAAAGGCGGAAAAAGAATGCTACGAAAAACAATCCGCTTTTTTTCGTCGCCCAGAAAATGCATGGGCTCGCGGCTGCTGGATACATTATAATGTGCCCGAATTGGATTGTTGGAAAGGGGTAGATCCAACAGGGTGGGACGCCACGAAGATTTTGGAGAAGTTCAGAAGCATTGACGTGTTTAAAGAAATCAAGAGCCTCGCTAAACCAGGGGACAAAAAAGGCGAAGAATACGTCCGTTTCTATACAAAGCGCAAAGAAGAATTCGAGAAGAACGGCCCTGCTTACCGTCTTCTTTGGGACACAGAAGATGAGTATTACGGTTATGGCGGTGTAGCCGCCACGATTAAGATTCTGGAGGCTTGCTTGATTGCTGACAATGACTTCTGGCAAGATGATGAGAACGCAAGCCAAAGCGAAACGCCATTCGTCGATATTTGCGCTATTACCGGTTGGGACTATTGGAATATCTTGCTTGTTTCTTTGACCGATGATCCCGAAAGGACTTGTTTGGGCGAAACTGGCTACATAGAATTCGCGAGAGCGGTCTTGAAATACTATAAGCTTTATGGCAACGAACCCGGATTCCTATGGCGTCATACGATGGATAGGCTTGCTTACTGCATCGGAGACGGAGATGAGGTCCCTAATGAATATGGAAGCATAATTGCTGGTCGTTTTGGCTATAGAATCTATAACAATTTTTTCCGAAGTCCCGATAATTCTGAAATAAAAGAGGCCACACCCTATTCCTATGTAAAAGACGTTAGCACGAGGGTTGCGAAACGCAAAGGGTCTAAATTTTCTCATAGCATGTTCTGCGAGATCAAAAGAAGAATATTCGATAATCCCAAGTATTGGACATCAAATGATGATTATCGGAAAGAGATGTTCAATTTCATCGATGAGCAAAATAATCAATGCATGAAAGTCCACGTCAGTTATGGTAAAAACGACGATGACCATAATGATGTGCGTGGATTAACCGAGGTGGAAATACCTCAATAAGCGCAATAAGGTGGCGGCGGGAACGCCGCCTCTTTTTATGACACCGCATCATTGAATTTATTTTACGGGTTCTTTTGCCAAACAAACGAAATGTCCCCATTTTCTAAAAGCTGGTACGAAAAAACTATCGGAAGAATTAAGCATTACGAAAATTGCTTCTGGTTCATGTTTGATAAAAAACCAATTTTTGATGAAGGATTCTTGCTGACGGGCCAGATTTGATGGATGAAGTGCACGAAATTCATCTGTGCATAGCGGAAACGGTTACAAATATATGTTTGGAAAGACTAGCCCACTATGCTTTTTGCTCAACTCATATTTTTGCTAAAAATAGTATTTTTGCGAGTTGATATGTTGGGAGTTTCTTCACATCTGTGTAAATGCGGTTTTCCGTTGCCATCAATATATCCTGTTTCGCCACAAATCAACTACGGTCCTCCAACTATGCGCCATTTTCGCCTTTAGGCAATCATTGGAATATAGAAACGTGTGCGTCATTGAGCTTGGCAACGGCCCGTCTACCAGGCGGCATTACACCTGATAGGCCGGCTCGACACGCTAGAAAAGGTCTGCCTAAAGTAATTCGACAAGAAATACCATTCGAAAAAAAGATCTGGTCAAGAAGTTCGCCGAGGGCGAAGAGTAAACAACGCGACGCAATATTTTCAGGGGTAAACTGCAAAAAACAGAATATTGCACCCCCCCTTTTTTTTGCCATAATCGTTTCCTGCTTATTTTACAATCCAATAGCCGAATTTCTTGGATCCAGAACGTTCAATTAAGCCTAATTCCTGTAATCTCACCATGCCTTTTTTGATTGATGAAAGACTAAGATTTGTTTCTTTTACGAGCAGGTCTCCTGTCAGATGTGGATTTTTCTTCAGTGCTTCTAGAATAGCCTTTTGACTATCATTTAAGACAAGTGATTCTTTTTGCTTTTCTGCGACGAGCGCCCATGCTGGCTTGAAGGCAAATGGAATGGTCACTGTCAGATAGTTGTCGGAGATCTTGAAGGCTTCCTTTCCGTATTTGCTTAGGATGGTCGGGATTCCATGTCCTGTTTGTTCTGCGTATTCGGCTGAATTGAAGATGGACCACAGAGCCTTGTTGATCGGATGGGAGGTTCCCTCGTAGAATTCGCCGAGCGTCAACCCATAGGGAAGGCCGCCATAGGAAACGATTTCCATGCGGTCGCTATATATATAGATGGCTGGGGGAACCATATCCATCCAGGAATTATGGACACAAGCGTTTTTCCATGCTTCTTCGAATGCTTCGCTATCGAAAAGATGTGTATCTTTTCTTCCTTCTTTTCCAAGGATGACATTGGTTTCGTTCAATGTCTCGACATAATCCATCGCCTGCTGCAATGCGAACAGGAGGCATTGATTTCCAAATTCTGTTCTTTGAGCCATCGATGTCTTATCGATTCCGGCAAAACGGACGACTTTGATAGAAATATCGGATTGATCCGACAAAACGAAAGCCATGATGTTGTATTTGCCATCACTGTTTTTGAGGTTCTTGCTCTTCACAAGAGCGGATGTCGATACGATGTGATATCCTTTCGAAACTAAGATCGAAGTCAATTTCTCAAAGGTCAGGTCCTGCCTTGTCGATTCGATCTCGGCAACGAAATCGAAACCCGCTCCTGTGAACATCTTTCTCAAGGCTTCTCTCGTTATCTTTTTGTCTTCATCCGCGGAGCGAATGAGATATTGCCCATAGGCGGAATAAGGAATATCGCTCCCTCTTGCTTCTATCTTGATGACTTTCAGGTTTTCCTTTGGGCCATCTAAGACGGTGATCGTCGGAATGATGGCAGGTTCGATATTGAAGGAAATGGCTTGGGAAACCTGTCTTAAAGTAGCGTCAGATGCTTCTTGTCCGATGACTTTTCCCTCGTTTGTGATTCCGAAATAAAGCAGGGCATGCTTATTCTTGTTCAGCATGGATGCAATCGATCGTACGCCCTCTTTTAGTTCTCCTGTTGTTTCCTTGAATTCGACGAATTCATTTTCCTGTCCATAATCCATCATAGCCATCTCCTTGTATTTGCTAATAGTATGCAAAAGTTTATTCTAAAGTTCAATCAAAAGTGTATTTTAAAGTTCAATCAAAAGTTCAATCCAAAGTTCAAATAATTGCTCTATATTCTTTGAGAAGAGCGAACTTTAGATTATTTCATAGTTGAGACTATGGGAAGCGGCGACGATTTGATTGAAAACGATGAATTATTCTTATCTGAACTTGGGCTAGTAGCCTTAAGCAAACAGGGGGGCTACGAAAACGGAACTCAAGGAAGAAGAAAGGCTCCAAGTCGGCAGAATGCCGCACGGAGGGAGCCTTTCCTACAAAGAACGCATGGAAAGATATAAGGCTTCTAGTTCAGCTTGCCGGATTCGGACGAACGAATACAGGAAAGCGAACTAATCCTACCAAAAGCTCCCATGGTGGCTCGTGTTGGCGACTTTGAAGAGCCAAGCGCCTGTTTACGAATTACTGCAAAACCGTCTATTTATCGTTGACTACTGCAGTGCAGTACTGAGAAAAACGGAGAGTATAAATGTTCAAACGTGATTTTTTTTTTCCAAAGAAGCTAGTTTGCTCATCCATTACGTGTACTAGAGAGTTTTTAAGAATAAGCCCTTTGGATTTTTTGGCAAACATCGATTCATTGGATTGGCAATTGACGTTGAAGGGTTTTTTAAAAGCCATATGTGCCCCGTTTGCCAGTTTCGATATCGAATCGATGATGATCGCCGGTTTATGCAACAAGACGAATCTAAAATTGTCGACAAAAGCAGTTATTGGAGAATATAACAATCAACGTGATTGGGACGGCGTTTTGTTTTATCCTTATCACGATGAAGGGGGAATCTGGCCATGATTCATAAAAACAGATACGTTCTTGGAGGTTTATTCGCCGTTTTCGTTTTGTCTTGCTGTTCATCCAAAATCGAAACAGGGGACATAAGCATAATCCACGAAACAAAATTCAATTCCTGCTACATAAATATCCAAAACGAAGGAATGCAAGAGAAAGGGTTCGCTTTTGGGGATTCATGCAACGTTTATTATTCCAACGGGGAGAGTCTCATGGACATTCCTTATTTCGATGGGTATTACACAAGAAGCGATTTTCCTCTGATCTGCGGCTATCAAGGCTATCCGTATGTCCAAATAACCAAAAACAACACATCGGATTTTTGGGACGCTTATAAATTGGATGAAACATATACCGTCAACGTCGTCTTGAACGAGAAAGGGAAATACAAAAACGAACAAGAAGCCTTCTCGATGCATTATTCAAACGATAGGGGCGATTTTTCCTCAAACGAAGAATTCGCGAACTTCAGAGAAATAAAAACAAGCAATATCCTATCAAATAAGCTTTATCGAGGAGCAAGCCCATTCAACGATGCTTATAACAGGGCCCACTATGTCGACGATCTATTGAAGGAGAATAAAGTCAAATTCATTTTGGATTTGTCTGACTCTGAAGCCGATATCGAAGAATACAAAAAGAAATATGATTTGTCGTCTTCTTATGCTCTAGAACAAAAGGCTGTGTTCTTGAACATGGGTTCCAATTTCCGATTGGATGGAGCGGAAGACGCCCCAGAGCCAAATCTCTTTTCTTCTTTCGTCGAAAGCCCATTCAAGACAAGCTTAGGCAAAGGACTGAAGGAAATGATCAAATACGATGGCCCTTATTATGTGCATTGCGTAGAGGGTAAAGATAGGACCGGATTTGTCTGCATGCTTCTTGAAGCCTTATGTGGGGCGAGTTATCAAGAGATGAAAAAGGATTACATGATAACTTATTACAACTATTTCAAGATCAAAGAGGATGATCCTAAATACGAAGCCGTTTCCGAACTGAGGTTCGATGAATTCATGGAATATCTCTCCTCTAGCAAAGATATCGAAAACATAAGTTACGTAGATTTCGCGAAAGATTATCTAAAGGCGTGCGGTCTTGATGATGTCGCGATCAATACGTTGATAGACAAATTGACCAAATAAAATGAAAGCCCAGCTCGTTCGTAAGCTGGGCTTTTCGTTTTAATCCGTGACGATGTCGATCGAGAAGAAATAGTTGGTGTTATCAAGGTTCTTGAAAGCCCAATATTCATCATCGACCCAATACCAATGGCTTTCGGCATAACGGGCCCACATGCAGATCCTTTGGTTTCCGGCCGAACCGCCGGTGGCGGCATAAACGAACGTGCTTTCGAATATCCTTCCATACCAAGAAGAAGAGTCGTGCTTTTCGCGATAGCCATATTCCTTGCCGACTGTGAAATAATCTCCGCCCGGGTTGCCTTGGGCGATGCAAAGCATCCAAGTCGATGTATCGCTTATATTGAGTTCTCTTTCGGCTCTATCGCTGGTCAAAATGCGATAGCAGCTAGAGACGGCATGATGCCAGTTGAAACAGGTTTCGGCCGCTTTTATCGATTCTTCCGAGATTACCTTGGAATCATAAAGGTAATGAATATAGTCGCTATCGGATTCGATTACGCCAGAGGAGCGGAGGAGGTTCCATCTAGTGGCGATTCTAGCGTGCTGGACGGCACTTAAGCTATAGTGCTTGGAAATGTCATCCTCATAATCGTTCAGATATATGCCTTCCCATTTTTGATTGAATATCTTGAATTTGACGTTCAAATTGCATTTGTTTCCAGGATTGCTATAGCTAAGTTCGTATCTGGTTTTATACCACCCTCCGGTCAAGGCCGCCGAGGTGGTAAATGAATAGGTATCCGGCAATTCTTTGATGTTGTTATAGAAATTCTGCAATGTTTCCCTGGCGGTTTTGAAGTCTTTGGCTAAGTCAGTTGGCATTATCTCGGCGAACAGACAAGCTTCCGATGCACGGGCCGTATTCATATCGAGGAATTGCAAGATGTTGGCAGTCAAAGTCCTTACGGAATCCTTGATCTCTCCGGCGAAGTTGAACATATACTGCAAACGAGAAAAGTAGCTGTTTAAGATCGAAATCTTTCCGTTTAAACCGCTTATTCTTTCGGCGCAGTCAATCATGTAATTACGATATTGCTTAGCTTTGTCTATGTTCGCGGAGAAATATTGTTTGCAGAATTCTTCGTAGATCATTGAAGCGACGAAATCACGAAGAGTCTCTTTTTCGATTCCTTCTGGGAGATCTTTTTTGCCTTCGATTGCAACTTCGATGTCTTTGCCCAGTTCTTCCATAAAGCCTTCTTCAACGATGTTGTTGTGCTTGGATAGATGATCTCTGGCATTGTCGAAATCGCTGATGGTCAAACTAAAGTTGGTTGAACCTTTCATATCTCCCAACGGTTCCGATTCCCATTCCCCGTCATCGTTTTTGACGAGGCGGAGTTCGACTGTCTGAGAAGATTTGACGTAATCGCGATAATAGAACCCGACTTCATCTGCCAAGTCGCGGTTGAAATTGTTGATGGGTGACAAACAATTGGTCGCGAAATCATTGATGGCCAAGTTCAATGTATTAAGGTTGGCTTGATCGACCATGGCTTCCGCTCGGACAATCTCATCGGCCAATTGCTGCGTGTTCCTATCGATTTTGGCGCTTAATTCATCGATCTTCCTATCGGTTTCCCTAAGCTGATCCATGATATCTTTCATCGTTGGGCCGCCGGATAAAAGACTTTCCGACAATGTTCCCAAAAGGCTGAATATGCCACCAGCCAAAGTAGCTGGGTTTTCGGTGGCTACGCCGACTATTATCGTTCCGATCCCGCTTATCAACTGATAGACGAATTTGCCGCCGTCTTCCCAAGTGACTTTGCTAGAGATGTATCTGTCTTCGAATTCCGCTTGAGGGTCTTTTGGATCGTCGAAATCCTTCTCGGCTTCGCTTACCATCACATATTGGGAATAAGTCGTGACGGATGAATTTATGAGCATTCCATAGCTTTCGGCGTTTGAATCTGCGAAGGTGATGGCGAAACCGGATTTGTTTTCATTGGTTTCGATCTTGGTTACGTTGACTGACGCGGCTTTCAGAACCGAATAATCAGCGTATCCTTTTTTGCTGTTGGATAAGCTGTTGATTGCCGAATCGATGTCATAGACGATAACGTCCTTTTTCGTTATGTCCGTATTGAAGATGGTTCCATCGGCATTGGCTAAAAACGTTGCCGTCCCATCGCCGTTTTTGGTCAACTTGGCTTCTATGGAGATGAAGTTGGGCATTTCGTCCTTCCCATATGACCATCTTTTTTCTTCTGAGCTTGCACACGAGGCTAGAAGAATGACCGGAAGGGACATGGCCCACAATATTTTGGTTCCTTTGTTTTTCATATTCGTTTCTCCTGGCAACATTCTAGCTAAAGGAACATGTATTTGCTACAAGCAAAATAGCCAAAAAAACGAAAAACAAACGTTTTAAAAAGAGAAGAGATATGAAGACACTTTTTCGGGTGTTTCTTCGCACCCGTTTCTAAACCAATATTCAATGGTGACGATGAAGTCTTCTGTGACTTTGCTAACCTGCAATTCAAAGGGCATTTCTTTGATCTTTAGCAAATTTTCTTTGACGATTCTTTCCGAAATAGGCAAGAAACGCTTCCTTAAGTCATTCAAAAAGACGTCTTTGCATTTTGAATCGATGATTGTCGTTATAAGTTCTTTTTCATCGTGAAGATGATACAAAATATGGGTTAGCAAATGGTTGTAATCGAAGATGCTGCTTTTGGAGAAAT
>CAVJSS010000022.1:0-9477 GCA_963652335.1 uncultured Eubacteriales bacterium | reverse complement strand
GGGCCCGGCAAGCAAAGGCCCCTACGCCAAATTACACAGACTTATTGTCACTCCCGATTCTACATTTGGGAAATTGAAAAAAATGGCCGACAAGTGTTCCTATTTGCGATATCTCGATCACGACTCATTGGCAGAAATGGTTAAGTACCGCAATTATTTGGCCCATGAATGTTTCAAAGAAAAGGCTTTGAACAATGAATTAGACGATTTGGGAATGGCAGATTCTTTCGTTAGCGAGCTAAATGACAAAGAAGTTCAGTTCTCGAATCTAAATGATCAACTAATTAAGATTTTTAATTCCGAAAAGACTAAAACCATTTTCTTGAAAATTGAGCCTTTTAGTGGCGATGGTTTCAAATTTTGATGTATGTCGAATGGCTTATGGTATTTTCGCAAGTGTATTTCAAATGATTTATCGATTTTGACACTTTCCTTGTTAAAATCGTTGGTCATTATCAAGGGGTATTTATGAAGAATAAAGCAAAATATGCGATAGTCTCCGGAGACACTTCCGGTATCGGAAAAGAAATAACCAAACGCTTATTGGATCTAGGCTGTTTCGTTTATGGCATCTCAAGAAGAGAGCAATCCGATGTCAAGCATGATTCATATAAACACCTTTCGTTAGATATAACCGATAATCGAAAAGTCAAAGAAACCATTCGTTCGATATGTGATAGCCACGATATTGATTTATTGGTCAACTGCGCAGGATTCGGCATTTCTGGAGCCATCGAATTCATGGATCTCGAAATGGCCGAAAAACAAATGGACGTTAATTTTTTTGGCATGGTGAACATGTGTCAAGCAATAATCCCTTTCTTTAGAAATGGCAAAAAAGGCAAAATAGTCAATATATCATCCGTTGCCGCTATTGCGCCTCTTCCATTCCAAGCCTATTATTCCTGTTCCAAAGCCGCGATAAATTCCTATAGTTGTGCCCTTAATAACGAACTTAGACCTTTTAATGTCAAAGTAATTGCCATTCAACCAGGCGATATAAAATCCGGTTTTACTTCCTCAAGGAAAAAGGTTGAAATAGGGGACGATATTTATCAAGGCCGCATTTCAAAATCCGTAGAAAAGATGGAAAATGACGAACTGAATGGCATGTCTTCGGAAACTGCAGCCAAACGCATCGTCAAAATCGCTTTGAAAAAGAATCCAAAACCGATAAATACCATCGGAGTTAGTTACAAATTTTTGTCCTTCCTGATCAAAATTCTACCCATCAGATTCGTAAATTGGGTCTTATATAAAATTTATTGATGTTTTTCTTCAAAGCCCTTTTGCGATCGAAAGCCATTCGGAAGCGCCAAAAAGACAAATTTTAAGGCATCTTTGCATGCACATGCTCACCGCACATATAACAAAACGTATAAATAAGGGGTGTTTAGGTGGTATAATTCACCCATTCTTTTGAATGAATCACTGATTCATATCATTATTTTGAGGAATCTATATGAAAGTAACCTTCTATGGTTCGACAGGCAACTGCGGCAAGCCGACTCTGCCCTTATTGCTTGAATTGGACTTTATCGAGAAAATAACGATCATGGTCCATAACCAACTTACCACCTTCAAAAAACTTGAAAAAAAGTATCCGAATAAATTATCTGTCATCCGTGGATCATTGGCCAATATCGATGATGTCAGGAAAACCGTTGGAGATTCCGACATCATCATCAATATGGCAGCCGTTATCCCTCCCTTGTCCGACAAAAGGCACGATTTGGCCAAAGAAACCAATATAAACGGCACAAAAAACCTTATTCAAGTCATTGAGGAAAAAGGCGACAAACAGCCGAAATTGGTCCATTTCAGTACGATGGCCATCTATGGAGATAGAAATGAAAAACACCTTTGGGGAGAAGTTGGGGATCCTTTGCTTCCTTCTCCATTCGATGTTTATGCCGCATCCAAAATCAGAGGCGAATACGCCGTTCTTGAATCAAATATCAAAGACTGGGCAATCCTTAGGCAAACAGCGGTCGTCTATGACGAGATGATGATGAAAAACATCTCAGACGGACTTATGTTCCATACGGCTTTCAACTGCCCGCTTGAATGGGTGACGGGCCATGATACTGGCATCTTGATCAAAAATTTGCTGATCAAAGAAAACAGCAAGGAACTAAATGAGAAAAATTTTTGGAAGCATATATTCAATATCGGTGGCCCGGCAGAGAATAGGATCACCGGCTTCGATTTCATCGAGAAGTCATTCAAAATAATCGGTGGATCAACCGAGAAATTCTTCCGCCCAGGATATAACATCACCCGCAATTTCCATGGAGAATGGTTCTCCGACGGCCATAAATTGAATGATTTGTTCGATTATCAAAAAACGACCGTCGACGAATTTTGGAAACAATTGCTTAAAAAGCATCCAATCTACAAAGCCGGCAGCTTGGTTTTCCCTTGCCTTATTAGGAAAATCGTCATCGATCCATTAAGAAAAGACAGCAACGCCCCCGCTTATTGGCATAAAGTTGGGAACGTTGCCCAATTGACCGCTTATTTCAACGGCAAAGAGAAGTATGAAGAACTCCAGAAAATGGGCAAAGACTGGTCGAAATTCCCCCTTTTATGCAGAGGAAAGAATTTAGCTAACGAAGACGTGGATTATGACGAATTAAGGAATAATCCGACCAAGGTGAATCACCATTGGGATTTCGAAAAAGCCGATGAAGACATTGACATCAAGGATCTGAAAACCGTGGCTGAAGCCCATGGCGGAAAGCTATTGTCCAAAAAATTCAAAAAAGGTGACATCTATAGCAAAGTCCTCTGGGAGAACCAAGACGGAGAAACCTTCGAAGCCAAACCTTATACGGTTTTAAGAGGCGGGCACTGGATGAATCCGATCTATAAGGATTTCGTTTGGGATTATGACAGATTGAGCAAAAAAGACAAAATCATGGCTGAAATCTGGTATGACGCCCACGATGCGAACGAAAACCACACTTATTATCTCGATGAGAACGAAGTGGCGAGAATGAAGGATTTCTAAATGATAGCGGCCTTGTTTTATTTCACCGGTTCCTACAATACCAAAAAGGTCGTCGAGCATTATCGGAAAGCTATAGAAGATTTTGGATCCAAAGCCGACATATTCCCTATCGAATCTTTCAATGATAAAAATGATGTCGACGTATCAAAATACGACAGATTCGGCATCTTTTATCCGATTCATGGCTTTTCAGCCCCTAAAATCGTTAGAAAATTCGCCAAAAAGCTATCATCGAATAACAAAACTCCGTACTTTTTGGCAATGGTTTCCGGAGAACCGATAAACCTTAACCACAATTCGGCGGATGCCTTGAAAAGGATTTTGAAAAATAAATTCCTTTTCGAATCCGAATTCCATTACGTCTTAGGCTACAATATGATTTTCCGCCATACCGAAAAGAGGGCTTTTGAAATGTATGACGCAATGGAAAAAATCGTTCCGTTGGATGTCAAAGAATATATGTTCGAAGGCAAGGAATTCCATCTCAAAAGGCCTTTTATGGGTCCTATTGCGGTCGCGATCATCAAAATCCAATTCCTTTTCTACCCTCTAAACGGCAAATTGTTCAAGGTCAATAAGAAAAAATGCATCAAATGTTTCAAATGCGTCGAGAATTGCCCAGTCAAAAACATCGAATGCAAAAACGGGAAATTCAAATTCCACAATCGTTGCATGATGTGTACCCGTTGTTCGTTCAATTGCCCCGCTTCCGCTATAAGCATCGGCATCTTAAACGCTTGGAAGGTCAATAAGCCTTATGCATATAAGCCAGGGTGTCCAAATGAAAAGGACAAACATAAGAATTATTGTAAAAAGGCCTATGAACGTTATTTTGAAAACATCGAAAAACGCTTGAATCACAAGGAGGAAATAACAAATGGAAAAAGTTAGAATTCAAGACGACTTATACGATTACGTGAACGGAGAATGGCTGGAAAACGCCGTCATCCCAGATGATAAGCCGACTTGCGGAGGATTCGCCAAACTACGCGACGAAGTCGAAGAAATCATGATGAATGAATTCGAGACGATGAGCAAGGATGGCACCTATCCTAACGAATATATCGAAAAAGCCATCAAATTATATAATGTCGCAAAAGATGGCAAACGCCGCAAAAAAGAAGGCCTAAGGCCCGTTTTGCCGACATTAAACAAAATCAAAAAACTCAAAAATGTCTCTTCTTTGAACCGCAATCTCAAAGAATTCGTCCTAAACAACATCCTTCTTCCCTTCTCAATCGGCATCGAACCGGATATGAAAAACACCGAGAAGCATTGCGTTGCCGTCAGTGGTCCTTCGACCATCCTTCCTGATACGACTTATTACAAAGAGGAGATGAAAACCCAACACGATCAATTGATTGCCTTATGGAGCGAGATGGCCAGTTCCATCCTTGCTAAGACTCGCTTAAGCAAAGAAGAACAAGAATTGTATATCAAAGACACGATCGAATTCGACGCTTTGATCGCCTCTTTGGTCAAATCATCCGAAGAATGGTCGGAATACACAAAGGCCTATAATCCAACTTCCGTTCGAACCTTATCCGGATGGATGAAGCCAATCAAATTGCGCAATTTGCTAAAAGATCTTTTCGACGAAGTACCTAATGTGATAATCGTCGCGGAACCTCGCTATTTCAAAAATTTCAAAAACGTCTTCAGCGAGAATACATTCGAAGCTTATAAGCATTGGGCTTACGTCAAAGAACTGATCGGTTCTTGCCATCTTTTGAGCGAAGAACTCCGCGAACTGTCTTCTTCTTATAGCCGCGCTCTGACAGGCGTCAAAAAGATCCAATCGGTAGAAAAACAAGCTTACAATTTGGCGAGTTCCTATTTCTCTGAGCCAATCGGCGTTTATTACGGAGAAAAGTATTTTGGTGAAAAAGCCAAAGAAGACGTCACCGAGATGGTTGAAGAAATCGTCGAGCAATACAAAAAGAGAATAGCCGAGAACGATGTCTTGTCCGCCGAAACCAAAGAAAAAGCCATACTTAAGCTTTCTTGCATGAAACTTAAGATGGGCTATCCAGACAAAATCAGAGACATTTATTCCAAGTTGAATTTCAACGAAAACGACTCACTTTATGCGATATGTTCCACCCTTGGAAGGATTTATGCTGAAGAAAGCTTCAAAAAGCTCAAAGAACCAGTAGATCGTTCGAAATGGGCGATGCCTGGACATTTGGTCAATGCCTGTTATTCTCCTTATGTCAACGACATCACCTTCCCTGCCGCAATCTTGCAAGCCCCCTTTTATTCCATCAACCAATCAAGAAGCGAGAATCTAGGTGGGATCGGTGCCGTGATCGGCCACGAAATCAGCCACGCTTTCGATAATAACGGCGCCAATTGCGACGAAAAAGGCAATCTCAGCAATTGGTGGACCAAAGAAGATCATAAGAACTTCGAAAAACGCACGAAAGCCATGATCAAGGAATTCGAAGGAATCAAATTGCCTTGGGGAGAAGTCAACGCCACTTTGATTGTCTCCGAAAACATCGCCGATAACGGTGGCATGGCGGTTACTTTGGACCTAATGAGGAAACTCAAAGAAGCATCTTATGAAGAATACTTCAAAAATTGGGCTCGCGTTTGGTGTATGAAAGGAAAACCGGAATATCTCTCTCTGATTCTTAAAATCGACGTCCATGCTCCGAATATCCTTCGCGCCAATATGCAGCCAAGGAATTTCCCCGAGTGGTATGAGACATTCCATGTCACTTCCAAAGACAAAATGTACCTAGCTCCAAGCAAGCGCGTGGTGATTTGGTAAAATCAATAAATCGAAAAGCCGCCTGACATCAAGCTTAGGCGGCTTTTCTTTATCCTTTTTTGTATAGACGTTCGATTATTTCGTTCGCTTCCTTATAAATTTCCTTTTCGTTGAGCGATAAGAATTTTCCGTTTTCATATAGGATGTTCCCATCGGCCATGGTCATTGTAACGTCGCTTCCATGAGCCGAATAAACGATAAGGGAGGCGCTATCTAGATTGGGAATCAAATGTGGCTTATTCAAATCCAAAGCGATTATATCGGCTTTATAGCCGACTTCGATTTTGCCTATGTCGTAGCGGTGCATGGCTTTGGCGGATCCTATCGTAGCCATATCGATTATCTCGGAGGTTGATAAACATGTCGGATCATTGCTTATTCCAGCCTGAATCAAGGATAAAATATGCATTTCCTCAAACATATCAAGATTGTTGTTTGAAGCGCATCCATCCGTTCCCAAGCCGACGTTGATTCCTTTGTCCAACGCTTTTCTTATCGGAGCGAAGCCCGAAGCCAATTTCATATTGGAAGAAGGATTCGTTATCAGCGATGTTTTGGTTCTATACATGATATCCAAGTCATTGTCCGAAACATGGACGCAGTGGGCCAAATAAGCATTGCCGTTATCAAATGCCTTGTTTTTATTGAAATATTCTATCGGCGACAAACCTTTATGCCGTTCTTTGCATTCATTGACTTCTTTTTCGGTTTCGGAAGCATGCATTTGAATCGTCAGATTAAGCTTTTCGTTGGCTTTTGATATTCCTTGGACGAATTCCTCAGTGGTCAGATATTCGGAATGATAGCTCAAATCTCCCTTGATTCTGCCTTTTTCGATGGCAGATCTTAAAATAGACGGGAATATATCGGTTTCCAGCTCCCTTTTCATCTCTTCATCGACTTCGATTTTGCCAGATAATGTCTCTGCCACGGAGATCGTTTCTTTTAAACGTGGCGAAGAAATCGGCAAAAACGGAGCACATAGACCAGTTCGGCAACAATTGGCCTTAATTCCCGATTCGGCTACCGCCAAAGCGACGGAATAAGGGAAATCATACATGTCCGAGAAAGTCGTTGTTCCGCTTGCTATCATTTCCAAGCAAGCCAATTTCGTCCCGACATAGACATCATTCGGAGTGAGCTTGGCTTCGATAGGGAATATGGCGTTTTCCAGCCATTCATGCAAAGGCAGTCCAGAACCGACTCCTCTTAATAAAGTCATGGCCGCATGGCCATGGCCATTCACCAATCCAGGCATCAATAGCTTGCCAGAATAGTCTTTGATTATGTCATACATATCTTTCGGGGCATCTTTCGAAATATGGATTATTTTGTCATTTTCTATTCCAAGGTATCCTTTTTTCAAGGTTTCGTATCCTTTTTCTTTGCGCAATAAGATATCCGCGTTTTTGAATAAGATTCTCATAAATGCTCCTAAATGGTGTTTTCATTATACTCAAGGAAACGTTAAGAAAAAGAAATAAGAAAATCAGCCATTCATTCCGCTATCTATATTTAGAGGAACATATCATGGATGATGGCTGTCTCCGTTTAGGGAAGATAAAAAACAACATATTGGAATCTTTGCCGTATAAAGAAGAAAACGATCGAAACATCTATCTTTTAAGCGAGTCTTTGAATGAAATTGTTTTGAAATACCCAAATTCCTATCTATCGAAGATCGAAGGTATGAAAAACGTCATATCCAATCCCAATTACGTTTCCAAAAAGGAAAAGCAAATCAAATTCTTCAAGCTCTGTTTCAAAAACGGAAGATTTTATCTAACTACCATAACAATACACAAAAAGGAAAGATGGATGTTTAAAAAATTAGAGGCCTTCTCTTTCCCAAACAAAGAAGAAGGAGTGGTTAAAATAGGCAAGTGACGAAGCTATAATATCCATATGCGTTTATTGGCTGAGCTGAAGGACGAAGAATTTGAATATAAAGGAACTAATACGATAAGAAATATCGTCAGGGCCATCGTTTTGGACGAAAACGACAACATCGCCATCCATCATTTATATGGGGTGATGGGAGAGGAATTCGGATTTCGGGATTATTACGAAACCCCAGGCGGTGGAGTCGATCCTAACGAAACTCTGGAAGAGGCCATAAAAAGAGAATGCTTCGAAGAGCTTGGGTACGAAGTCGAGATAATCCAAGAAATAGGCGAAATAGACGATTTCTACAATCTTCTTAAAAGAAAGAACCTCAATCATTATTATCTTTGCAAAAGAAAAGGAGAACAAAAGCCGGTTCATTTCGTTTCCAACGGAGACAAGTTAATCATAAAAACTTTATGGGTCGATATCGATGAAGCGAAAGAGCTTTACGATACACACCGGAACACCCCATTAGCAAAGCTAGTCTATAATCGTGAACATAGAATTTTGATAGAAGTCGAAACGATATTAAAAAACTTGCGATAGCTAGGATAAAAGAATATCATATCTAGGCATCATCTGGCGGATATGGTGAAGCGGTTAACACAACCGGCTGTGAACCGGTCATTCGTGGGTTCAAGTCCCATTATCCGCCCCATGCTAATTAAAAACGTCCTCCAAAATTTGCTTAAAGGCAGCAAATGAAGGGGATTTTTTATTTTAGGACAACCCAAGAGAATGGATCCGGACTTTCCTCAGAGCCAAAAGCATCCTCTTGAAAAAGACTCCCTGCTTAAATTAGCTTTCGTCGTAATGATTGTTAAATAAGCGGCGGGAGGTTCAATTCATCGTTGGGTTTGAATTCATCTTAAACTTACGCCGTTTCTGGCGTTGTTCCTTTATGAACTTCTTGCAAAATCTTGATGTTTATGTGACAGGCAGCAATTCCAAGAGGCTTTCAAAAGATATCGCGACGGAATTTCGCGGCTGTGCTACGCAAACACATGTGTTCGCGCTCTCGTTTGCGGAGTTTTTTCCGCTATTGGAGGCGATGAGCGCAAAGCTTTCGATATCTATATGCTCTATGGGAGGAATGCCAAGGCTTTTGATGCTAAGGAGCGATAAAGAAAAAAGGTTATTTAACCCATCTTTATACCAAATTGTATATCAAGGATATCGTGGAACGAAATAAGATCAAACGAGATGATGTCATGAGCGGCATTTTAGACTTTCTCGTTTCGATGGCAAAGCGTTACGATGTCAAAAGGAAAACCTATTTTAAGTATCCAAACAAATATTATTACACCGATATCGGGCTCAGAAACGCGCGATTGAATTATCGTCAATATGATCCTGGTCACATTATGGAAAATATTATCTACAATGAATTGCTGAGACGTGGATATTCCGCCGATGTCGGCATAGTTTGTGACCGTAGAGGCGAAAACAAAGTCCAAAGAGAAATCGATTTCGTGGTGAATGATGCTGATAGAAAAATCTATATTCAGGCCGCTTTTAGGATAAATACCAATAATAAGGAATCTTCGGAGTCGGCTTCTTCGATTCTTACCAAGGATTTTTTCAAAAAGATTATCATCTGCATGGATGTGTCATATAGTTTTTATGATGATAACGGCATTTTTCATTGCAATATGATTGACTGGCTGCTTAGTCTTGTAGAATCGTTTAATTAATATTTTCCCAACCAATAGGACTATATAGAATTAGAGTTTTTGCCGGTTTTCGATCACTATATGCCATGTTTTGCCGCATTAGAGCGGCGAGACATGGCATTTTCCGT
>CAVJSS010000021.1:0-11370 GCA_963652335.1 uncultured Eubacteriales bacterium | reverse complement strand
AATGTATTTCCTCGATTGTCCGCTATTTAAAATGAGGGCAACTCAGAAAGATGGGAAACAATTTTTTGGTGGATATGCTACAATGTACGTGAATAGGTGTGCTTTGTAGCATATCTCGGCCTTCATCGCTGGAACGATGTCGGCCTTTTTATTAACGGTATTCCCTCAATTTAGCTTTGAAGGAATCCCTTAATAAATCATTGATGGTCTTTTCATAATCCTTTTCGCTCAAATCATGCAATGAGAGACGATTTGAGTAATATCGGACTATGATTTTCGCTTCGGAAGCCGATACCTCGAACAATTCGGAGACGATATCGGGATCAAGCAGGATGTCGTTGTCTGGCTCTATGAGCGAAAGTGATGCTGGCGCCAATAGATATGTCGCGCCATAGTTCGCTTCGGATTCGTTTTTCTCGCTTTGCTCGCTATGGCCAAGGATGATGTGCATCAATTCATGGGCCATCGAGAATCTTTGTCTCCGTTCCCTTGTGCCCAAGTCATCTATATAAATGATGAATTGTTGAGACTCAGAATCGTAAATAACGAAAGAATCTGGATGTTCGCGCCTTAAATATCCGTTCGGATTTCCTAGGTATTTTTCCGAAATCTCAGATAAGCGATCGACCTTCGCTTTCATCTTCTTCGCAATTGCAAAGACATCGATTGGAAATTCCTTGACGTCGTAATCCTCAAGGAAATTGGCTATTTCCTTTTTGATTTGTTCGTATTTTGCATCCTCGAGTTTCACAATTCTCCTTTCTTTTCTACTTTTGAAGCAGAAATAACATAAGTTCTCTTCTATCGTCTTCTGACATGTTTTTCATCCCTCTAGCCAAAACGGCTTTCATCCGAGTGATGTCAAAATTGCCGTTTTCGATTTCATTGCCGATCAGCTCATCGGTCGTGACGTTCAATGCATTTGCGATATTGACGATGACATCGATCCTCGGCGTCCTTTCTCCGCTTAGGTATTTCGACATCGAAGCTTCGGTCACTCCAGAAAGTCGTGCCAACTCCTTTTGATTCAGATGTCGCTCCTCCATAAGCATTTTGATTCTCTCTTTTACCTCCATGACACCGTTCCTCCTATTTGCCGTTATTATAATTTTGCGAAAGGCAGTATGTCGATTTGGCAATTTCTTTTTATGAGTTATTTTTTTCGTTTTTTTAAAGCCACCCAAAAAATACCACGATGGCATCGATATTTTTTCAGTTTAAAAAGCATAAGAAAATTTTCATTACGAAATCTTCAATAAGTAAGAATCCGTTCAACGCAAAAACATCGTCTAAAAGATGCTTCAAATCTAAGTGGCTTCGCCGTCTTAGCTAATTATCGCAAGTTGCAGTCTCTATATAATTTGTTTATTGCGCGCAAGAAAAGGCTCGTTCGAAAAATAGAGCGGAATTCCGCTCTATTCTCACATTGCGTCAAGTTCTTTCCTTATCGCCGATTCATCAAGGTTTTGGCCAATGAAGACAAGCTTGATAAGTTTATCTTTATAAGTTTCGTCCCAATCATGGGCGTAACCTTTGTCCGAAACGATGAGATTTTGGATCTGCCGTTTGGATAATTGCTCTGAATACCATTTTCCGTTATCTTGCAAAGTGGCTTGCCTTCCGGCTGATTCATAGATATAGGAACGTTCTGTTTCGTTCGTGAAATAGATAATGCCTTTGGCCCTGATTATCTTGTGGTCGTTTTCTTGGACCCAAGTAGTGAACAAATCCCTATCTATTGGGCGCCTACGATAATAGACGAAGGTATTGATTCCGTATTCCAAGGCCGTTCCTTCTTCTTCGTTTTCGATGCCTTCGTGATGATGGTGATGATGGTGTTCCTCATTGCCATCGTCATGGCCGTCGTCATCATGATGTTCGACATCGTTGTCCCAATCCTCGAATTCTTTGATCCAAGCAGCGCTTCCGGCGGCCTTATCGAAATCGAAGAGATGGAGGTCGATAAGCTCATCGATATCGACATTGCAGAAATCGGTCTCGATGATCTTGGCTTCCGGCTGAAGGGCTTTGATCGTCATTTTGATGCGGGCTAGTTCTTCTTTGGAAACATCAGAAGTTTTGTTAAGAAGGATGATGTCGCAGAATTCGATTTGCTGGATTATCAAATTCTCCAAATCCTCTTCACCGCGTTCAGCCGTTTCCAAGGATTCGCCGCATCCGAATTCATCTGATAAGCGTTTCGCATCCGTAACGGAGATAATCGCATCAAGATAATAAGGCGATTTAAGGCCTTGGGCTTCGTATTGCTGGACCATATAGCTTATCGATTGGGCGATAGGCACTGGTTCGCAGATTCCGGATGCTTCGATCAGGATGTGATCATATTTGCCAGAGACGGCAAGGTTGGTTATTTGTTTGATTAGGTCCGCTTTCAAAGTGCAGCAGATACAGCCGTTTGAAAGAGGGACCAAATCGTTGTCGTTGGAAGAGACGACGCCTCCTTTTTCTATCAATTCGGCATCGATGTTGACTTCTCCTATATCGTTTACGATGACTGCGATCTTATGGTCTTTGGCGTCTTTTAGGATGTGGTTAAGCAAAGTGGTTTTGCCGCTTCCAAGATATCCAGTCACCAAAGTAATCGGAAGATATGGTTTTGACATTGAAGTTGATCTCCTATTCGTTATAGAGGGTGATGGTCGCTATGGCGTCCTCTCCCTCGCCTTCGATTCCTACTTTGAAGCCCCAACCAAGGGATACGCCGCTATTAAGCTTGTTTACTTTGACGAATTGTTTCAAAGAAGTGGACATTGAGAAGGTGTCACCATTATAGAACATATTTTCGTTGGAAATATAGTCGCGTGGCAGATAAGTGCTGGTCCTATCGTTTCTAATATATTGCAAAAGATTGTAGTTTTGATAAGAGGAACCCAACGGAGAGGCTTTGCTTGAATACGTGTTTGAGAAAGCGTGGGTGACATTTCCCTCAGCTACGTTAGAAGTCAAATTGGAATTGATATATCCGCGGCTGTCGACCGTTATCAATCTGGCATCGACGTGCCAGACTCTGATTCCGGTGTTGGTTACGCCAGAAGGGTAATGTCCGCTCAATGGGTGATAAGCGTCAAGCTCATTGAATCCGGTTGGAGTATATAGTTCAACCAATATATATTCGTCGAATGGAGAATCATAATCATTCCATAATGGGGTCAAAAGCAAAACGTCGTGGCTGCTTTGAAATGGCCTTAAGGTGTAGGTTCCGGGCCTATTTGGGATATATGGGTCAACCCAGCCAAAGGCCATCAAAGAATACGGATCATGGCCGGCGACATTGTAATCTTGCATGGAAAAACCTCCGGCTGGAGCGTATTTGCTATCGCCATAATCATAATAATCATCAAGGCCGAAAGCGTGTCCCATCTCATGGATGAAGGTATGTGTATCCAAACTGGAATTATCATTGTCTCCGCTTCCGTAAGAGGTTCCGGTTTTTTGCCTGGCAGTCGTAGAATCGTACAAGAAGTCATAAGAGGACCAAAAATAGGTGTTGATTCCTGGATTGCTCTTATTCTTCTTTTGGCCATTGCTATCTTGCATCCAATAGCAATAAGCCCAAAGGTTATCGTTTTTGCTTCCGGAAGCGGAATAATCAGGAGCGGCATAAACGACGATTACCGAATCGATATACCCGTCACCGTTGGCGTCATAATTCTTGCGACTATCTGTCGGATTGTTGTTAAAATACCAAGTTACCGCGCTGGAAATGACATCGTTAGTGAGGTTCGTCGATGTGATTGAAGTGGATGCTTTGCTATAGGTATACCAGTCAGTGGTCTTGCCATCGATAAGCAATCTTCCCATCGACTCTCCTTCATAGAAAGTTCGAACCGAATTCCAACCGGTATCGTCAACGCTTCCAAAGAAAGCGGCATCAATGTCTTTGCGGACTGCGTCCTTTGCCGTTTCCGTGGTTATGTAATTGCTGGAATCGGTAAACCAAACAGGGATGACCAAAAGGCTGGCGTTGTTCAATGTTGGGGCATTGTCGATCGCATAATAGTTGTTCTCGTTATAATCGTCATAAGTGAAAGCCATCTTCGTTTTGGCTAGTTCGCCTTCTTCCTTAGAACTGGACGAAGAGCTACTTGAAGAAGAGGAACTGGAGCTGCTGGACGAAGAAGACGAGCTTGAACTGCTTGAAGAGGAGTTCGATGAAGAGCTGCTCGAACTCGACGATGAAGGACTTGAGGAATCCGAAACCGTCGAAGATGAGTCATCTGAAGTACTCCCAGCAGATGAATCAGAGCTATTTGGGCCAAAACTGATATCGCAGCTAGCCAAAATGAATATCAATGATAGGACCGGTATGAATTTGAATTTCTTTCCCATTGTTTCTACCTCCGTTTTTGCTTCGCTTTCTCTTGAAACGATAGCCAAAGTGCCCGTATAGAATGGACTTATAAATAAATAAGTCAATTCTTGTTTTCTCGAATTTGCGATTGGGAATTGAGATCAAGAGGAAATATTTCGTCAGCCAAAATCGATCGTTCAAATCTCTGAAATGGGCGAAAATGAAGCGAAAGGCGAAATTATTCTTGAACATTTGCGATCGGCCTATATAGTTGACGCATCGGTTTTGAAGAGGAAGAGTAACCTCTCTTAGTAGCTGATAGAGAATCCCGGATGGTGGAAGCGGGGTAGCAAAAAGAAGGCGAACATGGCCTTGGAGCCGAAATGGCGAACTTAAGTAACCGTTTCCGGGCATGCCCGTTATAGCATCGGAGTGTGATGGCACTTCATAAGGTCAAGGCAGCGATGCCTTGGCGAATTAAGGTGGTAACACGGAATCATGCGGTTTCGTCCTTAAGATGGATTTGAGGATGGGCCGATTTTTATTTATTCGGTCATCGGAAAGGAGAACATGGCCGAATTGGAAATAAGACATTTAAGCAAGAGCTTCGATGACCACAAGGTTCTCGATGATGTTTGCTTGTCTATCGATAAAGGCGACATATATGGGATATTGGGCTTAAGCGGGGCTGGCAAAAGCACCTTGGTCCGCTGCATAAACGGCTTGGAGACTTTTGATGAAGGTGAGATCTTTTATGAAGATAGGCTATTATGCGACCCAAAACATCCTATTAACAGAGAAGATAGGAAATCGATCGCGATGATCTTCCAAGGATTCCACCTCCTTCAGCAAAAGACCGCCTTGCAAAACGTGATGTTTGCACTGGATATCAGCAAAACGCCGAAAAAGGATAGGAAATCAATCGCTTTGGAAGCATTAAAGAGGGTCGGATTGGAAAACGAAGCCAACAAATACCCTTCTCAGCTCTCCGGAGGACAAGCTCAAAGAGTGGCGATAGCCAGGGCATTGGTCCTTAATCCGAGCATCATCCTCAGCGATGAAGCCACCTCGGCGTTGGATCCTGAAACCACCCATTCCATATTGCAATTGCTTAAATCGTTGTCTATGGAAAGAAACATCACGATCATAATGATCTCCCATCAGATGAACGCGATCGAAGAAATCTGCAATAAGGTAGCGATCATCGATCATTCCAAAATCGTCGAATCCGGGCCTTTGGAAGAAGTCTTCTTGTCTCCGAAAACCGACATAGCCAAACGAATCGTCTTCGTCAACGCCGTCCATACAGCATTCAAAGAAGGATCGTTTATTAGGATATTGTTCGATGGGAATGCTGACGAACCGATCATATCTCGCATCGTTTCGGAAGCTGGGATCCAAGTCTCCATAGCCTATGCCGATACCAAAACGGTCGATGGCAAGGTTTATGGCCAAACGGTCATCAAACGGCCTTTGGAAGAAAAGGATACCGTCCGTTTGTTCAAATTCTTGGATTTGGCCAAAGTCAAATATGAGGAGGTCGATTCCCTATGAACATCGAATGGGGAAAGATAATCGGCGAAACGATCGGCATGACGTTGATATCGACGTTGCTTGCCTATATCGTCGGTTTGCCACTTGGGATATTGCTAAAGAACTCTTCCGCCAAAGGAATCAAACCTAATAAGCCTCTTAATCTGATCTTAGGGACGATAGTCAACTTCCTTCGTTCCATACCGTGTTTGATCTTAACGGTCCTCTTGCTCCCATTAACGAGAGCCCTTCTTGGTCGAGGAACCGGAGAATGGTACACGATGATAATCCCTTTGTTCTTTTCAACCTTCGCCTTCGTTTCAAGGCTAGTCGAGCAAAGCTTGGACGACGTCGATTCTGGAGTGGTCGAAATGGCTAAATCCATTGGGGCATCTAATTGGAAGATAGTGATCAAAGTCTATCTTCCGGAAGCAAGGAGTTCCTTGTTGATCGGAGTGGCCCTTACATCTGTAAATGTGATCGGATATACCGCATTTGCCTATAACTTAGGGGCTGGAGGGATCATTTCCGAAGTTTGGAGCTTCTATACGAAAAACACCAGAACTTTCACGGAGTCATGGGAATTCTGGGTATTGGTTCTTATCGCCGTCTTGCTGGTCACCTTGATCCAAGAAGCCGGTTTGGCTCTATCTAAAAAACTCGATAAAAGGAGAATCGCAAAATGAAAAAATCCATAATCTTAGCTGGAGGCTTATCGTTGTTGGCTTTGGCCTCTTGCGCCAATTCAACTGATTCGAAAACCATAACCGTCTGCTGCTCATCTTTGCCTCATGAGCAAATCTTAGTCAATGCCATCAAGCCTCTTTTGGAAAAACAAGGATATAAACTCAAGACCACCGTTTTGGATTGGACTTTGCAAAACGATGCAGTCAAAAACAAAGAATACGATGCGAACTATTTCCAACATCGTCCGTATTTGCAAAGCTGGGAAACCGGAGATTCGAATTACAATGCCGAATATGAATATAAAACCTTGTTTCCGGCTGCGGCAGTCCACTTTGAACCATTAAGAATCTATGCCGGAAAGAAGACCGCTTCCCAATTCGCTGCCGAGAAAACAACTTCGACATATGTTATCTGCAACGATGGGACCAATGAGACCAGAGCTTTGGACCTTTTGGTGAAAAGTGGCGTCATCTCTTCTTATTCAACCGATTCCAAAGGATCTCCTATCAATTTGCCAAGTAATATCAAGGCGGTAAGCGAAGAGACTTTGGCCGTTTCTTTGGCCGATTACGATTATGGCGTCCTTCCGACCAACACCGCCCTTACTGGTAACATCGCCGGCGATGACCTTCTTCCTGTCGAAGGCGATGAAGTGGCTGATTTGCGTGCCAACGTAATCGTGGCCCGTGTTGAAGACTACGCTACCGATTCGATTTACAATGCCAAAATCAAAGCTTTGGTCGAAGCATCGCTCGATTCATCTATCGCCACCTATATAACAACCACTTGGAACAACGTCATCGCGGCATATCAAAAGGATTTGTTAGCGAAATAAAACAAGAAACGCCAAGACTAGGAAATGAACGATCATCAAAACCGATCTTCGCCATCTTGGCTTTTCTTTTATTCTTTTTATTTTCTAAGCAAAGGAAATAACGATGGATAGCGGTTTCAAACATTACGTGTAGAATATGCGCTTTTTCGCCTAAAACAAAGCGGAAACAAAGCTTATTTTTGTTAATGATGAAAATGAACAGCCATTCACCAAAAGCTATGCAAAAATCCTGTTTGAAAGCGATATTTCGGCAAGTGATAATTAGATGATTTTTATCACGCTGAAACGGAGGGAAAACATGATATTAATCAACATTTTGGATGCCGGTGGCAACAACATCGGCGAAAACTTAGCCAAGGCGCTTAGCTCTACCTCTTTATGGACGGCTATCGCCAAAACGGTTATTTTCATCCTTCTGGGCTTTTTCTTTACGAAGAAAAAACTACTCCCAGACTCAACTGGCAAAGTCCTAACGAAATTCGTCATGTCTGTCTGTTTGCCATGCCTCGCGTTCACCTCCTTCATGAAGGATTTCAACGCGACTGAAGGCATTGGGGCAATCGTCAATTTCGTTTTGGGATTCGTCCTTTACGTCGGATTCATGTTCTTGTCCAAACTCATATTCATATGGGTCAAGGACAAAAAGAAAAGAACCGTCTTATCCATCTTGTTTGCTTTTGGCTCAACGACGTTCTTCGGACTCCCGATCGTCTCCGCAGTTTATGGAGACACCGCAACAGGCTATTTCAACATAATGAACGTAGCCTATCGCGTATTCCTCTATACTTACGCATATTTGGCGATCGCCGGCATTGAAGATGCTCCAAGGCCGGAGGACCAATTAGACGACTTATCGCGCAAAGAAAATAACACTGTTTCGCCAACGGTAGACAAATCAGCCAAAAGCATGCTCAAAAAGATTTTCTTGAATCCGATCGTCATCGCCACTTTCGCCGGTTTGATCCTTTGGGCGCTTCAAGCCATCCCTGCCGTCAATTTCGTTCCGACGGATTGGCTGAAAGAAGGCGTTTCCGCTTCCAAAGTCGCCCTTTGGAGATTCGACGTCACTTTGCCTTGGATCTATCAAGCCGCAGACGCTTTGGGGAAATTGTCTTCGACCATTATTTTGTTTGCCATTGGCTGCACGTTAGGCGGAACCAGCATCAAATCCGCAGCCACCGACAAATATGCATGGATATGGACAGCTTTGAAAGTCTTCGTCGCTCCGATCGTGGTTTTGGCCTTATTGGCCGGACTTCAGGCAATCGCGAATGCCACCGGTTGGTTGGTCAAGGATGGCGAAAGCGTCTCGCAATTGATTTCCGTATCCACGTTGAGCTCATCCGTCATCACTTGGATGGTCCCGCCAGCGACCGTAGCCGTCGGTTACTGCATCAGCTTTGACAAAGAAAAAGAAATGGCTTCCCATATATCCTTGATCGGTACCTTCGGTTCGGTCATAGGGGTAGTCATTTGGGTCATATTGCTTACCGTTTTATCAAGTACCGGAATGTTCTATGTCGGATAAAAGAAAGGAAAAAAATCATGGAAAGAAAAATCATTTGCTTTGGATGCCGAGAATATGAATTGCCATATTTCGAAAAATTAGGGAAACAATATGGCTATGAATTAATCACGCGTCCGGAATACCTTAATGACAACAATTACGAATTGGCTAAAGGCTATGAAAACGTCATGATTCGCGGAAACTGCGTCGTCAGCAAAGAAAACCTCTCCAAATTGAAAGAGGCAGGATTGAAATATTATCTCACCAGAACCGCTGGCTACAATCACGTTGACGTTGAAGCTTGCAAAGAATTGGGAATAGAGACAGCCTTCGTTCCAGGCTATTCCCCCAATGCGATATCCGAGCTTGCCCTCACTTTGTCGATGATGCTGATCAGAAATGTGGCCTATGCCACATCATTAACTCACGAAGGGCATTTCAAGGTCACCGACCAAATGTTCTCAAAAGAAATAAGAGACTGCACGGTTGGCATCGTTGGATGTGGAAGAATCGGAAGAATAACCGCTTCGTTATTCAAAGGATTGGGGGCAAAACTAATCGGATATGACGTATATCCGTCTCCTGCTTGCGAAGGTTTATTGGAAATGAAAGGCATAAACGAGGTTATGTCAGAATCTGACGTAGTCGTCTGCCATATGGCCTATTTCCCTGGCAAGAACGATAATTTCATCAATGCTGATTTAATCGGAAAAATGAAAAAGAATGCCGTATTGGTCAATGTCGCCCGTGGCGAAGTCATGGATAATTTGGCAGCGTTGAATGCAGTCAAAGAAGGCAAGATAGCGGGTCTTGGCTTGGATGTCATCGATAACGAAAAGGTTTTGTTCAACAAAGATCATGACCCTAAGCACATGCCAAACGAAACCGATCAACTGATTGTCGATCTCTATCCAAGGGTCTTGATAACCCCACACATAGGATCAGCCACCGAACATGCGTTGATCGATATGATCGAAATCACTCTCAAAAACATGGAAGAATATCGTTTGGCAGGAAAATGCAAGAATTCGCTGATCAAATGAAATAAGTCCAACTAAAAGCCAAGCTTAAACCGCTTGGCTTTTTTGATGAACGCAAAGGTCCGAAGCGGATTGGCAATTAAAACCATTTTGAAAAAATCATCATTTGATCATGAATGCCAGATAATACGGGATGGTTAATGTATTCTAAGTGCAGCCGATGTTGCTTTGACATAATTTAATCATGCGGTTGACATGCGAATATTTAATATCGTCATTCAATATTGTCTTAGCGCTTTGGCATTGCTATTCGTGGCTTTGACTTCGATCAAAGCAATTTCTCTTTGGAATATCGTAACAAAATCGATTTCAAGACCGGATGGCTTAGAAAAATAATAAAGCGGAATCTTATTTTTTATGAATGCGTCTGCGACAATATTTTCATAAATAACGCCTTTGTATATTCCGATGCCGCCCAACATGATGTTTTTCAGAGAGTTGCAAGAATTTTGTGTGACAGCCAAGCCACATAGCCTTCCTCCGAATTGTATTGGATCATCGCCCTGGTCTTCCTTTTTGCGACGGAATTGAGGGGGACTCTGCCGCGTTTGACGCGTAGATCGACAGCCATCTCGTTTTCGGTTTATGTTGTCACCTCATTTCACTGCTCTCTCTTATAAATATTAATGCAATCGTGCATTTTATTTATATCAGTTAACAATCTGTCCAAAGTACATATTGTTGAATACCGATACTTTCTTTTTTTGATAATGTCTTTAAAAAACAAATCATCATAATCTTGTGCGTATATTTGAATGTAACGATTTAATTTTTCGATGTTGCAATCATTGATTTTGAATTTATTCTCGATTAATTCTAATAAATAAATAATAGATTTATATTGTTTATCAAATGAATTTAAGTCCATTTTAATTAGGAGTGTTTCGCCGACTTTTTTTGTTTTGGTCTCAATCAAACTGGTTAGGATTTCTTTTTTGTCATCTTGATAATTCGTTATGCCAATATCATTGTAAAATGAATAGCCGATTATCAAGCCATGAAAATCGTGGGTGTAATAATCAGCCACCTGGTTATTTTTCGTATGGCCTTTTTGGGCAGTTAAATACGCCCCGTGTGATTCTCTTGCTAAAACGCCCTCTTCTTCAAGACGTGTGAGAATCTTGCAAAACGTCTTGTAAGGTACCATTGAAAAATGATTTTTATATTCCTTTGAGATATCAAACACTATTCCTTCGTTTTGAAGGCAGTATTCTCTTATTGTTTTTGTATAAACCATGGTTATTTATCTTCCTTTTCGTTATACATTGCAATAGCCTTCTGAACTTCGTTTTGTAACACTTCGTAATCGGGCATTACCGTTGTGTATTTTGTTGCATAGATATTATTATTAATGCCCTGAATAACTATCTTTGCTAATGCTGCGTCTTTTTCGGCACATAAAATTATTCCAATTGGATCCTGGTCATATTCATCGTTAACTTCTTCTTTGTAATAA
>CAVJSS010000020.1:0-11614 GCA_963652335.1 uncultured Eubacteriales bacterium | reverse complement strand
TCGCCGTCTTCATGGACGGCACATACGTGCCGCTGAAAAGAAGCTATGGCGGAACCTCGTCGGTATCGAAGGAATGCATCGAGGTCGCGATCGGAATAACCAGAGAGGGGAGGCGGCAGGTCCTGGATTTCCGCGCCGTCCCGCAGGAGGGCGCCGGCAATTGGTCCGAGTTCCTCGAATCGCTGAAAAAGAGAGGGATAGGGGAGCCGAAGCTGTTCGTGACCGATGGCCTCCAAGGCATGCCGGAGGCGATCGCGAAGTCGTTCCCGTCGGCGAAAAGGCAGCTTTGCCTGGTCCACGTCCAAAGGAACATAAGCCAAGCCGTCAGGATCCGCGACAGGAAGGAGATAATGGCCGATTTCAAAGCCGTTTACACCAAGGAGACGAGAAAGGAATGCGACGAGGCCTTCGCGGATTTCGTCTCCAAATGGTCCAAACCGTACCCGAAGCTGATCCTGAAACTGGTCGAGAGGCAGGACTCGATGTTCCTTTTCTATGAGTTCCCGAAGGCGATGCGGAAGGCGATCTACACGTCCAACGCCGCGGAATCCCTCAATTCCGTCGCCAAAAGGAAGACCAGGGCGAGGATCCAATACAATTCGGAGGATTCGGCGCTTATCGTCCTCGCGAAGGTTTACGAGGACTACAACCGCAACGCCAGACCGGCTAAATTCATGCTCGAGATGAGTGAGGACGATAAGCAGTTTATGGGATTCATCGGATAAAACGGAAAAAGGCTATGTGGCTTGGCTGTTACACAAAATTCTTGCAACTCTCGGCATATCAGGTTCAAGGACTTTTTATTAATGAATAGTTTGGATGATTAGGATAAAAACCACATGCTTTTTCGATTGGATATTTTAGGGAAATCAGGATATTTCGTGAAAATGAATTTTAGGGAAACCGGGACATTTCACAAAAATAAATTGTAGGGAAATCGGCACATTTGTTGTTTTTAGCCAGAAAAACGCTAAATAAAGCTGACAAGGATGAAGCAAGATATGGTTTTTAGAAGAAAAACATACGAAAAGCTCTCGGACCGGGAAAAACATACAAAGGCACGAAAGCATTTTTGCTCGAAGGCACGAGACGCATTGGCAAATCCACCATGTGCAAGGAATTTGCGAAAAAACGTCATCGGTAGATCAGCGAAAAATCATCATATACTCCAAAAATTTCAAAATAGAAGATGGAATTACGTATCTTCCTGTCTATATGACTATGTGTTTGTGAGGATTTTGAATCGACGGCGTCATCAAAACTTCAAATGCACTTGACTGAGCGCTTTTGGGCGGAATCGAAAAACCGCTCATCTTGATTTGTACGCCAATGGCTCTCTTTTTCGAATGCATAGCTTAAATTGCAAATCATTAAAATACATTGATGAATTAGTTAAATCCTTAGGCATATGGTGTCCAATTTTCGGAATTCTTTAGTTTAGTGCATCCGAAAGGAGAAAATCCTGCAATTTGATCACTTTTATTTCGCTGTTCTTCAAAGGGATCGTTTTTGTTTCATCCATGGTGACGATGATTAGCTTGTATTTGCCAGGTTCTGTTTCCTCGAGCTTCTTTAATTGCCTAACATTCCTGTCGTAAGCGTCGGGATTATCCAATGAATAGCAAGCTTGGATGGCGATGTTTTCCTCATCGACGAAGAAATCTATGTCTATCTTGGTCTTACTGCTTTTTAGATAATATAGCTTATCTCCGTATTTTCTATTCAAGGATACGGCAATCAGGTTCTCAAAAAGAGAGGTGTTGTCTTTGGCTAAGAAGAGATTGAGGACCCCGTTGTCCGAAAAATAATATTTGGAATTGCTCTCTTTATCCACAAATGATGCGTAATGGTTTTTCAGTGCCAACAAAAGGAAACTTTGGATGGCATATGAGCAATAATCGATTATCGTGTCTTTCGAAAGCGAGAAACCTATGGTCTTCAATGAATTAAAGAGATTGGTGTAAGAAACATCTTGGGAGACGGTGCCTGCTATCTTTTTCATCAAGACCCTCATCCCGTTCTCCCCACGGATGGAATTCCTGGCGATGATATCGCCCAAAAGGATTTTTTCATATATGTTCGAAACATATCCCCTTTTATCCAAAGAATCGATCGATTCCGGAAATCCTCCGAATCTATAGAATTCTTGGAGGGCATTCATGAACGCGGCGCGTTCGGAGATGGAATAAAAAGCATTCCCATCGATCGATTTTGCGCGAAGGAATTCTTTGAAAGAATATGGATGGATTATCTTAGTCAGAAAACGCCTGCCCAATTTCGCGGAAACTTCCCTGGAAAGCATTTTGGCATTGCTTCCCGTTATGTCGACTTTTTCCTTGGCGTTGGCCATTCTGATTGCAAAGCTTTCCCATCCGTCGATATTTTGAATTTCATCAAAATAGAAGTAATGCTTATCTTTCGTTATCTCTTCCGCAGTGAGGAGAATATCTTCGAAATCACTTGTCTTAAAGCCCAAAAGACGCTCGTCATCGAAATTTATATAGATTATTTGCTTCCAATCCACGCCCTCTTTGACAAGATCTTGGACTCGCTTATATAAAAGGGTGGATTTCCCCGATCTCCTAAGTCCTATCAAAACGTAATTGGCGTTCCTATCGAAGCTATAATCGCGATTGACTATTTTCGCTTTCTTTATGATTTCGTGCTGTTCGGAAATTATCTGTTTGATCGTTTCGTGATCCATTGCGTTTCTCCTTGTCGAGTATATTGTACAAAAACAATACTTTATTGTCGACTATAATCGACAAATATGATGTTGGCTTTGATTTTGGTGAACATAAAGGCTTTGAATGACAATTTAAGAGGCTAAAAGCCCCTTCCATGTTGTATATCGTTGTCTCTTTGAGTTTTCGTTCCTGATAAATGCAGTATTCGAATATCAAGCTTAACATTTGGCTTCGGGTCTTTTTTGCATATTATTCGAAAGGAATGCATTCCATTGGCTGGTTAGGCCTTTTTCCATAAAATTATCGGAGGGCTTGATTTTGGCTAGCGGTCCATTTCCTTTCTATATGACTATGCGCTTATAAGGCTTTTGAATCGATGACGTCATCGAGACTTCGAATCCATTTTTGACTGAGCGCTTTTAAGCAGAATCGGGAAACCCCTCATCTTGATTTATGCGCTAACTGTCCCTTTATCGAATACATGGGGCAACTTATCATGATTGCCTTTTCTTCATTTCTTCTTTGAAATCTTTCAATTGGGAGGGAGAAGCAATATAAGGCTTAAGGATTATATGGATTTGGCATATTTCTTCTTTCGATAGGATATCAGGCGAATTTTCGTAACGTTCTTTGAATCCGTTTAGGCTGAAGGCGTGGTTGGAATCGATATGATTTTCGTATCCTGGATTCGAAAAGATCACGACCGGATAGACCTTGTATTGGTTGGGCAATAACCTTTCCAATGCGATTTCGTGGTTTTCGTTTTGCTTTATGGGATTTTTATGTTTCCTATCTTCCCTATATGGATCGTTATATTTTTGGATCCAATATTCGTCCGAATCATTTCCGAATATATGTCCCGCCCAGTTTTTGATTTCGATGCAGAAAATCCCCTTCCTTGATATCAAAACCGAATCGATTTCGGTTTTATGCCCGTTTCTAAGAGGGATAAGCAGATTGGCTAAGAGGAATTCGTCTTCTTCCAAAAGCCTTCTAAGATGAAAACCGGTCGTTTTTTCGCCAATTAGGCCTGCCCTTTCTGAAGCGGAATGGAGATGAGGCAATTGGAAATCGTTATTCGTTCCGCCTCTTTTTTCTTTCATTAAGACGAAGATAAGGGCTATGGAAGTTATGAGAATTATCGACAAGACGATTATAAGGATCCACCACATGGCATTATTTAAACATGCCATAAATCATCCAGCCACAGAAAAAGCCCCGCTTAGCGAGGCTTTGGTTGGTTTTTTGATTTATTCCGCCAACGATTTGATCCTTTTTACCACTTCATCGACTATCTCTTTTGGCAAAAACGGGGAAGCGTCTCCGCCGCATATGACCAATTCCTTTATCGAAGAAGAGGAAGTGAATAGGTTGTCTCTGTCCGCATACATCAGCATCGTTTCGATATTGGGGTTGATCGAATGGTTGAAATAGGATATCTCCAATTCGTTTTGGTAGTCGTTTTGGTTCCTTAATCCCCTAAGGATGAGAGAGGCACCTGCCTTTTCGGCATACGATGTTACCATGCCGAGGGTGTAGCTGACTTCGACGTTAGGGATATTGGCGACGCAGCGTTTTATCATATCCACTCTCTCTGAATAAGAGAAAAGATAATGCTTGTTCGGGTTCACCGAAACCAAGACGATGACTTTGTCAAAGATCTTCGCGGCTCTTTGGATGATATTTAGATGCCCCATCGTTATTGGGTCGAAGGAGCCTGGATATACGCAGATTTTCATAAAAACGGAATATATTAGATGGCTTCTCTTTGAGAATAGACCCAGCCGATCATCAAGCTGATCATAAGCTCGGTGTCTTCATACATGAAGCCATGTCCGGCTTCAGGGATGACGACCCAGGAATTATGAGGGATGTTATCGTGCATGAGCTTTTGCTGTGGGCGAGGGAGAAGCATGTCGTATTCGGAAGTGACGATCAGGCATGGCTCTTTTATGTCTTTGAGGTTGCTTCTCGCATCCAACGTTTCGGAGGAATGGACCAAACGTTCCATCCTATCCAAGAATGCCGGAGAGGAAAAAACGCCAGGGACCAAGAGGTTTTTCCTATCGTTCATCCATTTCTGGTTCCCATCGTAATATTGAGGGGAATAAACGACTGGGATGGTGATGTTGTAATAGCATTCACCGTCTCTTCTGCGGCCGATGGCATTCCAACCATCGCCGATGTCCTTAAGCCATGGGTTGGTCCAAGAAGCCGTGTTGCAGAGAATGAATTTCTCGGCTACCCCATGGTATTTCTCGGCGAAAAGGACAGAAACCTCGCCGCCGTAGGAAACACCATAGATGACTGGCTTCTCTTTCAACTTGAGGTGGTCGATCAAGGCTTTGACCAAATCGGCTTGGATATCTTGCCTATATTGGTATTCGGCGAAGGAATCGCTTTCGCCCTGATCGAAGAAATCGACGGTGATTAGCTGAATATGGGCTTTGGTCAAAGAAGGGACCAAGAACCTCCAGCTTTTGGTTGACATCATGATGCCGTTAAGGACGATCAATGGCTTGCCTTCGCCATCGACTTCGTAATGGACTTTATGCCCTAGGAATTCGAAAAACATCTTGATTAATCCCTTGGATAGATGATGCCGGCGTCGTAGGCATCTTTCAAAAGCTGCTCGCGGAATTTAGGATGGGCGATGGAAATGAGCTTTTCGACGCGTTCGGCAATCGTTGTGCCTTTGAGGTTGACGATGCCATATTCGGTGCAAACGTATTCGACGTCGGCTCTCGAAGTTGAGACAGCGGCGCCTGGCTTAAGCTGGGCGACGATCTTGGATTTTTCTTCTTTGATGCCAGTGGCAGGGTTTTTGACCATCGCGGTGCTATATAGGCAGATGATGGAATGCCCGCCATTTGACATTTGAGAGCCAATGACGGTATCGGCTTGGCCACCGCATCCGGACCATTGCATGGAACCGATGGATTCGGAAGCGCATTGCCCAGTCAAATCGACTTCCATCGTGGTGTTGATGGAGAGCTGGTTATCGTTTTGGGCGATGACATATGGATCGTTGGTCCAAGAGCCGCGGTTGAAGACGACGCTTGGGTTATTGTCGATGAAATCATAGAGTTCTTGGGTGCCCATGGCGAACGTCGCGGCGATTTGGCCTTGGTTTATGTTCTTGCATTTGCCGTTGATGACTCCGGCTTTGGCCAATTTGGCCATTTCGGAAGTAAGCATCTCGGTATGGACGCCGAGGTTCTTTTTGTCATACAAAGCAGTGGCCACGGCGTTAGGCATGCCGCCGATCCCAAGTTGGATGCAGCAGCCGTCTTTGACGAATGGAAGGATGTAAGAAGCGATCATCTTGTCCTTTTCGTTAGGATCGGCGTCTGGGATGACTGGGATATCATAATCGACGTAGATGAAATGATCGACGTCGGAGATATGCATTTGGACGTCGCCGAAGCAACGAGGGGCCTTCGGGTTGATTTCCAAAATGACGATGTCGGCTTTTTCGCAAGCCTCCTTTTCGTAGGTATTGCCTAAAGAAAGGGAAACATAGCCATGTTCGTCAGGCATGGAAGCCAAACCGACATAGAGATTGACATGGATGTTCTCGAATCTCTTTTTGCCGGCGAAATGGAGGTTGTTCGGAATGAATGAGCAATTGCCGTTTTTGTGGGCTTTGCGGATGCTTGGGGCATAGAACCAACCGGCGAGGTTGAACGAATGGCGATATTGAGGATCGACATAGAATGGGTAGTTATCCATCGGCAAGCAGTTGTTGACGGTGACGTTGGTGACGCGATCGGCGATCTTATGGAGGTTCTCGCAGAAAGCCTTTCCTTCGGAGCAGCCTAAGCCGGTGACGATCTGCCAGTCGGATTGAACCATATCCAAAGCCTGATCGACGGTGATCAGCTTGTCTTTGACTCTATTTAAGGATTCCTCGATGAGTTTAGGGTCTTTTAACATAAAGTGTCCTTTCCTTATATATAAAGAGAGTGAGAGCTTATTGGGCCCTCACTCAAAATGCTTATTTGGCTTTTTCTTCTTTGACTCTCTTAAGCAATAGAGGGAGGATCTGATTGACGTCGCCGACGACTCCAAGGTCAGCCACGGAGAAGATCGAAGCCCCTTTGTCTTTGTTGATGGCGACGATATAATCGGAATTCTCCATGCCGACGGTATGCTGGATGGCGCCGGAGATGCCAAGAGCGAGGTAAAGCTCAGGCTTGACGGTTTTGCCTGTTTGACCGACTTGGCGATCGGAAGGCATGACGCCAGCGTCGACCAAGGATCTGGAAGAGGCGATGGTGCCTTTTAAGGCAGTTGCCAATTCCTTGGCTTGTTCGATATTGGAAGAAGCGCCACGGCCGACGGCGACCAAGACTTTAGCGTCTTCGATGTTTTCGACGTTCTTGACCTGCTTGACTTCGGAAACGAGTTCGACGTTCTCAGTTGGGAGTTTGACGCCTTTCACATAGGTGACTTTGTCGCATTTGCCGGCTTTGACGGCGGCGAAAACGCCTGGGCGGACCGTAGCCATCTGCGGTTTGGTGTTAGGGCAGACGATGGTGGCCATTAGGTTCCCGCCGAAAGCCGGACGAGTGGCATTGAGCAAGCCGTCGATGACTTCCAATTTGGTGCAGTCGGCGGTAAGTCCGCAATTCAATCTGGCGGAGAGCCTTGGGCCTAAGTCACGGCCGATGGAGGTAGCGCCAAGGAAGATGATGTTAGGTTCTTCGTCCTTGATGACCTTCTCTAAGGCGGCGGCATAGTTCAAGGTATTGTAATGTTCGTATTCTTTGCCTTCGACGACGAGGATTTCGTCCACGTCTTTGCCTTTCAAGGCATTGATGGCGTCTTTAAGATTATTGCCGATGAGGACGCCTTTGACTTTGACGCCTTCGGTTGCGAGGCGGCGAGCTTCGCCAAGAAGTTCGAAACCGACCTTTTGGATCTGTCCG
This sequence comes from uncultured Eubacteriales bacterium, assembly GCA_963652335.1. Lineage (GTDB taxonomy): Bacteria > Bacillota_I > Bacilli_A > RFN20 > CAG-826 > UBA4951. The sequence goes on along the minus strand of CAVJSS010000020.1, from coordinate 3,996 downwards.
TCCCTGGACTCAACGTAAACCAAGATATTGTTTGACATTGTTTCTTTCCTCCCTAGATTAGCTTCTTGTCCTTAAGATGGGCAATGATGGCTTCGACGACTTCTTCCGGCGTTCCTTCGATGACTTCGTTGGTCTTGTTGACCACTTTGCCGAAGGAATTGGCGACCTTGGTCGGGGAACCGGCGAATCCGGTTTCTTTCGGATCCAAATCGATGTCTTTCACGCCGATGACTTTGATCTTGTCTTCACTGCATTCGTTGACCAAACGGACGACGTTCATATAACGTGGTTCCACCGCATCGCCTAAGCAGGTGACGACGCATGGGAGCTTGGCTTTCAAGGTCTGGACGCGGTCTTCGAAACGGCGTTCGGCGACGACGTGGTCGCCTTCGACTTTGACGGCTTGGCAATAGGTGATCTGCGGCAAATGGAGGTGTTCGGCGATCTGAGGTCCGACTTGGGCCGTATCGCCGTCGATCGCCTGGCGTCCGCCGATGACCAAATCGGCGTTGAGGGTCTTGATGGCGGCGGCCAAAGCCTTGGATGTGGCTAAGGTATCGGCGCCGGCGCAAGCCCTATCGGTAAGAAGGACGCCTTCGTCGGCGCCCATGGCGATGGCTTCGAACAAGATCTTTTTGGCGGCAGGGAGGCCCATTGTAAGGACGCTCACTTTGGCTCCGTTCCCGTCTTTGATTCTGAGAGCGAATTCCAAAGCGGCCTTATCGTCTGGGTTCATGATGGCTGGGACGCCGGTCCTATCCATCGCTCCAGTGACAGGATCGATCTTGATCTGAGTGCTATTTGGTACTTGTTTTGCTAAAACAACGATATTCATGATTGTCTATCCTCCTATCTTATTTGAGCAAGGCACCGGAGATGACCATACGCTGGACTTCGGAAGTACCTTCGTAGATTTCGGTGATCTTGGCGTCACGCATCATGCGTTCCACTGGGTAATCGCGGGTATAACCGTAACCGCCGAAAAGCTGAACGGCGCGGTTGGTGACATAAGAAGCGGTCTCGGCCGCGAATAGCTTGGCCATGGCTGCTTTCATGCTCAGATCTTTGGCATGGTTGGCTTTGGCGTTGGCCGCTTGCTCGACCAATAAGCGGGCGGCTTCGGTCCTGGCTTTCATATCGGCCAAAGTGAATTGGGTGTTTTGGAAAGCGGAGATAGGACGTCCAAATTGTTTGCGGGCTTTGACGTAATCGATGGTCTCTTGGAGAGCGCCTTCGGCGATGCCGCAAGCTTGGGCGGCGATGCCGATACGGCCGCCATCGAGGGTCTTCATGGCGATCTTGAATCCTTCGCCTTCCTTGCCGAGGAGATTCTCTTTCGGGACGATGACGTCCTTGAAGATCAATTCGCAGGTGGAAGAGCCGCGGATGCCCATCTTGTCTTCGACTTTGCCGATGGAGAATCCAGGGAAGGTCTTTTCCAAGATGAAGGCGGAGATGCCTTTGACGCCTTTCGATCTATCGGTCATGGCAAAGACGACGAAGACGTTGGCATAGCCGGCGTTGGTGATGAAGATCTTGGTGCCGTTTAAGACATAATGATCGCCATCCAAGACGGCATAGGATTGCTGACCGGCGGCATCGGTTCCGGCATTAGGTTCGGTAAGGCCGAAGGCTCCGATCCATTCGCCAGTGGCCAATTTCGGAAGGTATTTGGCTTTTTGCTCCTCGGTGCCGAATTCCATGATAGGGCCGACGCAGAGGGAGACATGGCCGGACATGATGACGGAAGTGGTCGCGCAGGCGTTGGCCAAACGGCGGACCGCTTTGATATAGCTTGGATAATCGCCTCCGACGCCACCGTATTCCTTAGGGATGGTGATGCCAAGGAGACCGAGCTTGCCCATCAGCTTGACGTTTTCGAGAGGGAACATTTCCTTCTCATCGACTTCCTTGGCTAATGGCTTGACCTTTTTCTCGATGAATTCATCAAGGAGGTCATCGTAAAGTTCATTGATGATTGGTTCCATTTATGGATTCCTTTCGTTTTTATTTCTAAGAATTCGATTCTTGAGCGATTATTTGAGCATGACGGTCGCTTGGCCTTTGATGACGGCGACGCCTTCTTCGTTGGTGCAGACGGTATCCAAGACGGCGATGTGCTTCTCTGGATTCAATTCGGTGACGGTGACGGTCGCGGTGATGGTCGTCCCAAGATAGACCGGACGACGGAATTGGAGGGTTTGGCCCATATAAACGGTTCCTTCCCCTGGGAGTTTGGTGCCAAGGACGGCAGAGATCAAAGAAGCGACCAACATGCCGTGGCAAACGCGTTGGCCGAACATTCCTTTTTCAGCCGCGGTCGCGGAGATGTGCAATGGGTTGCAGTCGGTGCTGACACCGGAGAAGAGCAAAACTTCAGCTTCGCCGAAAGTCTTGCTGGAGGACGCAGTCTGTCCTACATAGAGATCTTCGAATTTCATATTTTACCTCGTTATCGGAACCGTTAAGAGTTATACTTAGCTAACAAAAAGCGGCGAGATCTTCTCTCGTTTGCCTTCTGGCTAAGGCCACTCCTAATTCTCCTACGCGGAAATTGGGTTCCATGGCTTAAGTTTATACCATTTTCTATAAAAGAAAAGAGACAAATATGAACAATCATTCACCATCTTTCAAAAAAATCTTGGAAGGGGAGGACGTTTCGGCCCAGGCCGACAAATTGTCCGATCGGGCCAGGGCGACGTTTGACCTTATAGTCAAAACGGCCCACGATTCCTTCGCGGAGAAAGGATATGAATTGACCTCCATCAAGAACATCGCCACCAACGCGAACCTTTCCGTGGGGCTGATCTACAAATATTTCAGCAACAAGGAGGAATTATATCGTTATATCGTCTTCAATGAGCAGCAAGCCATCAAGAGATATATCAAAGAGAGGACCGATCCCAATTCCTCGAGGCTTCAATTCGAAAAGGACGGGTTAAGGGCTTGGCTCCATTACGTCCAAGAGAATCCGAACGTCTACAAACTCATTTGGGAATCCCTTTATTTCGATAAGCCAAGCTTCGACGAATATTACCATACGTTCGCCTGGTCATATCGGAAAGGATTGGCCAACGCCGGTGATGAATTGACGATTGACGATGTGAAAAACCTAGCTTATATAATCATCGGGGCCAACACCTTTTTGGGCGTTAGGATCATAATGGCCAGATCGATCACGGACGAAGAGATAGATCAGATGGTCGAGACCTTTGGGGAGGTGGCCTTAAAGGGCTTCCTTAAAATGAAGGACTAGGCCGAAAGCTTCCGAATCGAAGCTGCAGACATCGTCTCCGATTTTATACCTCAGCTCCGTTTCTTCGTTTAGGCGGAGCTCTTTTTTATAGTTTATATCGATTGTTTCTATGTTGTGAGTATTTAGATATCCTTTTGGGATCAAAGATAGGCATTTGTCCATATATACGACGTTGTTCATATGGTTGTTGCTATCTAGGTCTTCTTCGTTGCAACGGATGATCGTCTTTTGGTCGCCTGGATCAATAATTATCTTTTCAGGCCTTGGGAGTTCGTCGCCGCGGATATGGTTTGGGATGATTATCCCATAATCGGATGGGGTTATGATTTGACGTTCTTTCTCGTTTATCATCGCCCAATAAGTGACTCCTTTTACAATAGGGTTGCCGTTCTTATCAAGCATCTCGAAATTCCTGACGAAGAAGAAAGCAATCATCTTGCTTTGCCAACTCAATATCTTTATTTCTTCTCCTAACGCCGGGAGCCTATCTATTTCGATATGATATCGGGCTAAGACCCATAATAAGCCTCTTCCTTGGGTTTTGTCCCTTGTTATGCCTAAATCCGTCTCCACCGCCTCTATCGCGGCTTCTTGGGAGAATAAAAGAACGGAAGATAAGCGAAGACGATTGTTATCGTCTACGCATCCCTTATTTATTTTCTTATTGATTATGGTCTCTTCCTTCATAGCCAAATTAGTATCCTTGATTTAAAGAAAAAGGCAATAAAAAGGAATAAAAC
>CAVJSS010000019.1:0-13495 GCA_963652335.1 uncultured Eubacteriales bacterium | reverse complement strand
AACGCGGAAGGCCAAGAAAAGGCTCTATATAGTCCTATTGGCTGGGAAAGTATTATTTAATAGAAAACTATCTTGCCGAATATAGACATTGATATTGTTGCTGTCCGACTTTTGATTATAGATGACTCAACGATGGAAGTCGGATAAACTGAAGTCATGAAAAATTCCATCATTCTTATGGCGATATTCCTGCTAAAAGCCATACGGAACAAACATCGTTCAAATAGTTATTGGATATGAGAAAAAACATTCATTTAGATAAGACCGTCATTGAACCTATCGAATCCTATATCGAAGAAGCGCTGGATCTGTTGGATTCGATAGATATCAACGTTGAGCAAAAAATAACCTTTAAATTCAAAAGCGTGAGGAGACCTAGTTATGGGCTTGCGATGAAAAATGGCGAAGGTTATTTGATTGTCCTGAATTCCAAAATCCACCAAGACAAAGATGGCTACATGAACACGATAATTCATGAAATCGTCCACGTTCTCACGGATTTAAAAGGAGGGTGCAACGGTCATGGCAAAGAATTCAATAGAATAGGTCGATACATACTTGAGAAAACAAAATACAACGTTACTCGTTATGCGTATAAGGGCGCAGAAAGGATCAATGACAATCCCTTTCTTTCTCTAAACCCAGCAGATCAATCGGATCTTTTGAATTCGATGATCATACGAAACGATGCCGAATTGATAAGAAGTTTCAAAGACATATATTTTTCTTTAGCTGAAATCGATTCAAGAAACAAATTAGCGATTTATTACATGGAAAATCATCTATTCAAGAAACAAGACCTCGTCAAAGCTTTTTGCTTGGAATTTCCATATTACATAAACAACGCTAAGCTAAGAAAGGAACTGTCAAAGAATTATTTGGATGGCAGATACGATTCGGTTCTCGATACATTTGCGAAATGCGTGCAATTCGAAGGGCTATTCGCGTTGAAAAAGGAATATCAGCTCGTTGCTATGAGAACCGATAGAAGATTCGGCCATTGTGCGTCGAAGCAATCAAACCATGACAAATGAATCTGCATTATGGAATAGGCGATTTAGCTTATGGCGGTTAGAGACGGAGCATCAACGGAATTGACTCAATGCCTCGAAACCTGATTTCGATGGGATTTAAGCGGATACCGTCTTGTTTTAACTTTGCATAATCAATTAATACGGTTTACTGGAAGGTTTATAAACGGTTGCTTGAAAGGCTTACGCAAAGGTTTTTTAAAAAACCATGAACGAACAATTTTTGCAATCGATATTAGAAAAACCATTCAACGAAAATTCTATACTCCGAAAGAGTTCGAGCATGGCAATGAAGCAAAAACATACATTTTGCCTTTTGAATACGTTCAATTGTTGAAATTCAAAGAATCTATCGCTTCCATAGAAAGCAAGGCGGTAACCTTCTTCCCATGCGTGCATTCAATCATAAGCACCTATATTTCTCATTTTGCAGCGATATAGAAGCATTATTGCCGAATATCGTTGCTTTTTCCAATGAGAGCAAGAATTTGTCCGATAGGTTTTCTTCTGATTTCGTCGAATCGATGATCTATTCTGAAATCGAGGGAACTTCGAATGTCGAAAATGCAGCAACGACCATAAAAAAGGTTGAAAGGGTTATTGAAAGACAACGCTCCTGTTAAGGATAAGAACGACATCATCATCAAAAACACGAAGACAGGAATGGATTTCGTCAAAGTCCTGCCTACGTTCGATAAAGAGAATTTATTCAAACGTTTTATATTGCTTGGCAATGACTGCCTAGATCAGGAAAGCAAACTACATTCTGGCGATTATTATCGTTATGATGTCTCTTTGCCTATATCGATTTTCTTAAAATGATCAACGTCTCTATGTTTAAACAAGGCGCGCTTAAGATATTGAACAGATTCATAAACTGCGGCATTTTGAATGAAGCAAATTCGTCGTCGAAAATGAAAATATTCGATATCAATAAGAAAGACATCCCATATTCTTTGGAAAATTTCGGATACAAAAGGTAGCTTATAAAACAAAGGGCACCGACGGTGTTATGGTGCCCTTTATCTACTTTATTGCGAAAGTCATTCAATCAGCGTCAATAAGATTGGAAATCATCCGTATTGAAACTTTTTTGCTTTTGGCCGTGAGCCGCGTCGTATAGGTTACGGTCGCGGTTCCCTTATAGGATTGGACAGCCTTATAATTGCCGTCTTCGTCTTGCTTGTAAACCGTTTTATAGACTGGGCCAAACCTTGCGTAAATCGACTTCTTCGAATAGTCGACGTAGGTCATATATAGCTCATAAGAGCCATCGGCTTTGATTTTGATTATATAGGTGCAGTCATCGGAAACGTTCAAGACCTTGGCTAGGTTTCCGGAAACGTTGACGATGGAATCCATGTTCCCGACCCAGTCGGTGGATTTTTTGGCGGCTATAGCCTGAGCCAAAGCCTGCCCTTCGACGCTATCAGGATCCTCAAGGCCGTTTAGGGCTGTCGGGAATTCAGAGGCATGTTCATAGGTAATATCATCCAAAACATCAGAACCGGTCCAGGAAAAATCCCACTTCTTGATGTTTAAAGCGATGTTGCTTATGGTTTTTTCGCTTTTCGAATATTGCCAAGAAGCATAGCCAATCGAACCGGCCAAACCTAAGACCATCAAAGAGGTGAATGATAAAAAGATCCCTTTATTCTTCATCTTTTTTATCCTCCGTTTCCTCGATTTTCGTTTCGTTTAAGCAAGGATGGAACGCAATGGATGCCGTCTCGTCGATGATTTTCGCGCAATCGAATTCCATTTCGTTCAACCTCGTTTTGACCATTTTTTTGTATTTGATCATGAATATCTCGGAAATCACGAAGACTCCGATGACGCTGACAAGGGAATAGATTCCAAAGCCAGATTGCGCAAACAAAACGAAAAGGCCGATGTTATTGATCTTTTCTTCGGTATATCGCAATATGACCTGTTCCCTTTTGACGTAATTGTCTCTCCCGCCGGTATTGTCCCCTCTAAAGGTCAATAATCCAGATGGGCTATAGCCAATAAGCCTGTGGGTGATTATCTTTCCGTTATCCAGCTTATAACCATAGACTTGATAGAGCTCCAGCGGTTCATCTTCCGAGACCTTTTCGAAAGTGCATATGGCCCCGATGGCGAATTGCTGCTTATAGGCTTTTTCTGGCAAAGTGATTTTGTATTCTTCGCTCCAAAAGCCATCCATGGAATTGGAAGCGATCACCAATTGGGTTTTGTTTTTGACGGAAAATTGTTCTCCGGACGCATTGAAGGCAATGCCCACCCCAGCCATCGTCGCCACTCCGGCCATTAAGACCAGAGAGAAAGCGATGGATAGGATGCTTAATATCTTTGACGATTTCTTTTTGTCCTTTATTTCCTCTTTTACAATCTCCTCATCCTTGCCTCCGGCAGCGATCATTTTCCTTTCGGATCTAATGAAGGAACTGAAAGAGATGATGGCTAGAGCAAATATCAGACAGGTCAATATAGCGACTACCACAATCGTTACGGTAGTCATCTATCTTGCTCCCTTGTTAGGCGTGGGTGCATTCGCTGACTTCGGCAGAGAAGGTGAAGCTGACCGTGGAAGAGCCAAGGGCGGCGACCATTTCGTCGTAGGCTTTTTCGTTCAAAGGCTTTTTGCCATCGACCCAAGAAATGGTTGGCAAAGCGAATTCGAAAGCAAGTTTGTCTTCGCCTTTGTATTCTTTGGTTTGCTCACCGATAGCGGTGAAAGAGACATATTTGGCAAGAACGGAGTCATAGTTGGCATCCACGCTGACGGTGACGTGTTCATCGACGTCCTTACTGACGGCGCCGGCATATTCCAAATTGATGGAGGTGACTTCGGCGGCGTTCTCATCGGTGGAATCCTTCCAACCAATGAAGTCTTGATCCAAAATAAGGCAGACTTTTTGATTGGGGACGATGCTTAAGGTTCCGACTTCTTCGGCCTTGGCGGTGATGTTGACTGAGCCGTCGAAATTGACGGTGCTATCCTTTGAGAAGGTCCAAGCGGCATAGCCAGTGCCGATTAAAGCGATTGCGGATAAGCCGGCAATCAGGCTGATTTTGTTTGATGTTTTCATTTTTTCCCCTTTGACTCGTTTGGCGAGTCGTTGGCTACTGTACACGTTTAAAAACGGAAAGCAACCACTTTTTGATTTTTTTTGCACCATTTTCTATTTCTTATGAAATAAGATAGATATCATCGGAACAATATTAATAATAAATAAATGCTCACTTTTTAAGAAATACAAAAATCTTGACTTTTTTTCAATGCCTAAGCGACTGATTGTAAGCCATAATTCGCGTGCGCTAGTGCATGCGAAAAATATTAAAAATGTGTTTATCTGAAAGATACATCTGTATCGTAAATTTTAACGGTCATTGACAACTTTTTGTCTTTTTGGTTTTTAATGGCTGAAATTTTTGCCATTCTTCTTTGGCTGGACATATTCAAGGCAAAATATTTTAAGCGAACTTGCTATCGAAGGCGTTTACGTTAAGGAGCTATCAGATTCGCTTTCGGAATCGAAATGATCATAGTTTCATTGATTTCTCACATAAGATCTATCGATTCAAACGAAGATTGCTAGTAGGATGCCGACATCGGAATATTACATTGAAAAAAATTTTAGGCGTCGCGATAAGAGACGGAAAATATTTTGACAAACCGCAGCATTCTCCTTTTTGAATGATGATAGCCAACAATCTATGCGGAATCTTGACATGAAAATTTCGTGCAGGATCGGCCTTGAATTGTTGATGGGCTTTAAGAAACGGAAGCGATGAAAAATCAGAGTCTCTTGACCCCTTTTATCAGCAATTCGATATGACTTTGGCTAAACCACCTAACGAGGTCTCTTTAAGCTCTTTGACCATTTTGTCGCCCGTCTCCTTCATGGCCTTGATGACATTGTCGAAACTGATTTTGTTTTCTCTTAATGGAGCTATGTCTTTGCTATATAGATAAGATGAATAAGCATGCACGGACGCTATTCCGTTTCTTTCGATGCATGGTATCTGGACATACCCACCAACAGGATCGCAGGTAAGACCCAAGAAATGTTCCATCGCAACTTCGGATGCATATTCGATCTGATGGACGCTCAATCCGTCGAGATAGGCCAAACTGGAACTTGCAAAGCATGCCGCCGATCCTATCTCGGCCTGGCAGCCTAATACGGCTCCGCTTATGGCCGCATTTTCTTTGATGAAATTGCAAATCAAAGCGCCTACCAAAAAGGCTTTCGTTACTTCTTCCAACTGATGTCCCTCATACTTATATTGATAATAAAGGCATGCTGGGACTACTCCACTAGCTCCGCACGTCGGAGAAGCAACGATCGTTTTTCCTAAGGCATTTGCCTCTGCTGTGGCATATGCGAAAGCGGTGAGAAGCATCGTCCTTTGCTCATATTTATCTTGAATTCCTATCGCTTTTTCGTATATTTCCGACGAAACCGTCTTCAATCCCAAAGCTGGAAGTTCGACGCTTTTTGACGAAAGCATTCCCTCAATCAACGAAAAGCAATGCTCAAGCATCTTTTTCCCGTAATCATATATGTCTTTGCCTTCTAATTTTTCTATTACTTCATAGACGTCATTTATCTTGTTTTCATTAAGATATTCGGTTAAGCCTTTGAAATCATTGAATGGATATATGTCCATTGGCTCATATGGCTCGTTTTCCTTTTTATAAGCCCCTCCGCCGATGGACTGGTATTTGACAGCGATTTTTCCTCCTTTTTTTGGGAAAGCTTCGAGTTTCATTGTGTTTGGATGTTTTAAATCCTTTAAATCGAAATCGAATAGGATCTCCACCTTTTTGCTGGATTCATCAAACGCCTTCTTGATGACGCGATCCGTGTTATGGCCCTTACCAGTAAATGCCAAAGACCCATATAAAGTCACTTTATAGGATTCAATTTCATCTTTGCCAGTAGCATTAAGGAAATCTTTCGATATCCTATAAGGCCCTATGGTGTGGCTCGAGGAAGGACCAGGCCCTCTTATCAATAATTCTTTTAAGGATTTCATGGTTGCAATTTTAGGATAAAACCGATGCTTTATAAAGCGATTTAGGGCATGAAAAAAGCGCCCGCATGTTTGCTAAGACGCTTTTTAAACCTAATTTTGCTTGGTGATCGAATCGAAAGGATAATCTTCGTAGTCGTAGACGTATTTGCCGGTCATCTTGCCGGTGGCGGAATCGTATTTGAGCTCGACTTCCGTGTCGCCGCATTCGAATGTGATGGTGCCGTTGCTTTCCTTGTAGGTGATGGCCTCGTTGTTGTAGGTGCCGGTTCCATCTGCATTGAGCACGATCGTCATCGTGAGTTTTCCGCGAGTGGCAATCCATGTCCCGACATATCCGGCTACGGTCTCTTCGCCCTTCTCTTCCTGCTTGGTAATCGAATCGAAAGGGTAATCTTCGTAGTCGTAGACGTATTTGCCGGTCATCTTGCCGGTGGCGGAATCGTATTTGAGCTCGACTTCCGTGTCGCCGCATTCGAATGTGATGGTGCCGTTGCTTTCCTTGTAGGTGATGGCCTCGTTGTTGTAGGTGCCGGTTCCATCTGCATTGAGCACGATCGTCATCGTGAGTTTTCCGCGAGCGGCGATCCAAGTGCCGACGTATCCGGCTACGGTCTCTTCGCCCTTCTCTTCCTGCTTGGACAACGGCTCGTTGACGAAGCTTTCCAAAAATTCGTCCTCCAGGTGGACGTTTACGCTTCCGTCCTCGTTGAACTTGACCCAGTTGCTTTGGCCGTCAAACGCTCCGAAGGCGGATATGTATCCTTTGCCCTCCGTGGCGTCGTAGCTCCAGGTGAATGCGGTCTCGTTCCAGGTGCCGGTGCCATCCTGATTCAGCACCATGACGTTGTTGGTGGAGGAGACATAGGTGCCGCAGATCGATTCAGGGATGGATGGGGTGGCTTCTTTCTTGACCAAAGATGTTCCATTAACGGCGTAAGTGGCATCGTTGATCACGACTTCTTCCCCATCTGCAAGAGTGCCGCTGATCGTTCCGATCGTTCCATCAACGATCGCATAGTTATGGGAAGCGGTGGAATAGACCTTGATGCTGGAATCGGCAGTCGTGTAAGTCGTTTCGACTTTTTCTTTGGCCCCGAAGTAGGAATCGTTATAGAAAATATCGTTGGTGGCGTCGTAATTCAAGCCATCGGCCATGAGCCTAGATGGGACTCTGATATTAAAGAGTCCGCTGCTTAATTTGGTGAATCCGCCATACCATTTGGTTGTGCTGGTGGAATTGACGCCGACAGCGTTGCCGTTAGCTTGCAAAGTGATGATCGCATCATTGGTGAAATAATAGGTTCCGACGAACGATTCGCCGCTGTAATCAGGAACGACGAACGTCGAGGTGCTCTTGACTGCGGTATATTGATAATCGTAATCGTTGATATCATATCCGACGAGCTTTCCGTTTTCCAATTTGAATATTTCGCCTTCATAGCCGCCGCCGTCTTTCGAATCGCCGGTGTATTTGCCAATGAAGATATAGGTTCCGTCAAAGCTATATTTGTAGGTGCTTGTTTCGTAATATCTGTTTTGCCAATAGAAGGTGTCTTCGGTGAAATGCCAGATTCCAGAAACCGATCCAACCGTATAATTCCAGGTTCCGACCAATAAGCTTAGATCGCCATAAGAGGCATAAAGGGTGGTGTCGGCGACGAATGGGGTATACCAAGTGTATGGTTGTTGTCCTTCTTCGTCATAGAACATTCCGACATAGGAATAATGTTCTCTTTCAAAGACTTTTGCATCGATGACGCCGATGGCTTTCACATCGTATTTTCCGTTTGCGGCGGTGATTGTTTCGCTTGTTCCGCCTTCATAGTTCGCATCCAATTTGACGCTAACGCTTTCGGAACGTTCGGTGTAATAGCCAAGATCGACATCGCCATCCTTGTCGATAGACCAAGTGGCGGACAATCCGGCGGCCTTCATTCCTGCTTCGCCTTTTTCGGCAGCGGCTCCGTTAACGCCGGCTTTGTCAGACACGACGGTCACTTCCTTGGCGGCGTTGCCATAATTGACCGTCCCTAAAGTGGAATCGGATTCATCATAGCCATTTTTATAGGCATAGCCGATCGATGTTCCGGCATATGACTTATATATCGTGCTGGAAGATGCGGCGGCTTCGATTGAATCAAAGGCCGAATAGTTGTGCAAAACCGCTGATTCATAATATCCTTGGCCGACTATGCCTCCGACATAGGACCCATCGGTATCGGTGGTTTTGATCGCGGCTCCTTCAGCGTAGCAGTCAAGTACTGAGACGCGTGAGCCGACTGCGGCGACGATGCCGCCGACTGCGGTGCCTCCCGTCAATGAGCCGGAATAATAGCAGGATTCAGCGAATAACACGCCTATGGTACCAGCTTTATAATCGGTATCCGTCAATAAGGCTCCAGCGATGCCACCGACCATGTTGATGGTATCGGCCGCATCGGTCATGTCGGAATCGATATCGACATGAGCGGCGTTATTGGCAAGAGGAATGGCGTAGTTCTTGCCGGCGGTCAACATACCGGCGACCCCCCCTATGATCAACTGGGAGGAAGTGTTCTGACCAGAAGTCAAATCGATGCTTCCGGCAACGGCCACATCGTAAATGATGGTGTTATAGCCATTTCCGATAAGGCCCCCGACATAGATTTTTGATTTTGCGCCCAAAGGAGCTAATTCGTAATCAATGGTCAAAGAAAGATCGGCGATTGCGCTGCTATCGGCATATCCGAATAAGCCGTAGGCTGTCGTTGATTTGTCGAATGATTTAAGCGAATAGTCCGAGATCGTATGGCCGTTTCCATCGAACGATCCATAGAATGGGACAGCTTGGGTTCCTACTGGGGACAAATCCATTCCTTTGAGGCTGAAATCGTCGCCTAAAACGTAATAAGAATAGGCTGGGGCTTCGGTGAGGGCGTTATAAGCCTTAACGAAATCGCCGTATTGTTTGGCACTGGAAATGACGTAAGGGTCAGTCTCGGTGCCGGTTCCCGTTATTTCATCGGGAACGGTTGGCTCCTCGCTGCTAGATGAGTCTGGGATAACGCTCGAAGAGCCATCATCTGGTTCGAGGGAGCTTGATGAGTCGTTGCCGTTATCGCAAGCACTTAAAAATCCGATGAGTGACAATGCGGCCAACGGGAACAAAACTCTTTTAGCTTTATTTTGCATAAGTTTCCTCCGCTAATTATGTGCGCATTATAGCAACCGCTTTCGATTTTTAAATTGTTAATTTACAAATGTTCTTATTTGTTATTTGAAGATGCTGTCTTATGACCTTTTTCAAATCGCCTGAAATTCATGTTTTCGCAAAATAAGATGGATTTTTGAATAAGACATCATCTAAAGATTTTTTGGAAAACCACTCATTTTGGTATTAAATCTTATCAGAAAAACAACTGATTGGAGGATTTTCTATGTTTCATAGAAATATTGAAAGCAAACTTTATGAATATTATAAAAACGTAGAGTCTCCTATTTTGATCGTTACGGGAGCACGTCAAATCGGAAAAAGTTACATCATTCGCGAAACGGCGAAAAAATCGTTCGAAAACTACATAGAGATCAATATGCAAGATGATCTAGATGGAGACAGGATATTTTCGAGCGTTAAAACAAAAGAGGACTTCAATCTCGCTATCAGCTCTTTGCATGGCAATCGACTTGGCGATATAACCAACACGATCGTTTTCATTGACGAGATACAAGTGTATCCGTTTCTTGTGTCGTTATTGAAACCTTTGAAAGCGGAAAACAAATTCCGCTATATAGCCAGCGGTTCTCTCTTAGGGATTGCTTTGAAACATCAATTCATTCCAATCGGGAGCATACAAGAAGTCAAAATGTATCCGATGGATTTCAAAGAATTCCTTTTTGCGACTGGGACCAGCGAATCGGTGATCGAATACGTGAATGATTGCTTCAACGAAGGCAAAGAGGTCTCTGGAGTAGTCCATAAAATTATGTTAAGGCGTTTCAAAGAATATCTCCTATGTGGAGGATTGCCGGAAGCCGTAAAGGAATTTTTGAATGGAAACATCATCAAAATGAGGGAAACGCAAAGCCAAATATATTCATTCTATAAAGATGACGCTTCGAAATACGAAAATGGGAAAAAACTTAAAATAAGGGCGATTTACGATTCCTTGCCTTCCTATATGAACAATAAGGTCAAGAGGATCATTTATAGCAAGGTTGAGAAAAAAAACGAATGCGAATTATGAAAAGTATGATGAAGAATTCGATTACCTTATCGAATCCGGGATAGTCCTAGGGGTCAAAGCCGTATTTAATCCCGTTTATCCATTGGTCGAATCATCAAGCAAAAACCTCATAAAGCTTTATTATAACGACGTTGGATTGTTGACTAATATTTTGTTCAAAAACAACATAAAAGCCATATTGGATGCCGACTCCGGCGTCAATCTTGGCAGCGTTTATGAGACCGTTTGCGCCAACGAATTGGCAGCCCATGGGCATGAATTGTATTATTTCGATAGCAAAAAGGTCGGTGAGGTCGATTTTCTTATCAATGATTACGACTCTCTTTCCGTCCTTCCTATCGAGATAAAATCAGGAAACGATCAGAATAATTTCCGAGCCATACCGAAATTGGTGAAGGAACCGTATTCCCTTAAAAAAGGTTATATATTCGGAAACAAAAATGAAGTAAACCATAAGGGAAACCTACATTTCTATCCGATTTATATGATTATGTGCGTTTGAGCTATGCAACGTTTCATTTCATCCTCTTTTTGTCTAGAATTTAGCTATGTTCAAGAAAACCTTGCTTAGTAACATAAATTCCAACAACGACATCAAATACAAAGCCCCTCTTTCTTATCGGCATTTAAGGATATTCGGCTGGCTGATGATGGCTTTGATGATGTTATCGACCATTTTTCTTACGTTGGGTAGCATCGCCTCTTTAAGCAGCGATAAGACCCATCCGATGAATTATGTTTTAGCCGGTGACATAACTGGTTATTTTGGCCAACTGGCCATCCCTTTCTTTTTGTTGGCTAATTTCGCTTTGATCATCTCTAGCCAAGAAAATATCAAAAAGCTGGTTTTGACCCATGCAAGCTTGGCTTTGCTGGTAATCGCCTTGTATTTGCTTTGCTACGAACGATATTTCGTCGGCGCCGCCAATTACCTTCTTGGACCGAATAATGGTAAAGCCGCGGTGGATTCTTTTTTGATGAACCACTTTACCCGCTATCTTTCCTTAAATGTCTTCGTCGATTTGCTTATGTGCTCTCTTATGTACCTCTTTTTGGTATATAAGCCAAAGAAGATAAAGGAAAAGAAACTGGTCTATTATCGTTTGTTGGTCATCATTCCCATCCTTTATGAATTATGCAGCATGTTGGTCAAAGGATTGTCGGTAGGATTGGGCTTATTCGTCTTGCCTTTGGAAGTCTTGCCTTTTTTGACCAACAAGCCTATCGTGACTTTTCTTTCTTTCATCGTCATCATCCTTTATTTGAAATACCAAAAGAAGATTTACGTCAAATTAGGCGGAGAACCTAAACAATTTCAAGATTATTTGTCAACGAATGCCCATTCGTTCCAAGTTGGCGTCGTTTTGGCAATAACCTTTGCGGTGTCAGGCTTCGTCGATTTGATCATCACCAGCATCATGATGGCCATCCTATCTCCCGATGTTAATGCTTTCGAATCCTTTGCCACCTTCAAAAAAGTGCTAAACGTCGTTCAACCATGGGGCTTTGGGAAAGGGATATCCTTGCTCGTGGTTTCCCCTGTCGCCTTGCTGTTCAATTATAGGAAAAAATACGATACGAAGACCAAAAGCTGGGATTTTATCATCCCTTCGGCCGGCGTTCTTGTTTGTTTCCTTATCCTTTTGGAAGGCGCTTATCAGATATTGACTATGTGATCCTTTCGATTGGTTGCAAGTTTTTATAACCCATATGGCTAACTAGTCCTATCATATAACGCATGAGTTGGGTTCTTTTGGGATTGCTGGCTGCCTTATCCACTTCTCTTACGACCATTTTTTCCAAAGTGGGATTGAAGGGAGTAAATAGCAATTTCGCAACTTTCTTTAGAACCGTCATCGTCATTTTGTTTTCTTTGGTTCTTTGCTTGATTGATGGGTCCTTGCACACGATTTCGAGCTTTACATGGCAAAATTACGTCTATCTTTTAGCCAGCGGATTATCGACTGGATTAAGCTGGCTTTGCTATTTCAAAGCCCTTAAATTGGCTGATGTTAGCAAAGTGGCTCCGATAGACAAATGTTCCTTCATCCCGACAAGCATTTTGTTTCTGATATTTTTCTTCGATACCACCACGAACAACGGAGACGTCAAAACGATCATCGCTTTGTCCTGCTCGATGGCTTTGATGTTGTCTGGGACTTTGCTGATGGTCATAAGCAAAGGCAAAGGCCAATCGCAAAGCAAAACTTGGATAATATTCGCCGTTTTGTCTGCCTTGTTCGCCTCTTTGGTATCACTTTTCGTCAAACTCGGCCTAAAAAACATAAACAGCAACGTGGGAACGTTATTCAGAACGATCGTCGTCTGCGCTTTCTCTTTTGGTATCGTCTTGGTGAAAAAGGATTATAAAGGAGCTAAGGACACATCGCCTAAAAGCTGGATCTTTTTGGTTTTGTCCGGGCTTGCGACCGGCGTTGCTTGGCTAGCTGAATATGGAGCCTACAATATCGAAGGCAGCAATGCCATCGCCATAAATTCGATGGGGAAGCTATCGATTTTGATGACGATGTTATTCTCATTCATATTCTTGAAAGAGAAATTCACTTGGCGCTCTTTTCTCGGTCTTTTCTTATTGACTTGCGGAATAGTTTTGATCGTAGTTTTCAGTTTGTGACAAGCTTTTGATCGCCTGGTCTTTTGGCTTATTTTCACAATTTGTTTCAATTGAAAACCAGAAATATCACGGAATGAAAATCGAAAAAGTCACGGAATGTAATTAATATCCGTTTGACTTGATTCAGTATTTTTCCGAGAGGATATCTCATGAAAAATGATAATTACCATCCACGATTGATTGACGAATGGCAAGAAGTCCATCAGATTTGGGATGCTGTGCCCGGGAAGTAGACGAAGATTCGAACAAAGGAAAATTCATCCTCCTAGGTTCTGCTACGATAAACAAAAACCTCTATGTTCATTCAAGGACGGGAAGGATAGTTCATTTAAAAATGAGGCCGATGTCATTGTTCGAAAGCGGAATCTCTAGCGGGAAAATATCTCTTGAATATCTCTTGAAGACATTTGCGCGCCCAATCTCTTGCTTGAAGAAGTCAGCCTTGAGACGTTGGTGGATGCCATATTGGCCGGCAGGTGGCCAACTTCTTTCAACGTGGGTGTCAAAGCGGGAACGATGAGAGGGGGATGCGGACAAAAAACTGGACTCTTTTTCAATATGATATCCCGAGCTCCTTT
>CAVJSS010000018.1:0-13570 GCA_963652335.1 uncultured Eubacteriales bacterium | reverse complement strand
AAGATATCGTTAAAATACTCGACCTATAGTGGCGAAAATTGGGAATTCTTTAATAAATCGTTTTGTCTGAGACCGAAGGCTTGAATATGCCTTTTTCCAAATCGGATAGGGATACTTTTCCGTTGCTATCTCCGCTTTCGTAGAGAGACATGGTTCTCATCGTTCTTTTGATAACTCGGCCAGTTCCCGTATGCTTTTCGTTTTCGCCCCGGCTATTTCGTCGCTTTTGCTATTGTCAGTTACGCTGCCGGTTAAGATATACTGGCCAAAAGAGGAAGAGTCATCTATGGCTTCTTTAGCGAATTCGAAATAAATGAAATAATCTGCCATTCGTCTATTAGAATTGGTTTTGGCCCTATGTTAAGCAAAACTTCTGGTGCTTCCTTGGCCAAACGCACATATTGGTCACGATTCTTTTTCTTCAATAAATCGACGACGGTTTTGGCGTGTCTTTTGGCAGTTGTCGATTTCCCACACCACTTAGGTCCAACTACTTGAACAGCCCCTACGCTTCGCATATAGAATTCAAGTTCTTTATCAAACAGCCTATTTATGTATTTCTTCTCGCCTTCCATAGGAAAGCCTCTTTGTCATTTTGCTATTGGCTTTGCTTATTCACAAGCTATTTCAGCCTGTAACCATAAGTTTGTAGAAAAACGATTCAAGTGCAACACCTTTTATCGGCTTAAGTTCTTTTACAAACATTCAATGAATAACCGCTTATCGGTTGATTTAAGGCTTATGCTTATTCCAAAAAGGGGTAAGTATGACTTATCGAACAACATTTGTTTCTTCGGAAAGCGAAGAAAAGAAAAGGCGAGCTCTTTTAAGCGGTGCTCGTCGTTTTTCTTTTTCGGGCTACGAATTTTATTATTCGTATTCCCCATCATTGCAGATGCTTAAGGAAAGGATAACCATCGGCCTATATCAAATAGAGAAGATCCTAAATAGGCTAGGCCCAATTGTGAAAAAAGAATATCAACGTTCTTGCCTTTTGCATGAAATTTCATGTTCTTGCTTTTTGGATAACTATCCATATTTAAGAAGATTGGAATGGCTTTATTTGAAAAATAAGCCGATACCGACCGAAATTAGAACCAGTCCAATTAAAAATCTTTCTTTGAAAGCAGGCTTTTCCACAAGCTCGCCTTGCAAGAATGACAAGGATATAGGATCTGCAATCGCCAAGCTGGAGGAATTAGATGGCCGATTCCGAAATGAAGACCGATTGATATGGTCGCTGGTCCGACATTTCTTGTTTGAATTCATTCATCCTTATCGTTCGATGAATGGGGTGATCGGAAGATATCAAATATACAAAAACCTAGAAGGGACGCCGTACGAATTTCTCGGAATGAAGTTTGCGGCGTCTTTTCTTAATCAGCAAAAATCATATTTTTTATCTTTCAAACGGGCTGAATCTTCTTTTGATTTAAACGATTATTTGGAAATTGTCTTAGAACGATTATTTAATGAAATAAGCAAGACCCTACAAGATTTGGAAGAAAAAGAAAAAACGTGGAACCGTTGCATAGCAAAACTGGATGCATATAAATTCAATTTCGGAGAACTTAAGACGGCCAAAGGGATGCTGATGATGAGGATATTCAGCAAGCAAAAGCTGAATCTAACGAGATTGGCGCATATTTTGCAAAAGAGCGAGCGTAGCGTTTTTCGTCACGCTCTAAGCCTTAAACATATCGATTTTGATATGTTCTGACACGCCGAAATGACATCGTTGCGTGCATAATGCGTGCGTTATCGAAATACCCCGTTATAATAGCGGGGTATGGACAGCAAAAGATCGATCGTCGTCAAAGGCGCTAGGCAAAATAATCTCAAAAACGTTAATTTGGAGATACCCAAAGATTCTTTGACTGTCTTCACCGGTCTTTCTGGTTCTGGGAAAACGACATTGGCTTTTGATACGATTTATGCCGAAGGGCAAAGGCGATATGTCGAATCGCTTTCTCCTTACGCCAGACAATTTCTAGGCGGAGTCGAGAAACCGGATGTCGATAGCATCGAAGGATTGTCGCCAGCCATTTCGATCGATCAAAAAACCACTTCCCATAACCCTCGTTCCACGGTCGGAACGGTTACCGAGATATATGATTTTTTAAGATTGTTGTTCGCTCGTGTCGGCGTGCCTTATTGTCGCAAACATAATCGACCGATCGTTAGTTTTTCCAAAAACGCGATAACGGATATCGCGATGGATTATGAAATTGGGACCAGACTTCAAATTTTGTCTCCTATAATCAAACACGAAAAAGGAACGCATAAGGAAACCATTTCCAAGCTTATGAGCCAAGGCTTCGTAAGAGCTAGAATCGATAATCGAATGGTGCTGCTCGAAGAAGCCAATGGCCTTGATAAAAACAAACGTCATGACATCGATATCGTCATTGATAGGCTGATCGTCAAGCCAGAGGCTAGATCTCGTTGTTTCGAAGACATCGAATTAGCCTTGGACTGGGGACATGGAGAAGTCATTTTGCTAACCGAAAATTCTGAAAGGCTCGTTTCTTCCAATCACACTTGTCCGGAATGTGGGTTCTCCGTTCCCGAACTTGAGCCTAGGCTTTTCTCCTTTAATGCCATTTTGGGAGCGTGTCCTGATTGCAATGGCTTAGGCATAAATAGGTCAGTGTCTGTCGATTTGTTGGTTCCGGATCCAAATAAGACTTTGGAGCAAGGAGCGATCCGTTATTTTAAATCGATAGTCAATTCCGACAAGGTTGAATGGCAAGATTTCGTTTTGCTTTGCAAATCATATGACATTCCTTTGAATAAGCCTTGGAAAGATCTTAGCAAAGAGCAAAAAGACATTTTGCTCAACGGATCAAAGAAGCCGATCGATAGATATATTAAGACGATTAACGGCAACAAAATGCATAAAACCGGCGTCATCGAAGGCGTTAAAGCCAAAATCGAAAGGCTCTATCTATCGACCAACTCAAAATGGATGCGTGAATATTACGAAAGCTTCATGCGTGACGATGAATGTCATACTTGCCATGGCGCTAGATTGAACGAATCCGCTTTGTCGGTTTTGATAAACGGCAAAAACATTTATGAAGTGACCGAGTTGTCGGTCAAGAACCTCCTTTCGTATATAGACGAAGTCGAGTCATCCTTGTCTGAAAGCGACAAAAAAATCGCTTCTATGGTGCTTAAGGAAATCAGAAACCGCGCCAAATTCCTTTCCGATGTCGGATTGGATTATCTGACATTAAACAGGATGGCCATGACTCTTTCCGGAGGAGAGGCCCAGCGTATTCGCTTAGCGACTCAAATCGGATCAAAGTTGACTGGCGTCCTTTATGTTTTGGACGAGCCGTCGATCGGCCTTCATCAAAGGGACAACGACAAACTTATCGCCACCCTTAAGGAAATGAGGGATTTAGGCAATACGCTTATCGTGGTCGAACATGACGAAGATACCGTAAGGGTGGCTGATTATATCGTTGATATAGGCCCTGGGGCCGGCGTTCATGGGGGCAATATAGTGGCCACTGGCACGGTTGATGACATAATCGCTTCGAAAGAATCCATAACCGGAAAATACCTTTCCGGCGAGAAAAAGATCGAAGTTCCTAAGACGAGGCGAAAAGGAAATGGCAAAAAGCTAATCATCAAAGGAGCCCAGTGCCATAACCTCAAAAACATCGATGTCGAGATTCCTCTTAACGAACTCGTTTTGGTTACCGGCGTTTCCGGATCTGGCAAATCGTCATTGATAAACGAGACCTTGGCCAAAGCGATAGAAAGCAAGATAAACAAAAATCCCGACGTCATTCCTGGCAAATATAAATCGATAGAAGGCCTATCGAATATCGATAAGCTGGTTCAAATCACCCAAGAACCGATTGGCAGGACTCCCAGGAGCAATCCGGCGACTTACACCAAGGTCTTCGACGATATCCGTGCTTTGTTCGCCGAAACCGAAGAAGCCAGAGCCAAAGGCTTTGACAAATCTCGTTTTTCTTTCAATGTTCCGGGAGGAAGATGCGAGAAATGCGGTGGGGCAGGCGTAATGGTCGTCCCGATGAATTTTTTGCCTGATGTATATGTCAAATGCGATGAATGCAACGGGCATAGGTATAACGAAGAAACTCTAGCCTGTTACTACAAAGGCAAAAACATATATGATGTTCTGGAAATGAGAATCGAAGATGCATTGAAGTTCTTCGAAAACAGGCCAAAAATCCATCATTCGATAAAAACTCTGAATGACGTTGGGCTAGGTTATATAAAATTGGGGCAAGCCGCAACGACCTTATCGGGCGGGGAAGCCCAACGCGTCAAACTGGCTAACGAATTGCAACGTAGGCCGACCGGCAAAACCGTTTATATCCTTGACGAACCGACGACCGGTTTGCATAGCGACGATGTCAATCGTTTGACCAAAGTCCTTCAATCGTTGGTTGATCATGGAGATACCGTTATCGTCATCGAGCACAATCTCGATATGATAAAAGTAGCTGACTATATAATCGATTTGGGTCCAGAAGGTGGGGATCGGGGAGGTCAGTTGGTGGCTAAGGGAACCCCAGAGGAGGTTGCTTCCAATCCAAATAGTTATACCGGAAAATACCTTAAGCCGTTGCTTGGAAAGGACAAGAAATAATGGGAATCGCGCTTGCAATAATCGGAACGGTGGTCTTCCTTGGATCCGTTATTTTCAAACTCTATTACGAAAGGAAAATCTGTAAGGAAAAAGCCATTAAATCTTTGAATAAAAAAGATTGGATTTTGATCGGATCTTTGATATTTGCTTCTGGAGCAGGAGTCTTATTGGCTTTTATCGGCGCTTTCATAGCGAATCCGTCTTGGATCAACGATCGGTCTGGTCGTATGGCTATGGCGGCTTTGGGTGGCTTCTTCTTCGGGTTTGGCATTTCGGCGTTGTTCTCTGGCTTTTCCTTCCGCTATAGGGAATCGGCAATCGAAGATAAGACCAAGAAGTTCTTTTCTATTTTGTGCCTTGCCTCCTTATTGCCTTTGTTTGCTGGATTGATAGTCTTTGGCGAAGGATTCGCCCCTTATTTGGAATATCCTTTGCCTTGTGGGATAACCGTTTTGAACGGCGTTCTCAAGTTATATCGAGTTGGCGAACCGACGGGAAAGTTCCGCCTTACCTTTTATGGGATGATCATCGTTTTCGGGGTTTTTGTGGTTTATTGCATATGCGACAGGCAGTTTTATCTTAAATATGGCAAGCATAATATCTTGGACAATCTGGTTTTGATTGCTTTCCCGGCTGGGATAATCGGCGCCCGAATTTGGTATGTGGTCGGCAATTGGGAACGCATGTTCAAAGGAAGATCGTTTGGTGAGGTTTTCGCGATTTGGGATGGAGGGCTTACGATTTTGGGCGGTGCGGCATTCGGTGCCTTAGCCGGCATACTCTTCATCATTTTCAGAAGAAAATACGTCAAACTTTCCTTTGCGATGGATGTCTGTATCCCTTCCATCCTCATTGCCCAAGCCATAGGAAGATGGGGCAATTTCTTCAATTGCGAAGTTTATGGACGGGCCGTTGAATTGGCTTCCGGTTGGCAATGGCTGCCTAGCTGGATCGCCAATCAGATGGCGGTATCCAATTCTGGCTCAATCGTCCTTGATGCAGGGCAGATTTATGCTCCTTTGTTCTTGATCGAAGGGATGATCAATATCGCCGGATATTTCATCATCCGCTATGGGATAGGGAAAGGGCTAAAAAAATGGCTTAAGGGCGGAGAACTTGCCGCTTCTTACTTTATTTGGTACGGCATTGTTCGTTTTATAATGGAGCCATTCAGGGATCCCAGCTTCAACATGGGAAGCGATAACGCTTGGTCTGTCATTAATTCTTTGATGTATATATTGATCGGCATTGGGATGATTATCATCATCCAGCTTCTCTCTTACGATAAGAAGGAGAATCACAAGGAATTCGTCACGCCTTCGATTGGCGGTGGCTTAGCTATTTTGGGAACTGCTCTGTTGGCTGCTCCTTCCGTATCGATCGGCGAAATCAAAACTTCTTCGGAAGTTGAATACATTGGCTCCTATAGTGGATTTCAAATGATGTTTTCCAATTCCGATTCGTTGCACCTTGCAGCTTGGATATTGATGCTTATGGGTGGTGTGATTTTGATAGCAACAGGATTTATGAAAAAGTGGAAGGCCTATCTAATTTCGTCTTCAATCGTTATAACGCTCACATCCACGATCTTGTTCTTGGGCGGCTCTAAATGGATAAATCCTTCAAGTGAAAAATACAGCTATTCGAATTCGTACGGATTTGCTATCTATGCGATGATCGGCATTTTCATTATCGCCATAGGCGCGATGATGCTTATGCCAACTATCAAAAATGCCATCAAGGCCAGAAAAGAGGCAAAAAATGACGCAAACTGATGTGGTTATAATCGGAGCAGGGGCGGCTGGATTAAGCGCAGCCACCTATTTGGCTAGATCTTCGCACAAATTCATCATCATCGATAAAGGTGCCCCAGGCGGCAGATTGAACACTTTGCCTCGCATTGAAAATTATCCTGGATTCAAATCGGTTTCTGGGATGGAATTAGCCAACGCTTTCATTGATTCGGCTTCGGCATTAGGCGTCGAAACAACATATGGCAACGTAATGTCTGTCAGCAAAGAAGGCAATCGCTTCATAACCAAAACCGATATGGATTCATATGAATCTAAAGCGGTCATAGTCGCAACGGGCATAACGTTCACCCCTTCCGTCAAAGGCGAAAAAGAATTTTTGGGCAAGGGCGTTAGCTATTGCGCTACTTGCGACGGAAGATTCTTCAAGGGTGAGAAGATGGCGGTTTTCGGGAATGGCGATGAAGCCATCGAGGAAGCTCTTTATCTTGCTCCGCTTTCTTCAGAGCTTGTTTTCGTTTGCCTAAATAAATTGAAAGGCAGCGACAAGGCCTTGAACGCTTTGAAAAACGATAAGCGTATCACCATCTTGGAAGATTCTGATTTAAATGAGATAAAAGGGGATGAGAAAGTAACATCGATTTTGGTCAATGGCAAAAATATCGACGTCAAAGCCGTATTTCCTTTGAACGGTCCCAAATCAGCCTCTTCGTTCCTTTCTAATATCGGAATCGAATTAAACAAAGGATTCATAAAGGCAAATCAAGACCAGGAGACCAACGTTAAGGGTCTTTATGCCGCCGGAGACATCTTGGATAAGAAATTAAAACAAGTGGTAACTGCGGCAGGGGAAGGCGCTACGGCCGCCACCTCATGCATCAAATATCTTAATGGTTTAAAATGATGATATGGGTGAGCAAGTGCAAACATTCACATCTTCCGTTAAAGAAGAAATAGCCGCCAAGGATAGAAATAACGATCAAAAACGTGCGCTTCTGGCTTCTTTTTTGAAATTAAATGGTCATATTTCTTTTAACAAAGGCAAAACGAAATTGACTTTGGATTCGCCTTTTGCCCCAATTGCCAAATCCCTTTATGGCGCAATCCGCGATGTGTATGGAGTCTCTTCAAGATTTTCATACACCCGTTCGGCAGGCTTTTTGAAACGCGTTGTCTATCATGTGATAATCGACGACGCCGCAAAGATAATCGACGATCTCAATCTCGATCCATTGAAAGACGATTTCGAAAATGCCGACTTTCCTTTCAAAGAGGAAACATCCGATTATCTAAGCGGGGCGTTTTTAGCAGCGGGCTCAGTCAATGATCCAAATTGCAGAAGCTATCATTTGGAGGTAAGGTGCCAGGATGAAAAATATGCCAAACGGCTCCTTAAAATCTGGGACAGATCCCATTCCTTCCATCCTCGGATTTCAAAACGGAGGAACGGATATATCGTTTATCTTAAATCTTCCGAAGAGATAGCGGACTTTTTGATTTTTGTCGGGGCGGAAAACGCTTGTTTCTATTATGAAGACGTCAGAGTCGCCAGAGACTATAGAAACGTAACTAACCGCTTGACTAACTTGGATACGGCCAACCTTTCTAAATCCCTATCGGCAGGTTCGCGTCAAGTTGAAGAAATCAAATTCCTTCAGCAGACAGGCGCTTTATCGAAAATCAAAAACCCAAAATCGGAAATAGTCTGCAGATTAAGATTGGAAAATCCGGAGATGCCATTAAGCGAAATCGCGGAACTTTTGTCCGAAGAGATAGCCGCCAGCGTCTCGAAGTCCAACGTCAATCATTTGTTTAGGGAGATCCATGAGCTCTATGAAAAAGAGAGAAAATGATTTGTCTTTGCTTTGGCAATTAGGTAAAAGGATCGCTTTTCTTCGCAAGCAACGTTCGATGACCCAATTGGATCTTTCTTTGAGCTCAGGCTTGGCTCTTTCCTTCGTCTCAGATTTGGAGTTAGGGAAAAGGAATCCGAGCATCGAAACCCTTTGGAAAGTCGCCAAAGCCCTCAACGTAACCCTCGAAGAACTCCTTAAGGGCATCGCCCCGATTGAATAAACCGCTTTCACCTCGCTAAATACCCATAGGGTTATTTATTAACTGATTTCATTTGCTATAGTATTTACGTTGATCCAAGGAGGACACAACCAATGTCAATCAAATTAGCCATCAACGGATTTGGACGTATCGGACGTCTTTCTTTCCGTCGCGCCTATGAACAAGGCGGATTCGAAGTCGTCGCCATCAACGATCTCGTCGATGCGAAAACCCTTGCCTATCTCTTGAAGTATGACACAACCCAGGGTTCCTGGCACAAAGATGAAATCTCTTACGAAGTCGAAAAAGACGAAAACGGCAAACTAGTTAAGAACAACATCATCTTCAAAGGCAAAGCCATCCCTGTTTTGGGACAAAAAGACCCACACGACCTTAAGTGGGGAGAATACGGAGTCGACGTCGTTTTGGAATGCACCGGCCGCCTTAAAACCAAAGAAGACGGACAGGTCCATCTCAACAACGGTGCCAAAGGAGTCATCATCTCCGCTCCAAGCAGTTCCAAAGACATCCCGACTTTCGTTTATGGAGTCAATACCGACAAACTTTCTGCCGATTTGAAGATTATCTCCGGAGCCTCATGCACCACCAACTGCTTAGCTCCAGTTATGAAGGTCCTTAACGACAAATTCGGCGTCCAAGGCGGAACCATGACCACTGTCCACGCCTACACCAACGACCAGACCATTTTGGATCTTGCCAAAGGCGATCTCCGTCGTGGGCGTGCCGCAGCTGCCAACATCGTTCCTACTTCTACCGGCGCTGCCAAAGCCATTGGCAAAGTCATCCCAGAACTCAATGGTGCCCTTAACGGCAACGCGATCCGCGTCCCTGTCACCGATGGTTCTCTCTGCGATTGTACCTTGACTTTGAAAAAGAAAGTCACCGTCGAAGAAATCAATGCTGCTTTGAAGGAAGCTTCCGAAGGCGAACTCAAAGGCGTGCTTGGCTATAACGAGGAAGAAATCGTTTCCAGCGACATCCTCGGAACCACTTATGGATCGATCTTCGATAGCACCCTTACCATGATCGTCGAAGACCCTACCGGCGCCCAACACGTCAAAGTCGTCGCTTGGTATGACAACGAAAACAGTTTCACTTGCCAATATATCCGTTTAGCTGGTTTATATGGCACTCTCTTGAACAAATAAGTTTGAGAAAGCGATCAAGGCTCTCGTTTGGGAGCCTTTTCATCTATGAAAAAATCAGATGACATTTATTGACATCTCATCATTTTCATTGAACACTTAAACCGATCATAAGAGGAGGTGCTTATGAAAAAATCAGCGTATAAAAAAATATTGCTCATCAGCTTGCTGGCATTGCCACTGCTTTCGTGCGGCAACACATCTGGCAAAACAAACGAATTGAAGCCAAATGATGTTCAGGTCTCGGATAAACACGAAGCTGTCTCATCGCTAGGAAAAGCCTTGAAAGCCTCTTCAAAAAACAATGCTTTGTCGATCATTGCCAAATCAAATAAGGATCTTAAGGTGGTGGTCGAAGAAACGATTGCCAATTCCGCCGACGATTCAACCACGGAAAGGAATGTTCAGACTTTGGCTAGCGGCATCGAGATGGATTTAAGGGCCAAGAGCCAAAAAGACGATGCTGGCGGCGAAGATAAAGTTCAATCTTCATTCGGTCTCTCGATCGATGCTTTGATTTATGGCGAGCCTAATGACGATTTGGACAAGTTTAAGAAAAACGGAAAGAGCCGTTCCGACTTGGCTCTTACCGCTTATGCCAAAGACGATGTCTATTACATCGATCCGACCACTTTTGATGGGAAGGTCAATAACGGGACATATAACACTTTGAACGACCTTTGCAAATTCGTTGGCTTGGACTATAGCACCGTCATAAGGCTTGCTCTTGGAAAGAAATATTCGATTACCAAAGAAAACGCCATCAGTTTGCTTGATAAAACGGATATTGACGTCGATATCGAAGGATTGTCCGAATTCTACAAAAATCTGATCGTCGAAAACAAAATTGATGAATTCGTAGCCGAATTCGACAAAAGGATCGAAAATTGGGCATGGCTCACCCCTTATACCGATAAAAACGGGAACATCACCCTTTATGCTTCGCTAAACAAAGCCGAGCTTTGCGCGTTTTTGGATGAGATTTTTCCGTTGGAGCAAGTTTCCAGCGAATCTTTGGAAACTTATGCGGACAAATTGGCCGGTCTTGATCTGACTTCATTGGAATTGTCGGTTACCTTCAACGAATCCGGCCTTCAAGCCGCGAATACGGTTTTCGCTTTCTCTTATTCCCAAAACGATGTCCCTTTTTATGAAAACAGCGTCATTCAGCTTCCGGATACAAGCGGCAACAAAAAACCCCAAACCGGGACGGCCAATATAAAAACCAAAGCGAACGGCGGCTTCAAATTCGCCTTCGGCCAAAATGCGCCTCTTGAGCCTGCTTCAAATGGCTGGACCGATATTAGCGCTTTGCTTAAGATGTTCGGGTTATAATCGACTTCGTTTAGTTGGGCGGCCTTCATTGGCCGCCTTTCTTTGCTTGTAACCGCATCCAATTTCCATTCCTATGGAAAACGATATGGGCGGTGCTATAGTTTTCCTAGCCCAAAAGGAGCGAAATAATATGTTAACCGTCAAAGATTTGAATGATTTATCCGGCAAAGTCGTTTATGTTCGCGTTGATTTCAATGTCCCACAGAAAAACGGCGTTATCCGCGATAACAACCGCATCAAAGCGGCCCTCCCAACCATCAAGGAACTTTTAGGCAAAGGTGCAAGAGTCTTGCTTATGTCCCATCTTGGAAAAATCAAATGGAAAGAGCCGGATCAAGAAAAAATCGAGGCCATGAAAACCGCCAATGACATGAAGCCTGTCGCCGACGAATTGCAATCCTTGCTTCCAGAAGCCAAAGTCCATTTTGTCAATGCGACCAGAGGCCAAGCGCTAAAAGAAGCAGTTTCTTCATTGAAAAACGGAGAGGTTTTGTTAGCCCAAAACACCCGTTACGAGAAAGGGGAAGAAAAGAACGATCCGACCTTGGCTGCCGAATGGGCATCTTTGGCCGATGCCTTCGTCATGGACGCTTTCGGTTCTGCCCATAGGGCCCATGCTTCGACTTACGGGGTTCCTGCAATCCTTAAAGAAGAAGGAAAGCCAGTCGCCTTGGGCTATTTGATGCTCAAAGAAGTCGAAAACCTCACTCGCTGCGTCGAAGTGAAGGATTTAGACAGACCATATGTCGCCATTTTGGGCGGATTGAAAGTCACCGACAAAATCAAGGTTATCGATACATTGCTAAACAAATGTGACTATATCATCATCGGCGGAGCGATGTCCTATACTTTCCAAAAGGCCTTAGGCAAGGAAATCGGAGATTCGTTCTTGGATGAAGAAGCCCTCGATTATGCAAGGAAATGCTTAGAGAAAGCCAATGGCAGGATCATCCTTCCGGAAGATGCCGTCTGCACCGATTCGTTCGAACCGATCGAAGGGAGGAAGATCGAGGTCTTCGAGGGAAATATCCCCGATGGTTTCGAAGGGGTCGATATTGGCCCTAAGACCATCGAGAAATTCTCTTCGGTGATATCCAAAGCCAAAATGGTTTTCTGGAATGGGCCGATGGGCGTATTCGAACAAAAGGAATTCCAAAACGGGACCAAAGCGGTTTGCGAGGCTATAAAGAACCTATCTGGCAAAGCCTTCACGGTCTGCGGCGGGGGAGATTCCGCCTCAGCCGTCAAACAATTTGGCTACAGCAAGGATTTCAGCCACGTCTCAACCGGCGGCGGAGCTTCCTTGGAAATGATTCAGAACGATGGACACCTCCCTGGCGTCGATGTCCTTAAATAAGGAGAAATGAAATGCGTAAGAAATTATTGCTTGGAAACTGGAAAATGAACAAAACGCCCTCGGAAGCCAAGGCTTTTGCCCTCGTTTCTTCCGAAATGGTGGATTTGGCTATCCGAAACAACATCGATGTCGGCGTCGCCCCGACCTTTGTTTGCTTAGCGACCGTCAAAGAGAATATCGATCCTCGTTGCATCGTGGCCGCCCAAAACGTAAACGAACACGAAAAAGGCGCCTTCACCGGAGAAATCTCCATTCCGATGCTTAAGGAAATCGGCATCGATTGGGTTATTTTGGGTCATTCGGAACGCCGCCAATACAACGGAGAAACATCTACTTGCTGCAATCTTAAGATCAAAGCTTTGCTAGCCAATAACATGATTCCAGTCTATTGCTGTGGAGAAAGCGAGGAAACTTTCGAAGAAGGGAAGACCAAAGAATGGGTTGAGACCCAAATCAAAGAAGGATTGGCGGGCTTAAGCAAAGAAGATGCTAGCAAGGTCGTTGTCGCCTATGAGCCAATTTGGGCTATCGGAACCGGAAAATCGGCAACGAAAGAAACGGCCGAAAGCACAATCGCCTTTATCCGCAAAGTCCTTCATGAATTGTTCGGCGATACCGCAAATGAGATGAGGATCTTATATGGCGGGTCGGTCAAGCCGGAAAACGTTTCAGCCTATATGTCCATGCCGGATATCGACGGAGCGTTGGTCGGCGGAGCTTCTTTGGAACCATCGTCCTTCAAGGGATTGATCGAAGGAATGCTGAAATAAACTAATATCATTTATTTGGCCTCGATTCATATCGGGGCCTTTTCTTTCTTAAGCTTAATTGCGCACGCGTGCGCATATTCGCACATACAAGTATATATGCTTCATGTTTATTTATGAATATGCATACCCGTGTGATACGCATGCGCAAAAAATTACATAAAAAGGCTTGCAAACATATTTGGATACGGATATATTATTCAACTGCATCCGCAAGGGTGTGGCAATCGATAGAAAAAAAAGTTCAAAAAGTGCTTGCAAAGGCAATTGGATGAGCGTAACATCTATCTCAAGCGTTTGCCCCTGAGCTTGCTTAGGTCACAAAGGCAAACGATTCGATCTTTGAAAACTGAACAGATGTACAACAAACACTAACGTCAATTCCGGATGTTCTAACCAACATCCATTAAGGAATTTTTAACCAGTATAATTTGAACAGAATATAAACTTATTGAGAGTTTGATCCTGGCTCAGGATGAACGCTGGCGGCGTGCCTAATACATGCA
>CAVJSS010000017.1:0-13756 GCA_963652335.1 uncultured Eubacteriales bacterium | reverse complement strand
AAAACGGAAAAAGGCTATGTGGCTTGGCTGTTACACAAAATTCTTGCAACTCTCGTAGAATCAGATATTCTCCCATATTTTTCGGCAATTTTCTTTTTTACCCTCTCGATATCCCCGGTCTTAAAAACCGTCAACGTTTCTTTATCGAATTCTTCTAGAGCCATGATGTTTGCGAGATTATATTCAATCATTTGAATCAAATGGAAAATATGTCCTATTCTTGCATACATTTCTCGAAAAACTACTTCATGCAGAAAATAAGGATTTTGCGTATCAAACCAATACAAATATTTTTCCTGATTCATATTTAAATGCACAAATGTCCGATGGACATATCAGGTGGCTCAATCTCAAAATTGATTTCTTCGGTTTCGGCGATTCTTTGGCCCAATTCATCGAATTGGCTAATCTGATAGCAATATAAGCCGTAAGCAAGACCCGTTATAGATTTGAACAAAGAATCAGTTTCTTTATAACTTCCGACCAACCTTTTTTCTGTTTTCGAAATCATATAGAGGTTTATTTTAGTCAAGCTAACATCATCGTTAGCTTTATTCCAATAAATATTTACGAGATCAGCACCTACACTATGTTCAGGCTTGATCAAAGCGTTTAATTTCATTTGATCTCTTGATATTTTTTCCTCGTTTTCGGCCTTTAGTCTAGCGTAATACTCCTCCTTATTTGCGTATATATAATCTAGTTTTAATTCGAGGGGGTCAAATAAGTTATCAACTGAGGAAATTCGGATTTTTTCAATAGGGTCGTTGAAATCTAAAACAATCACCAGCCAATTATCTTCTTCGATAGATTTCTTCGCCTCTGTCCATTTGTTGTTCTCGAAATATTCAATTTTCATTTTGTTGATGTAACTTTCGTTATCGAAGGAGAAGCCAATTGTTAACGAATATTTGGTAATCGTAATATCTTCTAGCTGCTTCAATTTAATGTTATTTTCGACGATTTCACATTTTTGTTTGTTTGTTTTCAATTCATCATAAAGATAAAGATTGATTAAATTTTCGACAATGAATCTTTGATATTTGTCCATGACTATTCAACCTCCCATCCGCAAATTTGTTCTACGCATTCCATTAGTTCTGAAGATGACAATGGCTTCACATCACTAACATTTCCATGAAGAAAATCGTTTCTCATTATTCTTAGTCTTTTCAAGACATCCACAATGTGTTCATTGCTACAATATTTGTCGCCGTAATAGCTGTCATACGAATGGTAGCGTTCGCAATAATCGTTCATCATGTCAAAAAAATCTCCACGCTCTCCGTCGGCTTTCAATTTGATTTCAAACAATGTGCATAGTTTGATAACGCAATTTTCGATGTTTCCTTTTGCTAATTCGCTTTGGAAAAAATCTTTTGTACATTCTTTCGATTTCGTTTGTAAAAGCTGGATTTTAGCTGAATATTTATCCATAATCTCTCGCTTATAATCGCTGAGTAAATTAAAGAGATCGTCAAGTTCTTTAATACACTTTTCCAACGAAAGGCCTTCTTTGCTTATTGTTTCGAAATCGTGAGAAGGCTTAATCTCCAATTTGTTGCCGACGTCATTTTTTTCCACAAAGCAGTAACCGTTTTCCCTATCGATATCAATCAAGCCATATACTGAACGATCCCAATTGTTTTTGCGATTACTGTCTATGCCAATGATTATTTTATAAATCGTTTTAACCGTTTCTCTTTCGAAGTCATCGTTGAAACAGCTGGCAGCCAATTTCAATATTCCTTTTTCAACAGCGAATTCGTATATTTTTCTTTTCTCTTTTTTCTTAAATAAATTATAAAGTTTTTCGCATTCGTAGATCGGATTGTTTTTAAGCGTTTCTACAATAAATTTTGAATCTTTAATATCTAACAGCCTTTTGACAATAACAACCCCATCGATGGTTACATCAAGCAGCCTAGTATCCGCTTTTGGATTTTCGGCCAACAATCGATATTTCACAAATTGATTGTGCTCAACTGGCTGCTCTGGCCAATCGGAAACAGACCAATCAGTTCTCGAATGCGCGAATTCATTAGCTTCTGTAGCTATTTCAAATAGTCCTAATTTTAAAAGTTCTATGATTTGGTCGTCGCTTAGCGAAACTACCTTAAACGCACCAATATCATTAGTCACCGGTTTCAAATATAAATGCACAGTGCTGCTGCCATAATAATATTGTCCTGAATCCGGATTTGTTTTCTTAAATTCTTGATATTCGTTTAGTTCGATCTCGTGATATTTTTGAACGTAATGCCATATCGCTTTTATTTTTTCGACGTTTTTTTGATCAATTGCCATTGTCATAAAATCAAGAAAGACGCCAGTATAGTCCACATTATAAAAATGTGATCTAGGGAATCCCTGCCTTTGCTTTCGATTTTCAATTTCTTTATCCAAAGATTTGAATTCGAAATAATAATCCAATATTTTTTGCTCCGGCCAAAAATCGAACAAGAGTTTCCTTTTTCCGTAAAGCCGATATGATTCATCGTTTCGATTTAGATAAGTTGATTGTTCATTTGAACTCGTGGAATACAGGGAATATTCTGCGATTCGGTCATACTCGAAAGCATAGTCCAAAGCACCTAAAGAAAGCAAAATGTCAAACAGACTATATTTTAAGGCTAATCTAATTGTTTCAGTCTTGGCTGAAAGATTTTTCATCTCATCCGCTATTTTCGAATATGCAGCCAATATTTTTTTGGCTCCGTATTTTTCTATGTATTCCAAGATGCTGATCCCCGATTCGTCCGTATAGCATTTAATCTGTCCGAACAAAGTGAGATCATCCTCTTTGCAACATTGTTCCATTTTAGAAATGATTATCGTTTCAACTTCAGGCTCCTTTCCAGTAAGAAGAAAATCGGTTGTGGTATTGAATATGGAGGCTAATTTTATAATCAACTCTATATCAGGCTTTGCTTCTCCATTTTCCCATTTGCTGACGGCTTTGTCTGTTATATTCAGTTTTTTAGCCAAGTCCATCTGAGTCAAACCATTGTCTTTTCTGAATTTCTTTATTCGTTCGTTTAAATTGTCCATAAATTCTCCTTTTCGCAAAATAACTATGACAAAATTCGAATCATTAGAACACCGAATGATTTTCTACCACTGCTAGAATTTGAAATTTGGCTGGTTTATTGGTGTAAACCATTACTTGAATTATATAAAGCACTCATTTATAACGCAATCTACAAAAAACATCCTCTTTTGAGAATGTTGAATTCAATTGGCAGGGGCAGAAGGAATCGGACCCTCATCAACGGTTTTGGAGACCGCTGTTCTACCACTGAACCATGCCCCTATTGGTAGCGAGGAGATTATACTCCCCTTGCTATCTTATTTACAAGCGACATATCGACCTGGCCGGCATAATTGGCTTTGAAGTGTTTCATGACGCTTGGAATGGACTTGTCATCCAAAGAAAGGATGATGTTTTTGATTTCTTCTTCGGAAAGCATCTTTGGCAAGAATGGCTCGATGGAAGAAATCTGTTCCGAAATGTTTTTGGCTTGTTCTTCCCTATTGGCTTTCAGATAACCGTCTCTTTCTTCTTCCAATTCCTTTTTGATTTTCATTATCAAAGAGACGACGTCCGCATCGTTTATCTCTTTGTTGCTGCCATCCGTTTTCAAGGCTGTGTATCTTGAAATGACCAAAGACATGATGTTTTTCTTGTTTTGGTTTCTTTCTTTCATGGCCTCCAAATTGGCTTTTCTGATTTGATCGATAAGCATATTGATTGCCTCCTTTTTCAATTGTTTTGGTTTTCTCTCTTCCTGCGGTTTTCGGAATTGATTGCCTTGAATTCCAAAATATAGTTACGGATCGTATCGATGAGCGGCATGATTTCCAAACGGCCTAGTAGCATTCCGAGAGACAAAATCCAAAGCAAGACCGGATAGGCATGTGGATGGGCTTTGCCATAGCCGACGTAATCGATCAAAGCCAAACCGGTATTGGACATGCCTGAAGCGACGTCAAACATGGCCTTTTCGGGATCTATATCCGGCAAAACGGTCAATAAGGCAGAAGAAGCGATGAATAAAATCAGATAGAGAACCGCGTAGTTATGGGCTTCTTTGAATTTGGAATCGTCGATTTGGGAACGTTCGCCATAACGATAGATGGTCGTCGGGTTCAATGTCCTCGTGGAAGAGAATCTGTATTTGATATTCCTGGCCAAATCCTTAAGGCAAAGGATGATACGATATTGCTTGATGCCGCCTCCGGCGGAACCCATTCCGCCACCGATAAGCATCAAAAGGACGCAGATGAATACCAATGGCTTGCCCAAAACGGCGAATCCGGCGGAATTCAAAGTCGAGAAACCGGTCGTTGCCGCGCTGGTTATGACATAGAACAAACTTTCCCTGAATAGCTCCAGAGAGTTCGTTCCGAATTTGACCGAATTGAGTTTGGAATAGGAATAACACGCTCCGACTCCGGCAAAGACAGTGCAAAGAAGAATCATCGCCAAAGCGAATTTGATTTCGGCATCTTTGAAGAATTTTCCTATTTTTCCTCGAATCAGCATGAAATGAAGGACATATGAAACCGCTGAGAACATCGAAAGCAAGCTCACGATGATCTCGATGGCGACGGAACTGGTAGTGAAAATCCCATTTGAAGTGATGGTTCGATAATAACCGATGGAACCGGTCGTTGGAGCCATGCCGCCGCCGGAAATGGAACACATGCTGATAATCAATGCGTCATAGATAGGCATGCCGGCAATCCAAAGGGCCAAAGTCCCGATCACCGTATAGCCGAACATGATGCCGAAGATGATTTTGGCTGTGTGGCCCATATGAGGCATTATCCGATCGTTATGGCCTTCCGAAGAGAACAAGGACATGTTGCCAGACGAAGATAAGATGCAAGCTAAGACAAGGACCAATCCCGCCCCACCGACGAATTGCATCTGAGCCCGATGATAAACGAATATATGTGGCGCAAAGGCTCCTTCGACGTCGATGAAATCCTTAAAACAGGTCAATCCCGTGGTGGAATAGGCGGATGTCGCTTCGAAAATCGATTCGGAGAAGCCCATATCCATCCCATGGGCCAAGTTGGCGTGGATGAATGGCAAAGCCCCGGCGATGATCGCAAAGACCCATATAAGCATGAGAAGATGGCGATCCTCGCAACGGACAAAAGGCATCCTTTTCCTTTTAAATATCAAAGTGAAATAAAGAATAAGGCCGATGACGATATAGATGACCACCGGACATAAAAAATCAACCAGGCATTCTTTTTCGGAAGGATAGAAAGCAAGCAAAACAAGGGGGAGTCCCGTAAGCAGGCCGATGAAGATCATAAAGATCCCCAAATAACCAAATACCAAGCGAAAACCAGTAGCTTCCTTCTTCATTTTGTTCCTATTCGTCTATTTTTTGGACGAAACGCATTATATCATCCCTCTTATCAGGGGTGGTCACGATAAGCAGACGATCTTTGGCTTCGATCAAAGTCTGACCGTTCGGGATGATTACTTGATAGTGGCGGTTGACTGCGGCAATGGAGGCATATTTAGGGAAATGGATATCCATGATCCTTTTATTGCAGATCGCATATTTCGAAAGGACGGTGGCTTCAAGAACCATGATGCGGTCTTCGTCAAAGCTCAGGGTTTTGATCAAGGATTCGGCCGATGATTCGGAACGGATCGATTGAGCCAAAAGATAGGTGCTGCTGATTGCCGAATCGATGCCGAGTTCCTTATATAATTCGACGTTATTTGGGTTTTTGACCGTGCAGATCGTCTTTTTTACGCCGAAAAGGTCTTTCGCCATCATGCAGGCGGCGTAATTGTCGGTGTCGACGTCGCAAAGAGAAATGAAAATATCGGCGTCTTTGACCCCGGCTTCTTCCAAAACGAAACGCCTCCAAGGAGAACCGACATAGACCGAAAGATGGGTCTGAGTCATTATTTCTTCGGCTCTCTCCCTCTCGGAGTTGATGACGATTATCTTGTTGCCGGACTTGCGGAACATATCGATGACATACAAAGCGGACGCACCGCCGTTGACGATGACTATCTTCATTTGCGTTCATCCTCCTTCATGATGTCTTCCAATCTTCTTAAGGACAATTCGGCAGGGTAGATTGCTTGTACGTTGAGACCTGAAACAAGAATAGAGAAATCAGGATCGGTGAAGCGAACGTAAACCCTAGGTATCTCATATAGTTTGGCTGCGATGGTCGCGATGAATAGATTGACGTTATCGCTTCCGGTCGCAACGATGATGGTTTTGCATTGCTTCAAGTATTGCTCAGTCAAGACTCTGCGATCCGAGGCATCGCCAACGATAGTAAAGCCACCGAATGAGTCGTCGAGTTTTTCGAAGGATATTTCGCGTTTGTCGATAACGATCACGGATTCGCCTTCCAAAGAGGCTTTGTTCGCCAAGGAGGAACCAAGGCGTCCGCATCCGATCACGATGAATTTGTTTCTGAGTGCCATAACGAGAGTATACTCCTTCTATTTTTCAGTTGGCAAATCTCCGCTTGGGTACAAAGAGGAAATGACCTCGACATCTGGATATTTGCTCGTGATTTCCTTGTATTTCGCTAAGGTATGCTTTTTCTTTAGATCCTTCCATCCAGATTCGGAATAACGTTCCAAACACCATCTGGCGAACTCTTTGGTGGCTGATGTCATATAGTACCATTTGGAATGCTCATCGAAATATTCCAAAGCCGTTTTTCCGCTGAATTTTTTGCCGTTATAGACCTTACTGGCTGACAAAGTATCACACACGTATTCGCACGCCCACTTATAAGGCATCGTTTTGACCAATAGGTTGCCTTTATAGAAATCCGTCCAATATTCCCAATGGTGAGGATTTCTTCTTACGTGATGCTGGCAAATCGAGGAGAAACAATCGTTATCCGCTCTTTCGTTGTTGACTGGCGAATACGAACCAGCGTAATAACGGGCCGACTTCCAAAATTCCTTCGGCGAATATTTGGTCAGATCGTGATGAAGCGCAAAGAAAAAAATCCCCATATGAAAGGCGTTTCTAATGACTTGGTGCCTATGCTTGGTGATCGTTATAAAATGCCTTATCGTCTTACACTTCATATCAATATTTTCATCCAAGATGACTTTTTACGAAGGCTATTTTAAACCCTGTGTTCCTTTTTGGCTATGGCGACTATGATCGCACAAGCATAAACCAATAAATAAATTTAATTGAATTTCTAATTAATACTTATAGTTTAAAGTGGAATTTGAGATGAGAACAATGATTCGCTAGGGCATAAAAGCCGGGTATTTTCGGAATGAAAGCCTTATCATTCTCGGATATCGGGCATAAAGCAAATCAAATGTCGTGATTGCCACAAATAAACAAATTTAATTTTAGACATTCGGTGAACAATCATTCACCAATTCGAAAGCCAAATAGAAATTTTCTATTTTCTTTAGAAACATTCCTCCGCATAATATAGCCAGTTCACAAATGAATCCAAAAATGGATTTATGTCAAATAAGGAGATTCTATGTCCAAAAAAGTAGTGCTCGTTAGTGCCTGCAGAACCCCTATCGGAAAGATGGGCGGCGCTCTTTCTAACGTCCCTTCCGCCGAACTCGGATCCATCGTCATCCGTGAAGCGGTCAATCGCGCTGGCATTAAGCCAGAACAAGTCGACGAAGTCCTCATGGG
This sequence comes from uncultured Eubacteriales bacterium, assembly GCA_963652335.1. Taxonomy (GTDB): domain Bacteria; phylum Bacillota_I; class Bacilli_A; order RFN20; family CAG-826; genus UBA4951. The sequence continues at coordinate 6,077 of CAVJSS010000017.1, read as the reverse complement.
ATGCGTCATCCAAGCCGGCTTAGGCCAAAACGTCGCACGCCAGTGCTCAATCAAGGCCGGCCTTCCAGTCGAAGTCCCAGCCGTTACCATCAACGTCGTTTGCGGTTCCGGTTTGAACTGCGTCAATATGGCCGCTGCCATGATCATGGCTGGCGAAGCTGACATCATCGTCGCCGGCGGCGTCGAAAACATGTCCTTGGCCCCATTTGCTTTAGACAAGGCCCGTTATGGCTATCGTATGGGCGATGGCAAATTGACCGACCTTATGATCAAAGATGCCTTGTGGGATGCTTTCAACAACTATCACATGATCAAAACTTCCGACAACGTCGCCGCAAAATGGCGTTTGACCAGAGAAGAGTTGGATGAATTTGCCCTCGCTTCTCAACACAAAGCCGAAGCCGCCATCAAATCCGGAGCTTTCAAAAAGGAAATCGTCCCTGTCACCATCCATACCAAGAAAGGTGACGTCGTCGTCGATACTGATGAGGGCCCACGTTTCGGAATGCAAATCGGCGACCTTGCCAAATTGCGCACAATCAATGCCGATGGCTACACCACCGCTGGCAACGCCTCGTCCATCAATGACGGCGCCGCTGCCATCGTTGTCATGAGCGAAGAAAAAGCAAAAGAGCTCGGCGTCAAGCCTCTTGCGACTTGGGTTGCTGGCGCTTTGGGTGGCGTCGATCCATCCATCATGGGCGTCGGTCCTGTCGCTTCCACCAAAAAAGTCTTGGCCAAGACCGGGTGGAAGATCGAAGACATCGACCTTTATGAAGCCAATGAAGCTTTCGCCGCACAATCTTGCGCCGTTGGAAAAGAACTCGGTTTCGATTTAAGCAAATTGAACGTCAACGGCGGAGCCATTGCCTTAGGACACCCAGTCGGCGCTTCCGGCTGCCGTATCTTGGTCACCTTGCTCCACGCTATGGAAGCTCGTGATGCCAAGAAGGGCTTAGCCACCCTTTGCATCGGCGGAGGCATGGGCTGCTCCACCTTAGTCGAACGCGATTAATCATTCAAAAGGAGATATTCCAATAATGTTTGTCAATTATGCCAAAGAAGGGCAAATCGGTATCATCACAATCAACCGCCCAGAAGCCTTGAACGCCTTGAATTCCCAGGTTTTGGACGATTTGTCAGCCACTCTCGACTCCGTCAATCTCGACGAAGTGAGATGCTTGATTTTAACCGGAGCTGGCGAAAAATCCTTCGTTGCCGGAGCCGATATCGGCGAAATGTCCACTCTTACCAAAGCCGAAGGCGAAGCTTTCGGAAAGAAGGGGAATGACGTCTTCCGCAAGATCGAAACTTTCCCAATCCCAGTGATCGCCGCTGTCAATGGCTTCGCTTTGGGAGGCGGAAACGAACTCGCCATGAGTTGCGACATCCGCGTTTGCTCATATAATGCCGTCTTCGGTCAACCAGAGGTCGGTTTGGGCATTACCCCGGGATTCGGCGGAACCCAACGTTTGGCCCGCCTTATCTCCGTCGGCTATGCCAAGCAGATGATCTACACCGCCACCAACATCGACGCCAAAGAAGCATATCGCATCGGATTGGTCAACAAAGTCACCACCTTGGATAATTTAATGAACGTCGCCAAAAAATTAGCCAACAAAATCGCTTCCCAAGCCCCAATCGCCGTCCGCGCTTGCAAAAAAGCCATCAATGAAGGCTTAGACGCCGGAATGGATGAAGCTGTGGCAATAGAAGAAAAGGCCTTCGGTTCTTGCTTTGAATCTTATGACCAGCAAGAAGGCATGGCCAACTTCCTTCGCAAAAAAGACGATCCAAAGAAGGTTAAGAAAGTTGCCTTCTTGAATAAATAATTTCATTTAGGAGAAAAACAATGAAAGTAGCAGTTATCGGCGCTGGAACCATGGGTTCCGGCATCGCCCAGACCTTCGCCCAATGCGCGGAAGTCGAAAAAGTCTATCTTTGCGACATCAAAGAAGAATTCGCCGCTGGCGGAAAGAACAAAATCGCCAAAGGCTTTGCCAAACGTGTCGAAAAAGGAAAAATGGAACAAGCTGCGGCCGACGCCATCCTTTCCAAGATCGAAACCGGTTTGAACACCATCGCCGCTGATGCGGATTTGGTCGTCGAAGCCGCCCTCGAAGTCATGGATGTCAAAAAAGCCTGCTTCAAAACCTTGGAAGAAGAAATCGTCAAGAATCCGAATTGCATCTTCGCTTCCAATACCTCTTCCTTGTCCATCACCGAAATAGGTGCCGGACTTCCGAAACCAGTCATCGGCATGCATTTCTTCAACCCAGCTCCAGTCATGAAGCTCATTGAAGTCATCAAGGGTGCCAACACCAGCGATGAAGACGTCGAGAAAGTCAAAGAGATTGCCGTCAAATTGGGCAAAACCCCAGTCGAAGTCAAAGAATCGGCCGGGTTCGTCGTCAACAGGATCTTGATCCCACTCATCAACGAAGGCATCTTCGTTTTGTCCGAAGGCGTCGCTTCCGTCGAAGGCATCGACACAGCCATGAAATTGGGCTGCAACCATCCAATGGGACCACTCGAATTGGGCGACTATGTCGGTTTAGATATCGTCCTCGCCATCATGGAAGTCCTCTACAAAGAGACCGGCGATTCCAAATACCGCCCAGCCCCATTGCTCAAAAAGCTCGTCCGTGCCAAGAAACTTGGCGTCAAGACCGGCTGCGGTTTCTATACCTACGCCAATGGCGTCAAGACTCCAAACGTCTTCTAATCTCGATAATCAGAACAATAAAAGGCTCGCGCACGTGAGCCTTTTTTAAATTTTTAAAAAAGTGAACGCTCGTTTACTAGATTTCGCATTTTCAAATGTCTTACAATGTAGACACATGCATAAAGGAGATAAAACTATCTATGCGAATCTTTGATCTAAAAGAGGCTGTTTTGAGCCTTCCAGAAGAAAGGCTCAATGCCACAGTGGCTGCCATCGACAGACATCAAGCGGTCGATGAAAAGGCAGCCAAACTTCCTAACGTCGAAAAACTCAAAGACATTGCCAAACGTAGCAACGCTGTGTCGTCCTGCGCATTAGGCAATGTTTTTCTTTCCGAACAAGAAGAATTCAGCTTATTCGAATTGAAAGCCGAACCTACCACTTTTGAAGAAAAGACCGTCAAAGGCTATATAGATGCCCTCGAGTTGATCGATCAGGTCTATGACCAGACCGATTTAAGCGTTTCCTTCATCTCGACCCTCCATTACATAATGTATAAAGAGGCTAGCCCAGCTATCGGCGGAAAATTGAAGGACACCCAGAACTATATCCAAGAAAGACTTACCGATGGAACCTATCGTTCGGTTTTCACCCCATGCCGTCCAGAAGAAACCTATCCTTTGCTTGACAACCTCATCTATCAGTTCAACGAATGTCTGAAAGACGAGAGATTGAATAAACTCTTGTTGGTTGCCGTCTTCATGTTCGAATTCGTCGCCATCCATCCTTATAACCACGGAAATGGCCGCGTGTCTCGCTTGGTATTGCATTTCTTGTTAAAAAAGATCGGTTATGCCATCGATGACTACTATGCCGTGTCATATCTTTTGGAAAAACAAGTCAGCGAATATATCGGAGCCTTCGTCGAAGCCGGAAACGACGCCGAAGACGATTTATCGAAATATAGTCCATTCTGCCACTTCTTGCTCCGCATCATCCACGCCGCTTATAGGCGCTTGGAATATATCGTCGCCTTAGCTTATGACAATAGACAATTGGAAGATCGTTTGGTCCGCATAGCCAGCGAATCGACAACCCCAATCGGAATCGGAACGTTTGCGAAGATCCTTTATAACGAGCCTAAAGCCCTTATCGGCAAAACCCTTATCTCCTTAGCCGAGCAAGGACGCGTTCAACGCATCATCCGCGGAAATAAAGTCAAATATACCATCTAGGAGCCTACTTATATGTCCTATAAACCCGAAAACATACGTAATGTGGCCATATTAGGCCACCAAGGCTCTGGAAAGACGACATTGATGGAAGGGCTCCTCTTTACGGCAGGAGTCCTCCCCGAAAAGGGGACGGTCGAAAAGAAAAACACCGTATCCGATTACCTTCCAGAAGAACAAAAAAGACAAATGTCGATCCAATGTTCCACCGCTTCTTTGGAACACGATGGCAACAAAATCAATCTCTTGGATATGCCTGGAAACGACGATTTCATCAGCGAGATCATAGGGGTAACCAGGATCATCAAAGGAGCGATATTGGTCATCGATGCTTCTACCGGCGTCCAAGTCGGAACGATCAAGCATTGGAAACAATTGAAGCATCGCGGGATCCCAACTTTCATCTATTTGAACAAAATGGACAAAGAAGGCGTCCATTTCGACGAATTATTGGATGAAATAAGAAATAAATTAGGCAAAAACGCCATTCCATTCACCTATCCTTTGGGACACGAAAACAAATTCGATGGTTTCGTCAACGTCGTCGATTTGAAAGCCAGGATCTATAACGGAAAAGAATGCGTCGATGGTGAAATATATCCAGATAAGCGTGCCAAGGTCTTGGAATTGCATAACACAATCGTCGAAGAAGTCGCAAAAACAGACGATACCTTGCTTGAAAAATTCTTCCTAGGCGAAGAATTTACCCAAGACGAGGTCAAGACCGCTTTAAGAAAAGGCATTTTGGCCGGCGATTTGGTTCCTATCATCGTTGGATCGGCAACCAAAAACATCGGCTTGCATACCTTGCTGGACATGCTTATCAAGTACATGCCTGCCCCGGCTAATCTTAAACCGATCGAGGCCCATGACGAAAATGGAGAGGAAGTCGTCAGATTGACCTCCTTGGATGAGCCGATGTCAGCTTATGTTTTCAAAACCATCGTCGATCCATATTATGGAAACATCAATTATGTCAAAGTCAATTCAGGCGTTTTGAAAGTAGGCGATGACGTCTACGTAAATGGCGAAACCCAAAAAATCGCCTCACTGTTCTCCGTTTATGGCAAAAAGCTGAATCCGGTTGACGAGATATCAGCGGCCGATATAGGGGCGATCACCCGTTTGGAGAACGTCAAATCCACCGATACGATTTCTTCCATAAAATCGATAATCGTTTATAAGCCAGTCAAATATCCGACTGCGGTCGCTTTCAAGGCCATCTCGGTCAAAGATAAAGCCAACGAAGCCAAGTTGGGTCAAGCATTGAAGAAAATAATCGCTGAAGACCCGTCTCTTTCCACCAAACGCAATGAGGAAACCAAGCAATTGTTATTGGGCGGAGTCTCCTCAAGCCATGTCGATTTCGCGATCAATAAGCTCAAAGACGTTTATAAGATCGATCTTAACGTCGAAGCGCAAAAGGTCGTTTACCGCGAATCGATCAAAAACAGCGGTGAAGCGGAGGGCTCTTACAAAAAGCAAAACGGCGGCTCCGGTTTCTATGGCGTGGTCACCATGCGCTTCGAACCGGACAAAGAGAATTCCTTCCATGAAGAAGTATTCGGCGGAGCGGTTCCAAAAAACTATTTTCCTGCTGTCGAAAAGGGTTTCTATGAAGCCATGCAGCATGGGCCGTTGGCAGGTTTCCCAGTCATAGGAGTCAAGGCCACCTTGATCGATGGCAAATACCATCCGGTCGATTCCAATGAACAAGCCTTTAGGATGGCGGCTATCCTTTCCTTCCAAAATGCCGCCCCGAAATGCCATCCGATCCTCCTTGAGCCGATTATCTCGATCAAGGTAAACATCGATCAAGAATACACCGGAGCCGTCTTGGCTGATATCTCCAACCGCCGCGGACGCGTCCAAGGCATCTTTGAGGACAATGGCGCCCAAGTCATCGAGGCTTTGGTTCCGGAAGCCGAGATAGTCGATTACGCCACGGAATTAAAGTCTCTTACCAGAGCTTCTGGCTTCTATAACCGCGAATTCTATGGGTATGAAGAAGTTCCTTCTTACCTAAGGGATAAAGTAATCGCGCAAAACAAGATTTCCGAATAAGCCGTTGCTTAATAAAGCAGGAGGCTACTTCTCCTGCTTTTTTCTTTTAAATCATAAACTATCTAGTGCACGTAAGGGATGAAATCACTTCAGAATTGGTATAATAATCATGTCAC
>CAVJSS010000016.1:0-16902 GCA_963652335.1 uncultured Eubacteriales bacterium | reverse complement strand
TGGCTGAAGCATTATACCACGTATAAGTCATCCCTTATTTGCACCAATATCTAGATGAAAAGCATCTTTCCTTGCCTTTGGATTCCCTTTGGGAAAAAGGAGACCCGAACCAACTTGTTTTCCGATCTGATTCAAGATTGGAGTTGGGCGCAGCAAACAAAGGGATATCTGGAACGTTGATCACTTCCGATCCTAATCTTCTAAATGATGGAGACATATTGGTCTATGGGCCGGATATTTCTTCTCTCAAAGCAGATTCGCCATATGCGAGGATCGCTTTGATAGAAGTTGACGATAAGGAGATGGGAGAAGGTAAAGATATTTATTCTTCAATCAGAAAAATAGACTATGTCCGTTATCACGTTTCCCTAGATGGAATGATGTTTAGAATCTCTCCAATCGCTTTGAAAGAGTCCATCGTGATAAGCAAAAAGGCTTATGAAAACGGAATAAGTTTCAAAGACATAGGAAAGCGATTCATTGAGCCTTTCGAAAACCTAAAACAAGTAAAAAGAGCCAAGATCATATTCATTTCCGATCCAAATTTCGATTTTGATAGCCTAAGCCAAATCTTAAACAAAGCCGAGGATATAACCAAAGCGTTGGATCACCTTTTAAGCAAAGTCAAAATGGATTGCCATTTTTGTTCATTGCAAAAGGTCTGCGAAGAAGTGGAAACCCTTTGCATAGAAGAATTCCCTCGAAAATAGATTGCCGGTCATTAGGCTTTTCTTTTTCTTGGAACCGTTGAAAAGAGTTGAGCAATAACATACCTAGTATGTTTTCTTTGGATAAATCAAGTTAATGTGCTAACCTTACATAGATTTTTGAAAGATTTGATTATGGCAACTGCGAAAAAAGTAAATACGAAAAAGAAAAAGAAAGATTCTAAGGCTTGGCAGGAAATAAAACTTGGCCTCTCTGCTTTAGTCAGCAACGATTCGGCTGTCAAATTAGGCAAGAAGAAATGGTATGGGGCCGTTTTGGCTGGCGTTTTGTCGGTCTTTGTGGCTTCCATCCCAACCTTGGTCAATTATTCCAAGCTTAGTGGCTCCGATATCCTAAGCACCCCTTCCGGCGGGTTGGTCAATGGTTTGGTCAGCTTCTCCGAAACCCTTGACGAGAAAGACATCGATGTCGTCTTCAACGCCGATACAGGCAAAATCGAATTGGATAATGACAAATGGAATGCGACTTTCCCATCGGTAGGCGGATATCATATCTACACTCATACCTACACCGTCAAACAAACAATCATGCAGACCGAAACAAGTTTGGATTCAAGCTCTTCGGAAGTCCAAGTCCCATCCACTCCGATGGTCAAAGAAGTCACATTGTGCGATTTGATCGTCTATAACCTCTCAGACTTGGAATCTAGCGCCTTCACCAACACGATATTCGGAAATTCGGACGGCTACACCGATTCTGGCGAAATCGCAATCTTGAAAGGGACTGAGCCAACGCCAGCCCTTGCCAATCCTTATTCCACCACGACGCTGTTCTTAGGAAAGGATTGCTATTCATTGATCAAATCCCCATCTGGAAGAGATGTCAGCAAAGCAGCTTACTACAAGGTCTTCAAATACGAAGGATATAGCGTCAACCTCCGCAACTTCGTAAAAGAGAATTCCCATGGCGAAGGATATGAAGTCCCACGTTCCGCCATAACCGAAGCCAACTACCAAAAATATTTGGATGCCGTCAAAGCGTCTTGGTCTACCTTGTTCAACGATGGCTGGAATTCCACCAGGGTCTATAACATGTGGTCCCAATTCGGCATCTGGCTTGCTATCTATGTCGGAGTCGTCTTCTTCATGGGCTTGATGATCTTTATAATCACCCGTGGCAAATCGAATCCATACAGCACGGAATTCACTTTCTGGAATTCCCAGAAGACCGCTTATTGGGCTTCGATGTCCCCAGCCATACTTGCTTTGGCCTTTGGTTTTTGGATCACCAAATTCGCTTCGTTGGCCTTCTTGATCATCTTCGGCGTCCGTATCTTATGGATGTGTTTCAGGTCCTTAAGGCCTAGAGCTCAATAAAAAAGGCACCGCTTGGTGTCTTTTCTTTAATCTCCGTAATCGCTGGGCCTTGAATCATCGATCCAAGTTATATGAAGCATATCGGTAATATCTTGCAATTCTCTGTAAATGAATCCCTCTTTGTTCACGGCTGGGTATTCGAAGTCGGATGTGAAAATGACTTTATGGTTGTCCTTAATGGCTTTCTTGATGCTCTCCACGATTTTTTCGAAGCAACCAGACGTTTTGTCCTTGTATCCAAGCAGGCTTTGGTAGAACATAGGTTCAACATAAAAAACATCGCCAGCTTCGGTCTCGTAAGCGTTTATCAATGGATAAGAAGGATCCTTGATGGGTTTATAACAATCAAATTCGGGATAATTCATAACTAATTAACAATTTAAGCAAAAATGAAGGAGAAATGAAAATGCCATTCGATCCAAACAAAATAAAAATAATCTTCACCGATATCGACGGCACTCTATATAGCCACGCCCAAAAATGCGTCCCGCAGTCTGCTTTGGACGCTATAAAGAAACTGCAAGAAAAAGGAATCAAAGTGTTCCTTTGTTCCGGAAGAAACAAATATTTGATCAGGAAGTCGGGTATTTTGAATTATTTCACGCCTGATGGGATAGTCATGATGAATGGGGCGGCCGTCTCAATCAACAACAAAACGATCTATAGTTATCAAATCCCTCAGCAAGTAGTCGATGCGATGATCAAATTCTCCTATAGGCTTAAATTCGGTTTGACATTGATCGAGGAATCGGAAGGCCATATCAATATGGTTGACGACTATGTAATCGATGCCCATGCCAAATATGGGACAAGATTCCCTCAACCAAGGAAATTCCCAATTCCTTACGATCGCCCGGTCTTCCAAATGATCGCTTTTTGCGATGATTTCGACCAAAGTTTGTTTTTGCCTCACTTAATTAATTGCAAGGCAGCCAGATGGGATGAGCATGCCGTCGATATCATGCCAAGCGATTCCGATAAGGCCAAAGGCATCATGGCGGCGTTGGAATATTATGGTTTAAAAGCCGAAAACGCGATGTCTTTGGGCGATCACAACAACGATTTGGACATGTTGCATTTCACTGGCTTGTCCGTTGCCATGGGAAACGGAATCGATGAAGCGAAAAAAGCCGCCGATTACGTAACGGACGATATCGATAACGATGGTTGGGCCAAAGCCATGAAGCATTTTGGCCTAATCGATTGATTATTTGTGATATGGCTCGTTATGGGCGATCCTAAACGCTCTATAAAGTTGTTCTTCCAAAATGATCCTCGCTAATTGGTGAGGAAAAGTCAAAGGGCTGAAAGTCCATCGGACATTCGCTCTTTTTTTCATTTTATCCGATAATCCAAGAGAGCCACCGATAACGAAATTGATGGTCGAATTGCCTAATGAGAACCATTTTTCCAATTGATTTGAAAAAGACAACGAATCAAACGATTGGCCATTGAGATCTAAAGCAACCACATAGTCTTTGCCATTAATTTTGTTTAAAATCTTATCGCATTCGATGTCTTTTATTTTAATTTCCAAAGCCTCGCTGGCTTTGCTTGGGATTGGCTCGTCGTTGTATTCGATTATTTCCACTTCGGCGTAGCTTCTAAGGCGCTTCAGGTATTCAGCTTGGGCATTGGCCCAATAAGATTCTTTGAAATGGCCGATCGCATGGATAAGGATTTTCATTTGTCTCCCCCTTCGACGAATTGCCATTGTTTCAAAATCACGATCTCCACCGAATCTAGGGGAATTCCATATTCATTATAGACTTCCGCATATGTGGATAATATCTTTTCTTCCGAATTGCATTCTTCTGAGCGATGGGCCAAATAGAAGGCTTTGGTCTTCTCTCCGCTCAATTCGATCGAGGCGATGGCGGACTGGACATTCGAAAGATGGCCGCGCCTTCCCCTGATCCTCTCTTTAAGGATTTCCGGACGGTTGCTTCTTTCCAACATTTCCAAATCGTGGTTGCATTCCAAAAGATAATAGGTCGCATTGGAAAGTTTTTTAATCAAGGGCTTTTTCAAAAAGCCCGTATCCGTTATATAGCAAAAAGTGGTCCCGCCGTTTTCTATCCAGTACCCAACGGGATTCAAGGTGTCATGAGAAGTCGGAAATGATGTCACGAAGAATTTTCCTATCGATATCGTTTCGCCTACTTTTTGAGTTTTGTTGCCCCCTCTTGTAAAGGGAGAACAAAAGATATCCACGTTATGAAGATATTGAAGGCCTTTTATGTGATCTGAATGATCATGGGTCACGAAGACGGCTTTCAAATCGCTTAAATTCCTGCCGATTTTAGCCAATCCTTCCATAAGGATCTTCAAAGGCAGCCCCATATCGAAAAGAATGACGGTTTCTTCATCATATGCCAAAGCGGCATTGCCTTTTGAACCACTTCCCAAAGAAATGAATTTAATCATCTAGTTGCGCCGATTCCATTTCGTAGTTGTCGCTTGGGGTTGAGAAGAGGTGAATCGATTTTTGGAAAATCAATTGGAATTTGCCAGTCTGCCCGTTGCGGTTCTTTTGAAGCGAGATATCGACGATCGAAACATCGTATTTGTCGTTTCCTTTGGCTTTCATCTCGCTGACTTCTCTCTTAAGCCTTTGCTCTGTGGTCTCTTTGCTTGGGTCGACATTCGAAGCATCGCTTTGAGCAATACTATTGTTCTTTCCGGCCCAATCCGAACGAGAAAGCATCATGACCGTATCGGCATCTTGCTCAATAGAGGATGATTCTTTCAACGAAGACATTTCGGGTCCGGTTTGGACTTGCCCTTTCCCAGCTACGTAAGTGCCTTTATCGGCATCACGGTTGAGCTGAGCCAAAACGATGACCGGTATTTTCAGTCTACGGGCCATTTCCTTTAATTCGGAAGTTATCAAAGCGATTTGCAAAGTACGGGAATCCTGAGACCTTGAAGAAGGGACTTTGATGATGTTCAAGAAGTCGATGAAAACCGCAGCCAACTTGCCTTTTTTGGATTTCGCTATTTTCTCGCATTTGGCGATTATGTCTCCCAAAGCTTGGTTTGGGGTGTCATCAAAATAGATGGGAAGCTCGCTTAATTCCTTTGAAGCGGCGATCAAATTATTGTTTTCTTTATCGCCTATGTCACCTAATTGGATTTTGGAAAGAGGCACCAAAGACTTGGAAGCCAATAATCTTTGCATGATCGAGGATGCGCTCATTTCGCAAGAGAAGAAAGCCACGGTTTGGTTTTTCCCTACCAAAGATTGGGCGGCGTTGGAAATCAGATTGATCGCGAAAGAAGTCTTGCCGACCGAAGGGCGAGCAGCAATGATGTTCAAAGATTCAGGCTGGAATCCATGAGTCAGATCATTTAAACGGCTATAGCCAGTATCCAAACCTGTCAAACGCTTGTTGCTGATATTCCTTCTCATTTTGATTTCGGTCATGACTTCGTTTACGACTTCGCCGCTTTCTTTGAAGCTGCCGACCGACCTGCGGTTGGCAATCAAATTCAAGTCGGTAGATGTTGTGTTAAGAAAATCGCCTATGACTTCGACTTTGCCTGAATTGAAATCGGTTTTGGCCATATCCATGCGTTGAAAAAAAAGACGCAAAGCATGGTAATCACGAACGATGTTGATGTAATAATCAAGATTGTTAGTGTCGACGACGTTGTCACACAATTCGAAAAGATAGTTTGGGGAATCGCATTCATCCGCCAGCTGCATGGTATTCAATTGGGCGTTCAAAGATTCGACGTCGATGTTTTGGCGGTTATCCAAAAGAACCTTCATCGCTCTGAAGATGAATAAATTGCGCCTGTCGGTTGAAGCGAAAGCATCTTCCTCCAAAGACGAAAATACCCTCGGAGCGCAGCTATTATCAACCAAAACGGAGCCTAAAACGCTCCGTTCGGCCATTAAGGAGCCTTTCAAATCGTTTATCATGTCATTCCTCCGTTACGTGAACGATGACTTCGCCTATGACTTCTCCGGCGACGCCTTTGTAGAGTTCGATCTTCAAACGAGTGATGCCGAAGGCGTTCACCTGATCTTTGGTGAGGAACTTCCTTTTATCGACCGTTATGTTCCATTGGGAGAGGAGCCCTTCCACGATTTGTTTGGTGGAAATCGTCCCACACATCCGGCCATTGCTGCCTGGCTTGGCTTTGAATTTGACTTCGATGTTTTCCAAACGTGCCTTGACCTGTTCCATTTCGGCTTTCAAAGCTTTTTGCCTGGCTTCTTCTTCAGCATTGGCTTTGGCTAAGTTCTTTTGATTCGATTCTGTGGCTTGGATGGCTATTTTGCGAGGAATCAAATAATTGGTTGCGTAACCATCTGACGCTTCAACGATTTGGCCTTTCTTGCCAAGCTTTTTGTCATCGACCAACAAAATTACTTTCATAGGTTATTTTTCCTCCTTTTCTCTGACGGACTGCCTTGCAGTTTCGAGATATTCATTCAAAGTAAGTTCCAAAGTTCCTAAAACACGAGCGAATTCTTCATCGCGGAAGGCCGCTGCCGAGGCGGTGAAATGGCCGCCGCCACCCATCTTTTCGCATAGAAGCTGAACATTGACCGTGCCATCGCTCCGAGCGGAAATATATATGGTCTTCTCATCTGTCCTTCCGATAACGAAGCAAGCGTTGACGCCCTTAAGTTGCATCAATTGGTTGCCGACTTTGGCTAACGTCGACCTTTCGATGATATCTTCTTCCGGGGCCGTGCAATAAACGATTCCATAGAACGGCGTCTTCATGGTCGAAATAATGCTGGTAATCAAAGAATATTCTTCGAATTCGTCCTTAAGATAATCGTCCGCTTGCGAATTGTCGGCGCCATATTCCTTAAGGATTTCGGCCGCTTCGAACGTTCTCATGCCCGTGCTTTTGGATTTGAAGAAATTGGAATCCAAAAAGATTCCGGAAAGCATCAATGTGGCATATTTGGAATTAAGTTCGATCTTCGGGTTCGCGGTACCATATCTTATCATCATTGCGATAAGCTCGGAGGCGGATGAAGCCGATGGCTCGATATGGGACAAAGCCGGATGATCGATGAATTCGGAAGCGCGCCTATGATGATCGATTACGACGACTTTGCTGGCTTTTTCCAAAAGCTTGGGACACATCGTTATCGATGGCCTGGAAACGTCCACGACTGCCAGCAGGGCGGAATTTCTGATCTCATTAAGGACTTCCGTCGGAGTGATGGTCATTTGATCGGCTTTATCTTTGGCGAAAGAATCTTGGAAGGCGATACGAGCCTTCTTTTCAACCAACTTAGGAGCATATACCATCCGGCATCTCTTGCCACAATGTTCGGCGATGGCCATAATGCCCAAACAAGAGCCTAGGGCATCCATATCCATTTCTGTATGCCCCATGACGAAGACTTCGGATGAAGTTCTGATCAAGCTCATCAAGGAATCAGATACGGTACGGACTTTGACCTTGGAAGTGTTTTCAACGGCTGAGGACTTGCCCCCGAAGAAAATAAGTTCTTCGCCGTAAGGAGATACGACTACTTGGTCTCCGCCGCGAGACAAGGCGACGTTTACTGCGGATGAAGCCATTTCGTTAAGCTTGCTGACTTCCGGGAAATTATGGGCAAAGCCGATAGATAAGGTCAAAGGATGATCCATTTGTTTCAATGCGGCGTGGGTTCTTTCCAAAATCGAGAACCCATCCTTCATCATCTTGTTCAAAGACGCATGGTTGCAAACGGCGAAATAAGCATCGTTTCTGACACGACGGAGCAAAACGCCGAAGGAACGGAAATAATCGGTGATCAAAGATCTTACATCAGCGACCATATCGGCCAATTCGTCAGTTTCCGAAGCTATATCATCGAAGTTGTCGATCATGACGACCCCAATGCAAAGGGCTTGTTCTTCGTTGTATTTGTGAAGATTGTCATAATCGGTGCGGTCGCGGAAAATGAACACGCGAGGCTCAGCCAAATATTTGACTTCGTAATTCCTTCCTTTTTCGTCTATCTTCACCGTTTTGCTGGTCGGAGCGTTGATCAATTCGGAAAGTTCCGGATGCCAGCTGAATATATTGGTGTCCAACAATTCCATTTGCCTTTGGGTGAAAAGATTGTTCTGCCAAAGGATGTTTCCGTTATCGTCGGTTGCCAAGATCCCAAGACCGCCGAAAGTGAAGGCACTTTGGATCTCGTTACCGATGACATCGGCTATCTCTTCGTCAGTACGATGCCTGGCTTTATGGATTTGAGCCAAACAAGCCCATGTGGCGATCGAATCGACAAAGATGACAACGGCCATGAAAATCAAAAGGCCATCTTCGCCGAACCAAGTATTGAAATCCGTCCAATTGAAGAAATGAAATAGAGCTATGAGCACTCCGAGGACGATTTCGATAAGAACAATCGTCAATGAGGCAATTCTTATACGTTTGAGTAGTTTGTTCATGGCCTTATTATAAGCGGTTGGAAAGAGATAAAACAAACCAAAGATTCGAACATTTCCTTATTAGGAAAAAACACTTGATGATCGATGGGTTTTGATGCATAAACATGCAGGCATGCAGATTTTATGAAAACGCGTAGGAAGTCCCTTATAAGCCATTTTTGGGTGAAAGATTTATTTTCTTTGCGTATCATATTGGCAGACATAAGCTGGGGGAATTTTTATGAAAAGGCATTCGATGGTCGTATCGCTTATATTGTCGGCGATTTTATCTAGCTCATGCAGCATATTCGACTCAGGTTCCTCCAATAGCGGCTCATCAAACGACGCTTCTTCCGATTCGTCTTCCCAATACGGAAACGAAACGACGATAAATTTATATTCGATCAACGATTTCCATGGGGCGATAGTTCAAAACCAATACAGCGAGGAGATGGGATTGCTGAGTTTGGGCACCTTTTTGAAAAACGAAGGCAAAAAAGAGAACACCCTTTTGATCAGTTCCGGAGATATGTTCCAAGGGTCTTTGGAATCGAATTGGAACAAAGGCAGATTCTTGACTGACGCCATGGACATCATCGGCTTCGACGCTTTCACTTTAGGCAACCACGAATTCGATTGGGGGCAAGAAAATCTAGCCGCATTAGCCGCTAGAAACGAATATTCATACAAAACGCCTTGGCTATCATCGAATGTCTATAAATGGGATGATGTAACCAAAAGTGCAACAAACGAAAGAGTCGATAAATTCGGAGATTTATATAGCACGAAAGTCTTAGAAAACGGTTTGAAGATAGGTTTTGTCGGAGCAATTGGCTCCGATCAATGGACATCCATAACTTCCAATAATGTCAATGACATAACCTTTGCTGACCCGATTTCTATCGTAAAAGAAGTCTCCGATACGTTGAAAGCCAAAGAAAAATGCGACTTGGTGTTTTTGACCTATCATGGCGCCCAAGACCAAATATTAGGCCAAGGATTGACCGACGTCTCTCCAGTAAGCAAAAAGAAATACGTCGACACCGTCTTCTGCGGACATACCCACACTTCGGAAACCGCGACCGAAAACGGAGTCGTGTTTACACAAAACAATTCCAATGGCAGAAACGTATCCAAGATAACTTTGACGATCGATTCAAATAAAAACGTCGCCAAATCCATCAGAAGAGTCTTAAGTTGGGAAAACATCGTCACTGAAATCGGAAGCGACTATGACAAGGAATTGGAAGATTGCTATAACGAATATGTTTCCGAAACCGAAACCGTCGGGTCTGAGGTCTTAGGCAAATTGGATGGTGATTTCGGCAGTGATTTCGCCAACTTAGTGGCGGATGCGATGTTAGAAGAATCTCTAAACGAAGGATACGATCCGGTAGTCGCGATAACCAATAGCGTCCGTGCATATCCAGAAGAAGGAAATATGACATACGCCAATTTGATGAAATCAGTCCCATTTGAAAATAAGATCGTGATTTGCAAAGTCAAAGGTTCGGAAATAAAAAAGGAAACAAGTTACAACACCCAATATATTGCCAAAAATCCGAATTTCACCGGCACGATCGTCAACACAAAGACATATGTGATAGCCTGCATCGACTACCTTGCATACCATATGAACACAAACCACGAATATAACTATTTCCCTTCCTTCCAAAAAATCGACGAACTTAAAAAAGATGGACAGGCGTACGAATATAGAGAAATCACGGCAGACTATATAAGAAGCAAGAAGACGGTATCAGCTTTATCATATTCAAGTTCCAATTCGAAATTCGACAAAAGCTCTTTATAAATCAAAACGCGTCAGATGCGACGCGTTTTTCTTTATTTCGTAAGTTTTTTGTATTGGTTCAGTTTGACTATCTCGCTGATTTTTTCGTTGGTTAGGAAGTCTCTCATTATGATGTTCGTCAGATTCAATCTGCGGGCATCGTCTTTGATATTTTGAATGTATTTCGACATGTTGCTATCATGGGTCATTTCCCTGCTATAAGGGCCGAATATCTTTTTGCCGTCCGTCAATTGGCATTGAAGGACGAACAAGCCTTTGTTGCCTTCGTTTTTGATTTTGCTTTCGATTCGGTTATAGTTTTCCGGGATAATGTTCTTTATGAGATTCGCGGATGACTTTTTGTAATCGTCATCGTAATAGCTATCCAATGCCATCCCAAGTTTCGAACAAGAGTCGTTGTTGCGGCCGAAGATGTAATTCCTTTGGCATTGGGTTTCTTTGCCTTCTCCAAACAAAGCAAGCATCTTTCCCCTTGATTGGCCCAAGGTAATCGAATCGACGAATTCCAAATCAGAATCGCCCGTTTCGTTTTTTATAAGGAAAGAGCTATCTTGATCCAAAATCGAGCAAACGTATTCTTCCGCCCCATTATCGAAATGCTGGAAATCCAAAATCAAAGTTTCCGATGCGTTAGCTGTTATGAAATCCTTTATTTCCTTCCAGACCTCATCGAATGGCCTTCCGTCGAATATATCGTGGTAAACGACATATTCATTCTTCTTCGTCTTTCTTACGCGGATGTCCAAATACCTGGTTCCGCCTTTCAATAGATTATTTATGTCTTTGTGCTGGGTTTCTCCTAAAAACATCATCCCATCAGTCGCCGCATCATGAGCTCCTGGCATTATGATTTCCGATAACTTGCTATCATCTTTTATATCATCCATCCAGTTTACGTTAGTATATGTTTCTTCGTTTGGCAGATGACAGGTGTTGATGGCCCAATCCAATCCAAAGAAAACGACAACCGCTCCAAGCAAAGAGCCGAGCGCCACAAGGGGTATAAATCTTTTCTTCATGGAATAAGTATACATTAACAAGGCTGACAAACGACAATCCGAAAAGAAAAGGAAACTAAATATTTAAGAAACAGCCCATTTTCACTCCCTAGAGTGTTATCCTATTAGCGGTAGAAAATATGGTTCAAAACGAATTCAGCGAAAACGAAACAAGCTCCGCTCCTTCCATAGAGGAATTCAATGGCAGCATAAACGAATTCAATCCGGACTCTTTTGAATCGATGGAAAGTTCGTCATCGACCGAAACGATATCCAAAACGTCTTTGATGGACGTCACAAAGACTTTTTTGGCCACTTTCTTGGTAGCGGGAACTGCTGGCGTGACTTTAAGTTGTTCATTCAATGGCGATGATGATGCATCATCGGAAAGCGAATCTTCCCAAAAAGAAGAATCATTAAGATCTGGCTCCGTCAAAGTGGCATCTTTGTCATTCTTTGAAAACAATTCAGCAGCGAATAAGATAATCGCCATCATAGACTGCCAAGAACATGTTTCGGTCACGTTGAACAAATAATGGAGGGATGATATGAAATTCAAGTTGAAGGGAAAATTAAGGATAGGCGATTTGTTTTTGCTGATATTTGCGGTATTGGCGATATTGGGAATAGTGTATGAAAAGGACGTATCCGCTTGGATTTCGTCTTTGGAAGAAACCGGGAATTCGTTCATCGATGGCATAGTCACTCGTTTGAATCAGATAATATCAAGCTGTGAGATCGTAGTTCTTGCCGCCTTTGTTTTAAGGGCCATAACCTTATTCAGCGCCTTGGGATTCAAACGCAACGCCAAGATGCTGACCATCATGTCAATGCTCACTTCGATTTTGAAATGGATAGTCATCTTCATCATCATTTTGCTCATCCTTTCCTTGCTTGGAGTGGACACCAAGACCCTTCTTGCCAGCGCCGGAATCCTAACCTTGGTCATAGGACTTGGGGCTCAATCGTTGATCGCCGATATATTGGCTGGCTTCTTTTTGGTCTTTGAAGGCGGATACGAAGTCGGAGACATTGTCACCATAGATGGGTGGCGTGGCACCGTTCAAGACATCGGAATCCGCGTAACTCGTCTGATCGATGCCGGAGGCAATATCAAAACCATCAACAATAGCGACGTCAAAAACGTAATCAACCAAACGAATCAGCTATCCGTGGCCAAGGTCACCGTTTCGATCGATTATAGCGAATCCTTGGAAAGAGTGGAAAAAGTCTTGAATGACAATTTCCCTCGAATCAAAGAGAACGTCAAGGGAATAACCGACGGACCTTTCTATAAGGGCGTTAGCGAATTAGGCGCCTCAAGCGTCAATCTCTTGATCGTCGCCAAATGCAAAGAGGAAGACATCTATCAAGTCCAACGCGATATGATCCGCGAACTGTATTTGATCTTCAATGAGAACAAGATCAACATCCCGTTCAATCAGGTCGTAATTTCCAACCGCGGAAAGGGGAGAAACCAACACGAATAAAAAAAAGGCCGAGCGGTGAACTTGGCCTTTTGTTTCAATCAGCGAAGGTTATTGCTTTTGTGTAGTTGTCGAGATTGACGTTCTCGGTGACCTTGGTGTTGTATTTGTTCGATTGGGAAACCTTTAAGCTATATTCGTTCTTATTGATGGTCAACTTGGCTTTGCAAGAGACTTTGGATAAAAGGTTGTCGTTCCATTCGACCCTTGATTCGCCGCTGGCGGTATAGACGTTTTTGGTTTCGGCTTTTGAGTTGACCGAAACGGCAACGCCGAAGGAAGAAGAGGAATTGGAGAAATAGGTAACTGCATAATCGGCAGAAAGGGTGACGGCAGTCCCAAATCCAGAGAAAGCGGCATTCATGGATTTGGAAATGTCTTTTCCGTTTTTGACATCGCTTAGGATATCATCCGCATCCAATGGTGAATCCGGAGTCATATCATCGAATTTGTCGATGATATCATCAAACTTGTCGTCAAATGTATAGTTGATGGCAGTATAGGTCTTTTTGCCATCGACGTTTTTAGCGGCAACCAAACCTTCAGTTTCACTTACGAATACATAATATTTGGCTGATGATTCGCTTTTGTTTTCGCCATAGGCATAGCTTCCGGAAATCTTGAAAGAGATGAATTTGTTTTCTTTGTCGAAAGCCAAGATGTATTTCATGCTAGTGGATCCGCTTACGGTCTTAGCTGAATATTCCACAGTGGTTTTGAGGCTGTTGAAGGTCGTGGTTTTTTGGGCTGTTTGAATGTTGGCGGCTTTTGCGGCTGCTTCTTCTTTGGTGATTTCTTTATCGCAAGAAGTCAAAAGAAGCATAGGGACTAAAGCCAAGACATATAATTTCTTGTTCTTCATAAGAATTCTCCTTTCGAAATTTTGTCCGGCTAGATTATATCACTATGTGGATATAACGGCTCGCAAAGTGTAAACTTTTTCAAAAAGGAGCCTATAGTATGTTTTTAACCGAATCAGAAGCTGCCGGGATCGATAAGATATTCGATCCTTGCAACCCACTTCATATTGCGATTTTGATAGTCGCTATCCTAATCATCGCCGTTTCGATTTGGGCGATCGGCGTATCGATTTATTTAGCCATCAAATACGTAGGTTATAACAAGCAAGCCAACTCAACCGGAAGAACCGGCGAACAGATAGCTAGGAAAATCCTTGATGACAATGGGCTAAATAACATCGCCGTCACCAAAACCGGATCATTGTTGTTCGGAAATTCTTATTCTCATTATTTCCATAAAGTCCGCCTCCGCCGTTTGACTTGGCAAAAGGATTCCGTTTCCTCAATGGCAATGGCCACCCAAAAATCATCATTGGCCATCATGGATAAAGAGAAAGATCCATCCATGCGTACTCGCATAATCTTGACGCCTATCGCCTTTTTCGGGCCTTTGGCCTTCGTCCCATTGATCATCATCGGATTGTTGTTGGATATCTTCGTCTTCACCAATTCTTCGGGATTGTGCACGATAATCTTCACTGGAGTCGGCTTCCTTCTTTATATCGTTAGCTTCGCCCTTCAGATTTTTGAACTCAAAACAGAAAAGAAAGCCCAAGAAAGAGCCTATGACATTGTCAGAAAAGAAGGTTTGGCCACTGAAGAAGAGATTCAAATGATGAAAAAGCTCTTCCGTCTTTATAACATCGAATATATCAATAATTTGATCCTTGCCTTACTTGAAATCATTTGGAGAATCTTGATCTTGGTTGCCGATCTAAAAGGTTCCAAATCATTATCGAAGAACTAAATGGACTATGAAAACCGCTTGGACGATAATGCCAAGCGGTTTTTTAGTCTTCTTTCTTTTCGTTATAAACAGTTTCCATGAAGTTCTCGGTGTTGTCGTAATGAAAATAGTTGGCCGTATCGACGAACATCTCCTCCATCGCATCCATCGCTAAATCGAAATCGAATCTCTTTGAATATCCCAGATATTTCTTAGAGTTGGCTTTCTTTTCTTTTGGATGTTCGATCCAATAATCGATTTTCTTAGCCAAATCCTTGGGGTTCTTATGTTTGAATAAATTCATCGGATCTAAAGCAAAATACCTTATTGCAGCCTGCTTGGAATCGCTTAGGATGGGCGTCAAACCGCAGGCAATCGCTTCCAAAGCCGAGATGGCTTCTAAATCGATGACCGAGCTATGGACATAAAGATCGGAATAGTTGATTATCTTTATCATATCTTCGTGAGAATGGAATCCGATGTCGACTGGATTAGCAAGTTTCTCGCACATCTTCCTGATCTTTTTCTCTAATGGGCCAGTGCCGCATAAAATTAGTTGGATCTTATCTGAATATTTGGATTTTTGAATCCCTTTTATCAATGTCGTATGATCCTTTTCGGGTCCCAGTCTAGCTGAATAAAGGATGACTATCTTATCTTTGTATTTTTCTGGCTTTTCAACCTTGATCTTATGGAAGTCGCTTCGGACTCCGTTGGAAATAACATATCCATTTGTCCTAACTCCGACGCGTTTTTCGAAATCATCACGCAAGAATTGGGTTGGATAATGGATCGCGTCGACTTTGGAAAACAGCCTTCTGTATAATTCTTTGTATACGACTTTGTTGGCTAATTCCAAATTCTCCAGCCCAACGTGGGAAGTGAAATTCTCCGCTTGGGAATGAAGGGATGCGGTGCATGGAATTCCCATCTCATGAGCGATGCCCACCGCCATGGCAGAAGCTTCGCCACAAAGATTGAAATGAACCAGATCAGATCCTTCTATCGCGGATCTTAAAATCTCTTCATCGGCTTTGGCCAATGTCACTCCATTATTCGATACATAGGCATTAAATGGGCCGAAATTGATATGAGGAAGGATGTAATATCCAAGCATGCCTCTTTTATCTTCATCCGGGCAGACTATGCGGACTGTATGTCCTTTTTGTTGCATAGACCTAATGACGTTCATGGTGGCAATAGTGGTTCCGTTGTTTTCTTTGCCAAGCACATCGCACACAAAAGTTATGACCATAACAGCCTCCTTTTCCGGGATTTATTCTAGACCTATGTAGTCAAAAATAATAGCAGTCCCGGATGCTGAGGCTTGTATGCCACAAAAAGCGCATTGTTCTATTTTTGTCGATTTATCAGAACTTTCGCCTTTGAAACGACGCTTCGAAAAA
The DNA here is from genome assembly GCA_963652335.1 of uncultured Eubacteriales bacterium. Lineage (GTDB taxonomy): Bacteria > Bacillota_I > Bacilli_A > RFN20 > CAG-826 > UBA4951. Next base: position 1,009 of record CAVJSS010000016.1, on the reverse strand, counting down.
CCGAACGATTTGCCTCTAAACAATATTGTAATTTGATATGTTCCAGGCCTATTCAAACAATAATGTTCACTCTCTGGGACCATCGAGGTTGTTACAGTAACGGTCTTTTTCGATCCATCGCTATAAGTTACTACGATCATAATATTGGAAGTGTCAAATTCTCCGGCATAAAAATGATCAGGACCAGTATAAACTATTTCAGTAATGTTTTTGTCTTCGGTCTGAACGACATCTCCTGGATATGTGCATGACGCAAGACCGACGCAACCAAAAAGCAACGGAAATGACAAAACAGACATCCATCTTCTTTTGTTCATAATCTCTCCTTCAAAAATGGTTTTAAAATTCAGTCAATTCATTCTAGACTAGGAGAGAGAGTTTCAAGCCTCAGATAACGCCTCAAAGCGATTTCTAGGCGCATATCATCAATCTTTTAAAGCCATAATAGGCAGAATGTATACTCCGTTTTCATTTTTATATGCTTTATTCCCAACACCATAAATAACGCATTTGATGAGAGGGGCCTTCCAACCGTTTTTAACGATATCATCGCATACTTTAATAAGATTATTGACCGGTATTTTTCAATATAGCTGACCCATATTTATAGCATGCATTGGCCCATATTTGTGCTTTTTGCTGACCAATTTTCACCGCCAACTTAAAAACGATGCCTTCAAAGACTGGAAAGGCCGGTTTGGAAACGTGAATAGCCGGGCTCAAATGATTTTGGCCACTTCCAATTTCTTAAAACCATCTTTTTCCAAAATACACAAGATGGCTCTATGACAGCATTTGTATCTAGAACATCTAAAAATTATCTAGAAACATCTAGAAATGAGCGTTTTAAAAATAACATGCATGCCAGCAAAACAAAGAGCCCGGCAATCTTTATAACTCTGGCTAATTAAAACTAGGACCAACGAAGCATAAAATCCTGTCTTTCCGACTTGTAAAAGAATAAAAACCCTTATAAAGCGAGATAACATCTAACTTTTATAAGGGTATT
>CAVJSS010000015.1:0-17271 GCA_963652335.1 uncultured Eubacteriales bacterium | reverse complement strand
ATCTTGCAGGTGGAATCGAGGAAGTGCTTAACGCCCTTGAACAGGTGAAATATCTTAATGAAGCTAAGTTGCTCGATGTTTTGGAAGAACAAAACAAAATGTTCCTATATCAAAAGGTCGGCTATTTGCTTGAGATATATAACGATCAATTGAAACTGTCTGAAGATTTCTTCGATAAGTGCAAATCCCATCTAACGAACAAGACGAATTATCTCATGAAGGGCGAATTCAAAAGAACGAGCCTTGATAAGGGCTGGAACCTGATGGTCCCAGTAAACATCAAATCGCGTATCAACGGAGGTTATTGATGCTTTCCCCGAAAACGTATGGATTTGGATGGCTTTCGGATAGATAATGTTTGTATGAGAAAAAAAATCTGCTTTTGTTTGCGTTTCTGATTGCTAGCGCTTCAAGCCTAGCTTCGTGCGGCCTTTCGATCCCGAAGATAACCGGAATCGAAGGTTCCCTTAGCCTTGATTATGGCGGAGAAGTAGTTGAATGCCCTATGGAATATCGAGATTCCAAGCCGGTTTATTACGTTACGACATTAAACAAATTCTATTTTAGAGTCTCTCCGATTCATACTGGTTCAAGATCCCTTCATTTCGAAGGCGACTGCGTCACCTTCTTAGATGCCTATTCCAACATAATCAACGGAAATTGTTATACAAGCTATGGGACATTCAGCCATCAGAACTCTCTAGATGACGATTTAGGTTCAACCTATTTGGCCACCTTTTCAAGAAGCGGAATCTACGAGATCAATTTCTCCGTTGGCAAATTTACCTCATCTTTGAAGGTCATTTGCGACGATTATTCCGATAAATACGAGAAATACCAATATGAATTGTCTTCATTCTTTTCTTGGACCAAAGCCATAAAAGAAGAAGACGTCGATCAAATATCTTACGAATGCGGCGCCATCGGAGTGGCTCCGGGATCCTTGAAAAGCATAACTTATTCATCGGATAAGAAGGACATAAGCGGTTTCTTCAATCTTTTCAATTCCAAATTGATGATAGTCGATTCCTACGCTTATGCAGTATCGGGCGGCAGTTACGGTCAATATTCATATTATTCCAACGGAGAGATCCATTCGTTAAGGTTCGACAACGGCTTTATCTACCTAGAAGAAGCCAACGTCAAATACCTCTATTGCAAGCTCATCTCAATCCCTGGATCGCTTTCTTTGTCAAACCCAAGCCGAACGGCATATAAATTCATAACTTATGGATCAAGTAATGAATGCGAAGTCAAAAACGTATCCGATGACTCCGTTTTCAAAACCATCGATTATTTAAATGACATCGAATTCGAAGAATACGAATCAAGCGAAATCTTATCCGATCCGAAATATTATATCGACGATTGGAACAAACTATCTGACAAATTGTCAATTTATTCCAAGGATATCTTTGGATATCAAAATAAGACATATAAGATAACGAACGAATTCGTTTTCGATTTCTTTGAGTGATTCATCTTTCGTTTGAATGGGGAAAACAAATGGAAAAAAGGAATTCTTTCAAAAGGGTGAGCTGGTATGGATATCTCTATGCCTTCTTGTTTCTGTGCTTTTTAGGAACCGATATCTGGCTTTGGATAAGTCTATCCGCCTCCAAAAAGGAAATCGATCCCTTGCTTTTGTCGATGGCGATCCTTTGCCTGATCCTAACTATCGCCTTCTCGCTTTCCTCAATCCTTTTCTTTGCTATGGAAAAGGAAGTCATAAGGCTAGAAAACAACAATCTCATAATCAACGTTTACAAAGAACAAAAGATTCCTTATAAGGACATCAAAGACATCCGTTATAGGGTGAATTCGATGAGTTCCAATGCCAGGCGCGGCTTAGGAAGCATGGATTATAAATCCGGCACGATCGTCATCACTTTGGGAACTGGCAAAATAATCCGCATAAAATATGTCAAAAACGTGGAAGACGTTTGCCTCTATCTAAGGGACATTATCCTTGTCAAATATCATATCGGCGAGTGATGTAAGCCCTATTTCGGTGAAAATGCAAGTGAAATGCTCAAGCTCTCCGAAATTTGAAAATTTCCCTCCTTTTCGTCACTTGCTGACATAAAAATCCAGGAAAGTTTTTCGCATTTTAGAAGATTTTTTTGGATTTTTTTCTCTCTTGGAATAGGCTAATTTCGATTGACTGAGATTCAGCTCCGAAAAAAACGACTCAAAAAGTTGCTGATATCGGTGCTATATCGAATCCTTATTTCAAAACAATCATATTTTCAATCGACGAAAATAAGCAACTTATAAAATCAAAAATATTCGATATCATCTCAAAAAAGTTCAAAAAGTGGCTTGACATTCATCTTCTGAAATACAATCATATTGCACCGCAAAGAGCCTAGGTTCATCGTGCCTTATGCCTTATGCGGAAAAACGGAGAAAAATAAAATGAAAAGAAAAACTTTGGTGGGCTTAATCGCCATCACGGGCGGTTTGGCCATCGTTGGAAGCGGCTTCTCTGCCTGGTACTTCCAAGCCGACGAATTAGAAGGTAGTCACACTGTCAATCACTACGTTACCGACTTAAACGCAGAAATCGGAACCTTGGCAGACAATAACAAAGACCAAAACCTCTATATTATTTTCGATCAAGGCGGATATGCAAATAAGGACAATGTCGAATATGGCCTTTCGATCAATGATGTTAACGGAACTGTTTCCGACAAAAATCTCGGAACTAAGATCACTGCTATCGGCGCCACATATTCTATCACTCTCGGAGACTACACAACCCTTCATGACGCAGGCGTTACGAAAGGCGTTTTCACTGCTACTTTGACTTTAAGCGAAGCGGCCCAAAAATACGTCGAATTCAAGAACGGCTATAATCTCGCTGCGTCTGGTTTATATAACGCTACCGACGATTATTCTTCTGTCATGCCTACCTTGACAAACGATGGCAATGTCATCACTTATACCTACGTAGTCGATTTCACCAAGGAACAATCCGCTGATGTCAAACGCGCGTTCGATTTCAATGCAGCGACAACTGACGCCGGCGTTAACGCTTTGCTTCAATACAAGGCTCATTCCGAAGATGGCGGCAAGCCAACCAGCAAAGACGAATATGAGGCCATGAAGACCAATCTTGGCAGCGATCCTCTTTTGACTGCTGAATATACCTTTAACGTCAACGAATAATAGCTAGGACAATCTCGGAGACTTAAAATGAACGGATCGCATAAATTAATTGAAATCGCGTTTTACGTCTCTTTGATCGTCATCATTGCCCTTGCGATAACTTTCACCATCCTCTTCACCTTATATGCGATCTACAAAAAGAAGCACATAAGCTATGGACACGAAGATGAGAAACTTTTGGAACAACTAAAGAAGAAATATCGCCTCAAGCTAGAAATGGCTGGCGATATTTCTGCTTCTTGTCCCGAAAAAGAGAACGAGCAAATCAACGATGGATTCGCGCATACTTGCATAAAGGAAGAGCCGATTATCTATGATGGCAAGCTGCTCACCTATGTAAACGACGATAAAGAGAAGGCAAAACAAAGAGGAAAAATCGGAAGGGCTTTTTCCATTTTGCTATATCTGATTCTCTTTGCTTTGATCGGCGTCGTTGCCTCCTATAAGATAAATAACGATCACTTTTATATCCAGGATACGACCTATATGGTCATCCAGACCGGATCGATGGAAGAAGCCTATGAAGGCAACCTTTACCTTAAGGAACATGATCTAACCAACCAAATCGCCCAATACAGCATGATTGGGATCGAAAAAGTGGAAGCCAAGGACATTAGACTATATGATGTCATCGCTTTTAAGAATTCCAGCGGCGATACGATCGTCCATAGGGTCATCCATATAACCTTCGAAAACGAGAAATGCTATTTCACGATGAGGGGCGATTCCAACTCTGGGACGAACTATTGGGAATCAGCCGTTACGGAAGATAAGATAATCGGCCGCTATGACGGCTACCAGAATTATGGTTTAGGCGTCGCTATAACTTATTTCAAAAGCACGGCAGGCATCATAGCTTTAACCAGCACAACGATCTTCTTGTTCGCTTTCGATATTTCAGAAAGCTCTTTGGAAAAAGAATACGAAAAGAGGAAATTGGCATTGGCGGAAGCTTACGATAACGGTGGCAATTAACTATGCTTAAGAACAAAACTTTGGCCATAACGCTGCCTATAATCGGTGGCTTAGTTATAATCGGAAGCGGTTTTTCTAGCTGGTATTTCGGGCATGAGGACCTAAAGATCAACGAAAAGCAGATTTCGGTCTATACGGTTTCGGATGTCACCAAAGGCACAATCTCGATTCTATCCTCCCCAAATAAGATGTATTTCTCAGAAGGAAGGGGAGAAGGCGAAAATCTTAGGGATGGCATCGATTTCTACACCCTTCAAAAAGACAATTCCTACCTCAACGATGATAAAGTCATCCTTAAATATTCCTTGGCGGATGAAAATGATTCTATCGAGGGAGGGAACTTCAAGCTATTCATCTCTTTCGGTGGGACCTTATTCCCCGCCTATGTGAAGCTGACGGATGAATACCAAAGCGCAACCGAAACCGAAGGCGGTTACGATTTCGCTTCAGAAATGGAAAACATAACGGATGCCACCGCGGAAGACCCATACGGTTATTTCAAATACACCCTTAGCCTAAGAAAGGCGATCGAATATTCGAGCGTTGACGCAAAACCTCTTACGGAAGAGAAATATTCGAATCTCCATAAAGCCTTAAAGGACGCAACCATAAACATCAAATTCGTTATTTTGTGAGAGGAGGGAAGATGATTAAGCCGTTTAGGAAAATATTGTTTCTTCTGACGATCGGCGTTTTATCCGTAACGTCTTTTGGCTTATCTTATTTCTATTTCGACAACAAGCAAAACGCCGACACTTCAATAAAAGACAACGTTTTGATCGACGATATCGAAGAAAACTACGATTTCGGGAAGAACGCTATAGACAAAGAAGGAAGGACATACACTATCTATTTCTTTCCATCGGCTTCCTATCTCCATCTTTATAGCGAATACCTTAACGGCAATACGGCCTATAAGCCAGAAGAACAATTCGGCTACAAAGAACCAAACTTGGATGAATTCGGAAACATCGTCACCAACGATGACGGAGACACTTTATACAAATTAAGCGAAAACACCGGCAAATATTCCGAAATCATCGGCGCCGAAGTCACTTATGACGGCGCTTATAGAAGATATATGGGCGCGAATTTCCCAACCAGCGTTTTCGAAACGGACGGTTATAAAGCCTACAATGACGATGATGGCTATATGGCTAGCTACAAATCTCTAGATGCCGATAAAAAACGTACTTGGGGCGTGCCAGGAGAGGAATTCAATATCTGTACCAGCGATTCCAACAGATACGAAAGGTTCAACGGCAGAAACCAGTATTCGACCGACCGTTTAGGCTGCTGGGGAGATTGCTATTATTATGGGCAAACGGTAAGGGACGGAAACGATGATGGCGTCGTAACCGGAATGGTCAAGGGGACGATCCCTAATTTGGATGCTTTGGATGAGACCAACACCGGAAGATACATCCCGATCAAACTGACGATCAAAAACGAACTTACTTCCTCGGTTTTGGAAAAAGCATTGCAAAACGTCTTCACTTCTATGGGCAGCCAAAATGATTGGCATAACTATTCATTATGCGAATGGACTTATGTCCAAAACCCGGATGGCGATAACCCGACTTATCCTTATTCGACCGAAAAAAGCACTCAAGAATGGGGCGAAAACACCATCGGGGAGGCTTTTCAGCCCGTCCCAAGAAGCGCCTATTTCGACAAATTGTCCGATTTATCCAAATATGCCGATAGCAACAACGTTATCAGATTATTCCCATACTTTAGCAACGGAAAGAAAATGAACGCCACCAATTCCTATACGAGCGGCGGCGGTGCCGCTGAGCAGCTGCTTATAACGGACGCTTCCGATAACTATGTTTATCGCTATCCGTTGTTCCATAGCGACGTCTATGACAACGGATCCGGCTGTTTTGCTTACGATGAGAACGGAACCTCAACCGAAGTCTCTTTGTTGAAAAGCCAATATATAAGGATGTTTAACTATAACAACATCGATATCGATTCCTCCAACATATCAGAGCTGAATTTCAGATCCCAAAACATCGATTTTAACAACCGTACCCCATCCAATTGGGGCACTTATTGGTGGAGCTTATACAAATTGGACGCGGCTTCCATCAAAACGAACCTCATCGACAAATACGGGGAAGGCTTATATTCCTTCCATGTCTTCATCGCGAATTACAGCTTCGAAGACAGCGAACTAACCAGCGATAACGTCGCGGAATACAAAGCAACCTTCGATTCTTTCTACGATAATATCGTCACCCAAGCCATGAACGGGGCCTTCTCCTCCCTAAAAGGCCATAGGCTCATTCAAATAACCGACAAAGTGAGCGAGAACCTTGATTCTGCCGATACCACCAGCGAAGCCTATTACCTAAAATGCTCACCAACGGTCGTCGTCTTCGAAAAGATCGACGAACCAAGATATATGGTCACCGATTCTTTGCCAAGCGATTTCGATTCCTACCTAAATAGCGATTACGAACATGGGCGTGACCTTTGGAGGAACAAAAACGACCTTTATGAAGGCGAAGCGTCCAGAGGCAAATACGTAATCGAAGGTTCCGACCTAAGTTCGGATTACCCTTATATTTATTTCATCAAAAACGTTGACCTTACCGACGATTCTTCCTATTTCGTCATCGGATTCGGCGATTCTTATTCAACCTCGTATAAGTATTCGACCGCATCTCAATGCCAATACGAATATATGATATCCGACCCGGGAGATAAGACCGACATCAAAGAAGAAGACATCTATGTTAATGCGTTAGGGAACAACGGATATATAGAATCGGTGGAAAAGACCGATGATAAAGGCGTCACCTACCATATGTTCAAAATCAAGTCTTCGGATTACGCAGACATCTATGACATCATGCTCAAATACAACACCGAGACCAATACCTACGACATCTACATGCGTCGTCATGATAAGCTCTTTTTATATGTCTTCGATAAAAACCTAACCGATCCAGAAGAAGGAAAATTCGTCGATCATAGCTTCGATTCGAGTGGTTTGACCTCTTCAGGCGCCAAATTGTTGTTCGATAGGCTTTATGCCGAAGGGAAATCCTTGTCAAGCCAAGATCGTTCGACTACCATAAACCCAACCTTGAGCCTTGATGAATGCTTAAGGAACGAGATCGGCGGGTCTTCAGCTTATAATGGAGAGCTCTTGTTGAATTATCGTTTGTTAGATCGAGGCACCGGTGTCGTAGTCGCTAAATACGTAGCAGAAACAGCCGCCGATGGAACGACCGCTTATACTCTTGAATGCAATCTCAATATGCAAAAGAACCACATCCTTTATTTGGACGTCAAATAAATGGATGGCTGCCGATCATTAGAATCGCACATAAGGATCTAAAGTAGACTTTAATTCTAGGATCCTATCCATCTTATCCTTTACGAACTCAAACGCTTTTATAAACCCATTAATAAGCAAACATAGAATCTTTTCTTCTCTATTGAAATTATTATCTGGCCTTATGAAATCGGCAAAGTAGACTAAAAAGTAGACTTTAAAGTAGACTTTGAGCAGACTAAAAAGTAGACTAATGAAGCGGAGGAAAAAGACGATGAATGTCGGAAGCGAAAGCGAATTTCTCGAAAACAAAGAGAGCCTGTCTCAATTAGACAAAGGCATCAAATCCTTGACGGCTATGCTAAACAAGCATTTCGTCGGAACGGTATTTTTTGGCACATACGATGACGGCACTGTCAAAGGGCTCCAATTGGGCAAAAGGTCCCTTGACGATATAAGAGAAAGAATCGCTATTCTCGTTCAGCCTAAATTTGCTTATGAAGTAAGCGTTTCATCCGACGAGGACGGAAATAAATTCATAAAAGTCGAGGCTCGTGGCAATGATGTGCCATATAGCTGCGATGGAAGATATTATATAAGAAACGTCAAATCCGACGATCTGATGGATAACCAAACAATAAGAAGGGCGATCGTGTCTGGGTCCTATGATGTGATGAGGGAAACCAAATCTTCTTATCAAGATCTTTCTTTTTCCTATTTGAAGGAATATTTCATAGGCAACGGAATCCATTACCGCGATGGCAAGGATTTCCTAGGCAATTTCGGATTATTGAATTCCAAAAACGAATTCAATCTGGTTGCCTATCTATTGTCAGATGATAACAACATCTCTATCAAAGTCGTCCGTTTCAAAGGGAAAGACAAAACATCCATGTCGGAGAGGACCGAATATGGCAGGAGGTGTTTGCTATGTTCTTGCAAGATGGTTCTTGAATTCATAGGCAGCCTCAACGTGACTAAAACCGATCTGACCGAAGGATTGCGAAAAGAAACGTCTCTCTTCGACATGGAATCTTTCAGAGAGGCTTGGATCAACGCTATCGTGCATAACGATTGGATCCACATGCTTCCTCCATCCGTCTTTATTTATGATGATAGGATCGAGGTTTCTTCATATGGCCAGCCGCCTTTTGGAATGAGCAAAGAAGAATTCTTCAAAGGGCGTAGCAAGCCAGTCAACGAAGCTCTATTCAATATTTTCTCGCTTTCCTCCTTCGCCGAGCAAAGCGGCCATGGCGTCCCTACTATCGTCAATAATTACACCGAGAAGGCCTTTAATTTCGATTCTGATATGATCGTGGTTACGATACCGTTTTCCTACGTTCCCGATGCAGTGATATTCAGAAAGAGACTAGAGCAAGATACGAGTAGGCTTATCGAATCGCACAAAAAGGTCCTTACGTTCCTCTTGAATAATCCGAATGCGACATTGTCTGAGGCTGCCACAAGCTGTTCTTTAAGCCTGGGAGGTGTCAAAAAGATCGTTCAATCTTTGAAAAATGACGGCCTTTTAAAACGAGAAGGCGGCAAAAAAAATGGCAAATGGACCCAATGAGGTAACCTTATCAACTAAATCGCGTTTTTAAGATACTTAATTATAAAAACACAGATGCAATCGATTGAAATTATGAACTTTATAACAAATTGATTTTGACTGAGTAGACTAAAAAGTAGACTTTAAAGTAGACTTTGAGTAGACTAAAACCATTTAAGAATCTATTTGTTTGAAAAGGCAGCGGCAATATTCTTGGCTTTGGATTCCGTTCGGAACCGCGCCATCTATCGTGCGCTACGACCGCCGTACCTAGCGATTTTCGGAAACACTCGCTTTTGGGCTGCTGATGTGTGGGATGCCTTAACTTCAGCAATTTTTCCAAAGTATGCCAAGTTTTTGAATACAGTTTCCCTCAAAGAGTCAATTATTGGCTTACAATCGCACTTTTTATCAGGAATAAGAGGCTATAGGCTAAACAGAAGGATCGACGAAAAGCTATCTTTTTGGCTCCACGACCGCAAACAAGCTCTACTTATCGATGGACCAGGGCAAACACGTTGGAAGATATCGATTTGAATCCAGCCGGATACGTTGACGAATGCAAAATGCATCCTCTCGGTTTCGAATGATTTTCATGGGCGAAAGGAGTTAGCCAACTGCTATCGATCACATGAAAAATTGCCTCGAAAAGAAAATACCAGTCGATGATTCCATAAGTAATCTGTATTTGTCTTATTTTAGGCGATATGCCTTAATCCAATATGTGAATTCCAGGGATTCGAAATCAAAATTTCGATATGGGGCATTTTCTCGCGACGGCTTACGGCAGATCATCCAGTACATAAAAGCCCGATTTTTGTCTTGCTTTGGGCTATGGCGATTATCGCTTTCTTTTAAAATTTCGGAAGTGTCTATTTATGGGCTGCAATTTATATTTTGCCAACTTAGGGAATTAAAATGCGCCAACTTAGGGAATCTTATTAAAAGATAACGATAAAATCGCTATATTTTCTATGGCGGCAGAAATATGAAAAAATACTACGAAAGGCTGATCGAAAGCAAAATCGAGAAGAAATTGAAAACAAGCGGAGCGGTACTTGTGACCGGACCTAAGTTTTCGGGCAAGACGACGACTTGCAGGCGTTTCCAAAAAAGCAATATCTCTCTTATCGACGACAATTTGATAAAAATAGTATCGATCGATCCCTCCATAGCGTTAAAAGGCGAATTCCCACGCTTGATCGACGAATGGCAGAATATTCCAAATTTGTGGAACCCGATCAGAAAGGAGGTCGATGTAAACGGAACTTTCGGCGAATATATTTTAACCGGAAGCGCCACTCATCGGATTCCAAAGAAATCCATCATAGCGGCGCTGGCAGAATCTCGATCGTCAGGATGCGTCCGATGTCCTTATACGAATCATCGGATTCGAAAGGAACGATATCCTTAAAAAGGCTTTTCGGCGAAAAAGACTATGTTTTCTTCAATGAAAACAAAGGCTATTCATTGGAAGACACGGCGTTCTTCGTTTGCCGAGGCGGATGGCCTCAATCGATCGTCGAAGACAGGGAAATGACTTTGGAAATCGCCAAAAAACATTACGAAGGCTTGTTCAATTTCCGTTCTGGCGAAAATCGCGAGATACGGAACAAACGCCCGGAATTCTTCAAAAACGTCTTGAAAAGCTATGCAAGGAACATATCAAGCCAAGCCTAATATTCGACCATCATGGAGGACCTAAGGCATAACTGCCCTCAATTCGATATCAAAACATTCAATTCCTATATCGGCATGGCCGAAGATCTCTTCATCATCGAAGACATCGATGCCTGGACTCCGAATCTAAGAAGCAAAACCGCCATAAGAACGACCCCAACAAGGCATTTTGTCTATACTTCCATAGCTTACAGGTCCCTCTATATTTCGCCAAACGACCTCCTTAAAGACGTAAAAACGTTCGGTTTGTTCTTCGAAGATATGGCGATTAGTGATCTGAAAATATATGCCAACACTCTAAATGGAGTGGTCAAACACTATAGAAACAAGAATGGTTTGGAAGTAGATGCAATAATCCATTTGGATGATGGGAGATGGGGAGCCATCGAGATCAAGCTAGGGAGCAAAGAAGGTATTTTAGAAGGAGAAAAAAACTCTTGAAATTGGAATCGCTCATCGACGAAGATTTCAAGAAACCATCGTTCAAGATGATATTAACCGCATGTGGCGTGGCTTATAGATTGCCAAGCGGAGTCTTCGTTTGCTCCATCAATCTCTTAAAAAACTGATTTGCATTATAAAGAATGATTTCGTCAAGAGAGCTAAAGCTAGTTTCGATTTCCATTAAATTTCTAGTCATATCCAGTTCCGTGTTTGTATAATGGTTTTATTCGAGGAGAAAAAAGATGCAAAGCAACAAAACCGACCTATCATTCAAAAGAACCCCGATGCTGGGAATCACGATTTTGGTCATGGCCTTCATCTTTTTGGCCGTCGATGCCTTGTTTTGGGGAATGGCTTTGAAAGACAACGCCACCGAAGAGATTCCCAAGGGGTTTTTCGTCGCTTTGGTATTCCCTTTGCTTTTCGCCATCTTCGATCTGACTTTGGGAATATTGGCTTTGACCAAATTCAAAAACGTGATCGAAATCAAAGACAACAACGTCATCATCAAAAACTATAACAAGAAGATAACGATCCCCTTCAAAGACATCAAAGAAGTCAAATTCGTCAAAAACGTCGCCCAAACAAGCCAGTTCCGTCATAAAGCCGCCGTTTTGAATTCCGGCGTCTTGCTCTTCTCTTTGAATAACGGGGAAATGATCCACGCCAAAGAGGTCACAAACGTCGAAGAAGCCTCCAACATCATCAAAAAGCAAATAAGCAAATACAAAGAATTCGGTTTGGATTTCTAAAAAGGCGGTGGACCCGCCTTTTTCAATCATGCCTTTTGTCTGAATCCGAATAGCATTCGCAGAACTGCCCGGACAAATTCGGATCCAAATCATCCGCCAAATGGCTGGTATCCCCGAAATTCGAACATCTAAAAATCGCTTTGCCTTCCCTTCTTTCCTCACTCCAAAGGATGATAACGGAAGATGGTCTGCAAATGAAATGATGCCATAGCAATTGAGGGGATATGTCCATTATGTGCGACAAGCAAGCGCAGATCGAGCCGAAATGGGCGAATATGACTATAACGTCGTGGTTTGGATCGATGACGTCATACATCTTCCCGTTTCGTTTATATCCGTGACGTTCAAGCAATTCATCCAACCCCACATAAATCTTTTCCATCCAAAAAGGAAAAGAAGAATTCTTGATGTTTTCATTCTTTTCCCAACTATGGATGTCATAGATAAAAGGATCTTTCTCCAAATCGGAAGGCAATCTATCCCTTAAATCGAATGTCTCTCCTTTATCATTTAGATAAACGCATGGAATCTCTTTCAAAAAATCCTTGATTTCGATCGACATCGATATCGATTTGGACAATTCTTCCGCGGTTTGATAGGCCCTCCCTAGCGGAGAACTATATATTTTCGTTATCGGAAGCTTGCTTAATCTTAATGCCACTTTCTTCGCCTCCTGCAATCCCTTTTCGGTCAAAGAATCGGTTTGATAATCGGGATCGCCATGCCTAACGAATATTATTCGCATTCCTTATCCTTCTTTTTGCCTTCTTTGCCGCTTACGAGATTGAAGATCTTGAATCCGATGATGGTCAATTGGCATGCAGATCCGAAGGCATTGCCGATGATCATCGGGATGTGGTTCATCAAAATCCCCTCTATCAGCCAAAAGATGAAGCCTAAAGTCAAAACGATGAAAGTCCAAAGGTTGACCTCGGCGGTGCTTTTGGTTTTGATGGTCCTTATTACCTGAGGCAAAGCCGCAGCCCCACAGAAAAACGTAGCGATATAGCCAACGATCTGAATCGCCGTTTCGCTTGCTTCGACAATCAATAAATCCATAAACGAATCCTTATTAAATTTGAAATAAGATTACCTTAAAACTCAGCTTAATTGAATAAAACTCTGCTTCAAAGCCTTATCATTTGTTTTTTCAAAGACAAACGCACCATATGATTGGAATATAATCCGAGAAGAAATTTACCCATGTGAAGAAAGGCAATCGGTCTTGCTTCCGTTGCCATACTCGTCTCCGGCGGTGGAGCCTCTTTAGAAGACGCCGAATTCATGGTCGATGGCGCTTCCGCATCTTATTCTCTTGAAATCGCAAAAACCGAGACCAGCCAAAAAGGTCGTTGGCGAATCCAACGAAGAAAGATTGGCTTGCAAAGAAGTCGAATATTGAAAGCTATCCTTCAATGGAAATTCGGATTATTTCGAGATCCGAATCACCACTTTGGTGACCTGGTCCAAAGAAGGCAAAACAGACCCGAAAACGAAAAGGGAGTCGATCCCTTTTTCCTTTTTCGAATCGTTAACATCCATCCGAATCACGCCTAATTGGCGAAAAGTTAGAAAAATAGGTAACTTTTATGTCGTTTTGGGTTATTATAATTAACCGTTGACTTTTTCTAACAAGCAGCAAGGAGTTTTTAATGAAAAAGAATTCTTCCAAATTGAAGCTGGCGATTTTATCCATAGCTTCCCTTTTGGCGTTAGCGGGTTGCGACCTCGCCCTAGATTATGGCGACGCCAACGCTAACAACACCCCAACCATAGGCGAAAACGGCAATTGGTGGATCGGCAATTCCGACACCGGCATAACCGTCGCCGGAAAAGATGGCTCTGACGGCCAAACCCCTTATATCGGCTCCAACGGCAACTGGTGGATCGGAAGCACCGACACAGGCATAGCCGCCACTGGGCAAAAAGGCGATAAAGGCGATAAGGGAGACAAGGGAGACAAAGGCGATGACGGATCCGATGGTAAGGATGGGTCCGATGGCCAAAACGGCTCCGATGGAAGAGACGGAATCGATGGCCATGATGGCGCAGACGGCACCTCATTGTTGACCGGAAATGGCATACCAGACTCAGGCTTAGGCAAAAACGGCGATTCATACATCAATTTGGACAATTACGATATATATGTAAAAGCCGATGACGCTTGGAGCAAGGAAGGTAACATCAAAGGCGCGACCGGGGCTTCCGGCTCAGACGGTTCTGATGGCAAGCAGGGGGAAACCGGCCCGAAAGGCGCAGATGGAACCTCCGTTTTGACCGGCAATGGCATTCCTGATAAAGATTTAGGCAAAGACGGCGATTCCTACATCAATTTGGATAATTTCGACTTCTATGTGAAATCTAATGGCACTTGGAACAAAGCCGGCAACATCAAAGGCCAAGATGGCGGAAAGGGCGACACCGGCAACCCAGGAGCCGATGGAAGGTCCGTCGTTTCGATCACCAAGACCGACACCAATGACAACGTCGACACTTACACCATAAAATATTCCGATGGGACCTCATCAACCTTCACCGTCACCAACGGAAAAGACGGACAGCAGGGTATCCAAGGCAATCCGGGAACGGATGGGAAAACCCCTAGCATCAAAATCGGCGAAAACGGCAATTGGTTCATCGACGACGTCGATACCAACATCCCAGCAACCGGAGAAAAAGGCGCCGATGGAGCTTCGGTCTTGACCGGCAATGGCATTCCTGATAAAGATTTAGGCAAAAACGGCGATTCATATATCGATTTGGATACTTACGACTTCTACGTCAAAGCCGATGGAAAATGGGAGAGCAAGGGCAACCTCAAAGGCGCCGACGGCAAAACCCCATATATCGGTTCCAACGGCAATTGGTGGATCGGAGACAAGGACACCGGCGTCGCGGCTCAGGGCAGCTCCGGATCTTCAGCCCAAGGCAAAGACGGCGCTTCAGTCTTGACCGGAGAAGAGACTCCGGACAATAATTTAGGCAAAGACGGAGACTCATACATCAATACCAAAACCTTCGATTTCTATGTCAAAGAAAAAGGCGTTTGGAATTGCAAAGGCAACCTCAAAGGCGAAAAAGGCGATGCCGGAACAGGAGAAAAGGGCGAAACCGGTTCCAAAGGCGATGCCGGAACTTCAGTCCGTACCGGAGAAGGCAAGCCAGCCTCTGATTTAGGCGTTGACGGTGATTCATATATCGATACCGAAACCTTCGATTTCTATGTGAAAGAAAAAGGCGTCTGGAATTGCAAAGGCAACATCAAAGGCCAAAAAGGCGATAGCGGAGACAATGGCGAGGATGGCAATCCAGGCAGTGATGGCAAAGATGGCGCCGACGGCCATTCCGTTTTATTCGGCAGCGGTGCGCCAAATTCCGAATCCGGCAGCAACGGAGATTCCTATATCGACACCGATACGTTTAAATTCTATACAAAAGTCCAAAACGAATGGATCGAAGTCGGTTCATTAAAGGGCGCCGACGGATCTAAAGGTGAGTCTGGCGCGAAGGGAGATCCTGGCGATAAAGGCGATAAAGGCGATGATGGCAAAACCCCATATATCGGCGAGAATGGCAACTGGTGGATCGGAGAAACCGATACCGGCGTCTATGCCGGAAACAAAGATGGATACGAATTGACGTTCGATCCTAACGGCGGAAGTTTGCCAGAAGATACCCCAAACCCAATGAACGTCAAGGAACATAAATATGCGACCTTGCCCGTCCCGACCAAAGAAGGACGCACTTTCTTAGGCTGGTATACCGGATTCGGGCCAAACGATGGCCGCTTGACCAACACCACCCCGATTGAAGCCAATCTCGATTTGGTGGCCGAATGGAACAAATACACGGTAACTTGGCTTGGCGCAGACGGAATAAATGTCTTCGAACAGAAAGAAGTCAACGCCGGAGAAATGCCATCCGATCCAGCCAGCGCCCCAGTCAAAGATTCGACCGACGATTACAAATATGTCTTCAAGCAGTGGGACGTCACTTATTCCCCTGTCCATAGCGACATCGTCATCAAACCTATCTTCGAGGAAATCGCGGTAACGAAATACACGGTAACTTGGCTTAACGACGATGGCTCAACCTTCGCTACAACCACAGTCAAAGAAGGCGAGAAGGCCGTTGCTCCAGAAGGAACCCCAAATAAGAAAAACGATGAAGATGGGACTTCCTATAAATTCGTTGGATGGGATTACAACGATTCCGTCATTAACGAAAACACCACCATCAAGCCAAAATTCGAAGCGGTTAAAGAAGTCGTCTCCGTTTCTTTAAGCGAGACGTCTTCCGCCAAAGAAGTCGGCGATACGATCGATCTATCCAAATTCCTTACCGTCGAAGTTCGCGGTGGGGCAGACAAATCGGTCAAATACGAAAGCGACACCGAATCCGTCGCGACCGTCGATGACAACGGTTTAGTCTCTATTGTCGGAGAAGGGTCCGCTAAGATCACAGTCACTTCCAAGGTCGATGAAACCAAATCGGCCACATATGAAGTGACTGCCACTTGGCCGGAAAGCCGCACGATTAAGTTTTCCGATTATTACAAAGATGTTGATGGCACAGAGAAATTGGCATCTACTGCAGATCCATGCTTTTCAATTAAGTGGACTAATGCAACATATTATAGCGAACACGGAACCGCGAGCGCTTATAGCAGTAGCAGCTTCACGGTTTCCTCAAAGAAAGCTATTTATAAAATAGAGTTCGTCTATTCGTCTTCAAGCAAGGTGACCGCTTCAACCATGGCTGTCGATTCTGGAATTTACGCTCAAACAGATACCGATGGCGCCTGGAGAAACACGGAAGGAGCCGATTCAATTACTTTCAGTTTAAAGGCTAATGCTTTCATCCTTTCGATGAATGTCTACTTCAGGGAGCAGCCGGTGGCCCTCGAGTCGATAACGCTCGACAAGACCGCGCTTTCGATCAACGTCGGGGAAACGGCGGACCTCAAGGCCACGCTGAACCCATCCGATTACAACGGAGGCGCCGCCATAACGTGGTCCTCCGACAAGGAAGGGATAGCGGCCGTCGAAAACGGCAAGGTCACCGGAGTGGCCGCGGGCACGGCCGAAATCACCGCGTCCATCGGCGACGTCAAGGCAACTTGCACCGTCACGGTGTCGGCCCCCACGACAGAGCTCAGCGGCATCAGCCTGAACAAGACAGAACTCGAGCTAGTCGCCGACGAAACGTACGCCATAGGCGACCTTCTCTCGGTTTCCTTCGACCCAGCGGGATATTCGGGAGACAAAACAATCACGTGGTCCAGCAGCAACAAAGACGTGGTATCGATCGATGACGGCACGGTATATGCCTTGGCCGCGGGCACAGCCGAAATCACCGCGACCGCGTGCGACGGCAAGACCGCCACGTGCGCGGTGACGGTGACA
>CAVJSS010000014.1:0-17642 GCA_963652335.1 uncultured Eubacteriales bacterium | reverse complement strand
AGCTAAGCTATAACATTTGAAAACCTATAGAGGTAAAAATAGGGAATTCTTTAATAAATGGCATCCTTTTGCCTATTCTGGTATGGGCCTTATCTGAAAGCCTCCCGAATATCGGAAGCATGATGAGGGCCGCAAGGTTATCAAGGGCCATGATGCAGCCAACGACATATTGGACGCCTTCTTGCTGGGCTTTGGTCGGAATCGCATCCTTCGGAAGGTCATAGATCGCTTTGGCGAATAACTCGGAAAGCATGCGCGAGCAATAAGAATCGTAAACCTGCCATAAAAGGAGAATTCCAAAGAAAGCGAAGCCGATAAGCATCGTGCGCTTTATGTTGAGTTTGTGAGGGAAGCGCGAACCCTCGACTTTGGTTTTTTCCATAGCAACATTATATAGCCAAACTTTTTCTTTCCAAACGTTCGTAAAAAACGGAAAGAGGTTTCTTTTCTAAAGAAAATAGGTTGTTAATGTAAGGGCTTTAGCATAAACTTTTTAGCGTATTCATTAAGGAGTTAACCCAAAATATGTCTAAATGCATGGCGGTGAACTGCGGAAGTTCATCCATCAAGTACAAATTGTTCGAAATGCCGGAAGAAAAGGTGATTTGTTCCGGTTTGATCGAAAGAATCGGTCACGAAGATGCGATCTTCACCATCAAGTACAACGGCGAGAAGAAAACCGAAACCCTCCCTATCTTGGATCATGTCAAAGGCGTTTCCCTCGTCTTGAACGCTTTGATCGAGATGGGAATCGTCTCTTCCTTGGATGAGATCGAATCCGTCGGACATCGCGTCACCCAGGGTGGCAAATTCTTCAAGGATTCCGCCCTTTTCACCGACGAAAACGAAAAGAAGATCGAATCGATGATACCTCTTGCCCCGCTTCATAACCCAGCTAATCTGGTTGGCTATCATTCCTTTAAGAAAGCTTTGCCTAACGCTATCGAGGTCGCCGTATTCGACACCGCCTTCCATGGGACGATGGAAGAGGAAGATTATACCTATCCGATCCCTTATCAATTAAGCGAGAAATACGATGCCAGGCGTTATGGTTTCCATGGCACTTCCCATAAATATCTTTCCGAAATCGGAACTTCCAAATACGGCGCAAGGAAAATCATCGTCTGCCATCTTGGCTCCGGCGCTTCCATTTGCGCGGTCAAGGATGGCAAATCCGTCGCCACTTCGATGGGCATGACCCCGTTGGCCGGCATCATGATGGGTACCAGAAGCGGGGACGTCGATCCTTCTCTGGTCACTTTCTTGCAAGAGAAAGAAGGCCTTTCCGCCGCCGAGATCGAAAACGTTTTGAACAAGAAATCCGGTTTGCTTGGGGTTTCCGGGGTTTCCAACGATTCCCGTGACGTCGAAGCCGCCGCCAAGGAAGGCAATAAGCATGCCATCTTGGCCCAGGATCTCTTTGCTCGCAGGGTCGCTGATTATATCGGCCAATATTTCGTTCGTTTAGGCGGATGCGATCTGATCATTTTCTCTGGCGGCATCGGGGAGAATTCCGTCTCTGACCGCAAGAGGATCTTGGACCGCGTCTCCGAAGCTTTGGGCATCGTTTGGGACAAAGAAGCCAACAACGTCCATGGCGAGGAAACCGTTTTGTCCACCGCCGAATCCAAAGTCAAGGTGGTCATTATCCCGACCGATGAGGAAGTCATGATCGCGAGAGACTGCTATAAGGCTTTGAAAGGGAATTTGTGATGTTTGTCTCCGCTCTCGATTTGGCCAAAAAACACAAAAAAACATACAAAGCCATAAGGAAAGAGATCGAAAAACACGATAGGATCGTCGTCTTCCGTCATATAAAGCCGGATTACGACGCCTTCGGATCCCAGATGGGATTCGTCACCTTCCTTAAAGACAATTTCCCGAATAAGGAAATCCATTTCGTCGGCGATTCCCATCCGACTTTCACGGGGAAACTCTTCCCTGAGGCCGAAAATCTCTCGATGGAATTCTTTTCCAAACCGTTTTTGGCCATCGTCACCGACGTGGGGGATAAGAAAAGGATCGCCGATCCTCGATATGAGAACGCCGATAGGATCGTCAAATTCGATCATCATCCATCTTCAAATGAAATCACCGATTTGAAAGTGGTTGAGCTCGAATCTGGCTCAGCTGCCGAATTGGTCGCGAATTTCTGCCTTTTTTGGAAAGGAAAGAAGGTAAGCGCCGAGGCCGCCAGATATTTCTTCATCGGGATCGTCGGGGATACGGGAAGGTTCATGTATTCCTCTACCGGCAGCCATTCGATCGAAATAGCTTCCAAATTGGTCGCCACCGGCTTCGATACCCATGAAACATATCTCCAGATGTATGAGAAGGGGATCGGGGATTTGGCCTATAAAGGATACCTTTATACCCATTATTCCATCTCGGAACATGGGGTAGCGTATTACGTTTTGCCTACTGTGGTCCAAGAAAAGCTCGGCCTTACCTCAATCCAAGGCAAGGAAGGGGTCAATATCTTCTCCAACATCGAAGGCATAAACGCTTGGTGTTCGATAACCGAAGACCCGGATCCGAAGGATTATTGTTGGAGGATATCGATAAGAAGCAAGAGAGAAGATATTTCTAAGATCGCCAACCAATTCGGGGGAGGCGGGCATAAGAACGCTTCTGGGGCGAGAATCGATTCCTTGGACGATTTGCCTAAGCTCATCAAAGCCTTGGACGATTTGTTCGCTTGATCTTAAAAGGAGACCTTAGGGTCTCTTTTTGTTTTCTTTCCTTTGCTTTATAATTCCTTTATGGCATTCGTACCTTTAAGGATCAATTCGGGATTCTCGTATCTGAAATCCGGGCTTTCGATCGACAAGATTTTCGTTTTGGCCGAAAAGAAAGGCTATAGGAGCCTTGGGATCTGCGATTATCAGAATCTCAATGGATTGGCCCCGTTTTGCCATAAGGCGGAAAAATATTCCTTCAGGCCTATTTATGGGATGGAAGTCGAGATAGATAATGAGATTTTTTGCCTTTTTATCCGAAACGAGACCGGCTATCGGAATCTTTTGAAAATCGCCTTGGAAGTCTCCAAAGGGCCCATTCCTTTAAAAACCCTAAGCGAACATCAAGAAGGGTTGACCATAATCTACGATTTGGGTTCTTCTTTTTTGAAAGATAGGATCGACGAGAAAAAAGAGGAGACGGCCTTGATGTTGATAGAAAGGCTTAAGGATCTTAAATCAGCCTATCTGGGGCTGCCTTATCTTCCTTCTTCTTCGAATTATGTGTCCTTTGTTAGGGAATTCGCGGATGAATATAGCTATGAAATCGTGGCCCTGCCGCATATCTGTTATGCGAAAAAAGACGATGCTATCGTCACTTTGATAACGGATGCGATCCAAAATCATATCATTTTGGACATAAAGAGCCTTTCAGGAAACGATTATTTCTTAAATGAAAATGAGGTCGATTCCTTTTATGAAAGAAGCGAGATCGATCTGACCGAAAGGATCTCTTTGACCGATTTCGAGCTGATAAAGAAACGTGGATCTTTATTGAAATACGAAAACGAAGAAGGGCTATCCTCAGAAGATTATCTAAGAAAATTGTCTTTCGAGGGCCTTGAAAGATTGGGATTCAAGGAAAACGAAGAATACGTTTCCAGATTGGACAAGGAACTGAAAACAATCCATCAGATGGGATACGACGATTATTTCTTGGTCGTCATGGATTATGTCTCTTTTGCCAAAAAGAACGAGATAACGGTTGGGCCTGGACGTGGGTCGGGGCCGGCTAGCTTGGTTTCTTATTGTTTGGATATATCCACCATCGATCCGATCAAAAACGGCCTATTGTTCGAAAGGTTCTTGAATCCAGAACGATTGTCGATGCCTGATATCGACGTCGATTTCTCCGATGATAAGCGGGATTTACTCGTCAAATACCTCCAAAATAAATATAGGGAGGATAGGGTTGGGCACGTTTTGACCTCCCAAACCATTATGGCCAAGGAAGCTTTAAGGGACATTGGAAGGGTTTATGGCTATCCGGATAGGGAAATATCTTTGATCATTTCCACGATCGATAACGATAAGCTTTCCTTGAGGCATGATTATCTGACCAACCGAAATTTCAGAAAGCTCATCGATTCGGACAAATATTATTTGGAGATCGTGGCTTTGGCTTCGAAGATCGAAGGACTGCCAAGGCAAGCGGGCTTGCATGCGGCCGGGATCATTTTAAACAACGAGCCTTTATATCGATGCATGCCTGTCAAAGACGATCCGATGGTTGGCTTGGTTGGATGCTTGGAAAAGGATTATTTGGAAGAACAAGGCTTTCTGAAGATGGACTTGTTGGGCCTTAGGAACCTTTCGATCATCGATCGTTGCTTGGAATCGCTTTCCTTAAAAGGGATCGCACTCAAATTATCCGATATCCCAAATGACGATAAGGATGCGATATCTTTGATAAGAAATCATGAAGTGGTTGGTCTCTTCCAGCTTGAAAGCAACGGGATGCAGAGGGCCATCGATGAGGTGAAACCGAACGATTTCAATGATGTCGTGGCCTTGATCGCCCTTTTTAGGCCGGGTCCGATGGATCAGATACCGGTTTATGGGAGAAGGAAGAACGGCTTGGAAAAAGTCGAATATCTGACTCCCGAATTGGAGCCGATATTAAGCTCTACCTATGGGGTCATAGTCTACCAAGAGCAGATAATGCAAATCTGCCAGAAGGTGGCGGGATTCTCCTTAGGGGAAGCTGATTTGTTTAGAAGGGCCATATCAAAGAAAAAAATCGATGAATTGGCTTCTTACAAAGAAAAATTCATTCTAGGGTGTTTAAAAAACAACAAAAGCGAGGAACTTAGCCAAAGATTGTTCGAATTGATATTCGCCTTCGCGGATTATGGCTTCAATAAGGCCCATGCGGTATCTTATGGCGTCCTATCTTGCCAAATGGCTTATCTCAAATTCCATTATCCGAATGAATTCTATTGCGCCATATTGGATTTTGTTTCAGCTTCTGACATAAAATTCAAAAACGCCATCTCGGAACTAAGGAAAAGAGGCATTTTCCTTTCTTTGCCTTCGATCAATGAGACGATCGATGGGTTTTATAACGAAAACGGAAGGATCCGTTTCCCATTGAAATCGATAAAGAACATCCAAAGCCTTCTCATCGATAAGATCCATGAGGAAAGGACCTTGAATGGGAAATACGAGGATATCTTCGATTTGGCGTTAAGGGCCAAGCGCTTCGGATTGAACCAAAGCAGCCTGATTAGGCTAATAGACGCTGGGGCATTGGATGAATTCGGATACAACCGGGCGACTTTAAGGGCTTCTGCCTATGTAGCTTTGCAATATGCGGAATTATTGGAAGGAAGCGATGGGATGGGCCTTTTATTGGATATCGGGATCGAAAAGCCAGCCATCAAGGTTTTGGAGGATACGCCTCGGATCGACCTAAACGCCGAATATGAAGCCTTGGGCATAATGATCAGTTCTTCTCCATTATCCTTTTATAAAAAGAAGATCGAGGAGCTAAATGCCCTTCCTATCTGCGATTGCTTGAATAAGAAGGAATTCAAAGTCGCAGGGGTTTTGAAATCCGTTAGGTCAATTACCAACAAAAAAGGGAACAGGATGGCTTTCATCGACATCTTCGACGATTTGAACGAAATGAATTTCGTTTTGTTCAACGAAACCTATTCCGAATCTTATAGATATCTTAAAGAAGACGCCCCATTGGTGGTTAAAGGGCATAAAGGGCAGAAAGGGTTCGTGGCCGACAAAATCGTGCCACTAGGTGATTGAAATGGGAAAAAAGATAGTTGTCATCGATGGCAATTCGTTGCTTTTTAGGGCCTATTACGCCACGGCGTATGGGGATCCAACTGCCATAATGAGGACGAGCTATGGGGTTCCGACCAATGCGATATTCGCTTTCTCCAACATGTTTTCGAAGATCTTGAAGGAATTGGAACCTGCTGATTCGATCTTCGTTGGCTTCGATGCGGAAGGTCCGACTTTCAGAAGAAGCAAATACGATTATTACAAGGCCAATAGGAAACCTGCTCCGGCTGAGCTTTGCCCCCAATTCAAGATCGCTAGGGAATTCTTGGATTCTTTGAATATCAAATGGTATGAGCAAAGCGGGGTGGAGGCTGATGATATCTGCGGCACCATCGCCAAATTGGCTTCCAAAGATGGATACGAAGTGAAAATATATACTTCTGATCATGACTATCTCCAATTGATCGATAAGAATTCCAAAGTCTATCTTCTTAAAACCGGATTGTCGAACATGGAAGAATATGACGAGGCTTATTTGAAGGAAAAAGTTGGGATTTCTCCGTCTCAGGTCGTTGATTTCAAAGGATTGGTCGGGGATTCATCCGATAATTACCCAGGGGTTCATGGCATCGGGGAAAAGACCGCGGTCAAACTCATAAACGAATATAAGACATTGCCTTCCATTTTGGATGTTGCGCCGAATATGAAAGGGAAGTTGGGAGAGAAACTTATAAACGGTAGGGAATCAGCTAAGATGAGTTATGATTTGGCTAGGATCCGCACCGATTTGGAATTGCCTTTTTCTTTGAAGGACTGCGTTTACGAAGGATATAGCTTCGAAAAGATCAACGAATTCGCCAAGAAATACGAATTGAGGCAATTGGTGAATAGATTGCCGACATCTTTGAAGAAAGGAGACGGATCTTCCTCTTTCGAATATAAGGAAGTCAAAGAGATGCCTATCGAATTCGAGGATGCCTCTTTGCTTTCTTTGTCGTTGGATACGGATTTTGACCAATATCATGACGTTTCTCCGCTTGGGATGGCTTTATCCAATGGAGAGAAAACCGTTTATGTCGATATGAACGATCTAGCCAAGGACGAAAAACTTCTCTCTTTGTTAAAAAACGAGAAGATCGAAAAGATCGTCTATGATGGGAAAGCGACCATCTATTCTTTGAATAAAAAGGGAATTGAGATCAAAGGGATAAAGGACGATATCCTTTTGTCTGCTTATTTGCTAGATAGCAGCGTATCTTCTTCCCCTAGCGAGATCTATCGTTCCTTGGGCTTGGATATCGAAGGGAACGATTCGGGGCTGCTATTTAATGACGATAACAAGAAAAAGACGGCTAAGATGGCTTATTTCGCCTATTCTTCTTTAGATAGGATAATCGAATCCCTTAAAGACAACGAGGCTTTGTCTTTATATCGCTCGATCGAGATCCCTTTGATGAAGGTCCTTTCCGAAATGGAAGAGGAGGGATTCCCTTTGAACGTCGATGAGCTTAAGGAAATCGGAAAGACATTCATCGATAAAAGGGATATGGACGCAAAAGAGATCTATGAATTGGCCAAAGAGAGATTCAATCCGAATTCGCCTAAGCAAGTGGCCTCCATCCTTTATGACAAATTAGGCTTGAGATCCAACAAAAACAGGGGGACCTCGGTCGATGATCTCTCTTTGATAAAAGACGAGCATCCTATCGTTAACAAAATCTTGGAATATAGGAAATACGCAAAGCTGGTTTCGACCTATATCGATGGGCTTATAGTCCATACGAAAGACGATAAGAAGATCCATTCCTATTTCAATCAAGCCCAAACTTCCACCGGCCGCTTATCGTCATCCTCTCCCAACTTGCAAAACATTTCGGCAAGAGACGAGGAAGGGAGGATGATCAGAAAAGCGTTCCATTACGAAAACGATGACGTTTCCTTGCTTAGCTTCGATTATTCGCAGATCGAGCTTAGGATTTTGGCCTCGATGGCGGGTTCTAAGGATTATATCGATCTATTCAAATCTGGTGAGGATGTCCATGCCCAAACGGCTGCCAAGATCTTCAATGTCAAAGAGGTCACTCCTGAAATGAGAAGGAAGGCCAAGGCCGTCAATTTCGCGATCATTTATGGCTCTACCGTATATGGCTTATCCGAACAGATAGGGACTACCCCTCAAGAAGCTGGGAGGATCATTAGGAATTTCTATTCGTCATATCCAAAAGTCGGCGAATTCCTCAATGAGATAGTAAATGGAGCCGAAAGGCAGGGCTATGTGACCACGATGTTTGGGAGAAGAAGGTATTTTAAGGATATCAACGATCCTTCATATAACAAAAGGGAAGCTGCGAAAAGAGCGGCCTTGAATGCCCCGATCCAAGGATCGGCAGCCGATTTGATCAAGATTGCGATGATCAAAGCATCCGATTTCCTTCATAAAAACAAATACAAGACCAAAATGGTCCTTCAGATCCATGACGAACTTATCTTCGCCGTGCCTAAAGATGAATTATCCATAATGAAAGAAGAACTTAAAAAGATAATGGAGCACGCCATTGATTTGCCCGTTCCTTTGAAAGTTTCCTTAGGGGAAGGGCATAGTTGGTATGACGCAAAGGATTGATATATATGCCAGAATTGCCAGAAGTTAGCGTGATTATAGGGGTTTTAAAGCCCATATTTCTTAATAAAAGGATAGAAAAAGTCAGCGTTTATCGTGAAAAAAACGTCTTTTCAGGAGCTAAGGAATTCAAGGAAATATTAAAAGGTTCATCCGTTATAAGCATCGAAAGGAAAGGAAAATACATAATCTTCGAATTGGATAATGGCTATTCTTTCGAATGTCATCTAAGGATGGAAGGGAAATTCTATCTAAGAGAGAAGGATGAAAAAAACGACAAGCATGACATACTCGATTTCTTTTTCGATGACGGGACGAGATTAAGCTATAACGACGTAAGGAAATTCGGAGGTTTCTATCTAGCCAAATCCGAGAGCTTGATTTATGAGACCGGATTGAAGGACTTAGGAAAAGAACCGTTTGATCTCCCCGGAAAAGAATTTAACGAAATAACAAAAAAGGACAATAGGCCGATCAAAGAGATTTTGCTTGATCAGAAAAAGATTGCCGGCATTGGCAACATCTACGATTCGGAAATCCTTTTCGCTTCGAAGATAAATCCTTTTACGAAAGGGAAGGATCTGACTCTTTTCGAATGCGAAACGATCATAAAGGAATCAGCTAGGATCTTAAACGAAGCCATAAAGGAAGGCGGTTCCACGATCAGGACTTTTCATCCGGGAAAGGGAATAAGCGGCGAGATGCAAAATAAGCTTTTGGTTTATGGAAAAGAAGGAAAAAAGTGCCCGAATTGCTCTTTTCCTATAAGAAAAGTCTTTATCGGAGGCCGTTCTTCGTTCTTTTGCCCGATTTGCCAGCCATCTAAATACCATAAATTGATCATTGGGGTCGTTGGTCCCATAGCCTCTGGAAAGTCCACCGTTTCTTCTTATCTTATTAAGAAAGGCTATCTCCATTTGGACGCCGATAAGATGGTTTGGGACGCTTATGAAAGAAAAGACGTCCAAGCTTGGATCAAAGACAATATCAATCCCAAAGCAATCGAAAACGGAACGGTCGATAGGAAAACAATCTCTGAAACCATAACCAAAGACAAAGAAAAAAGGAATCTTTTGGAAGGATATACCCACGGCTTGGTAATTAATGAAATCAATGAAGAAATAGACAAAAACAAAGATAGGAAAATCCTTCTTGATGTGCCCCTTTTGATAAACGGGCCTTTGGAAGACAAATGCGATCTTATAATCTATATTGAGGCGGATGAGGAAATAAGAAGGAAAAGGATCATCGAAAGAGGAAAAGATCCTGATTTGGCTTTGAAATTGAATTCGTCCTACCCAAAGAAAAAAGCCAGAGCCGTATCGGGATTGATCCTTTCCGGCAATGGCTCAAAAGAAGAGCTGCTTCGTCAATTGAATGAATGTCGTTATCTCTAGAATCTTTCTTCTATCCCCGGAATGAAAACGGTCTCTTTGAAAATATTGTTTTTTAGGATGTTTTCCAATTCTTTAACAGATATCCTGCTAGAGGCGTTGTTTCCGGAATAGAGGTCCTTGATATCCTTTCTTTCGAAGGACGAAATGATTATCGTTTCGGATTTATCAAGGCTTCTTTTTCTTAAAATAGGCATCAAGATCGTATCTCTCGTATAATCCGATTTATATTCGGATCCAAAGTTGTTGATGGCTAATACATTGACGTTTTCCAATAATTCAATTTCCTCTTTGGAAGGGTCGAAGGCTGGATTGTCGTAATTCTTGATTTTGCTAAGTTTGTTTATCTTTTCGACGAATTTCGGATAATCGACGAAGGCGACTTTTTTGCCTTGTTCGCTGGCCCATCCTAAATAAGGGATTATATATTTGGATGAGCCTTGCGTTTGATCATATACGAACGACCAGTTTTTGGATTCGCTTTTGGCTGCGTTTAAAAACGTCTTTAGCAATTCCTTGCCAGCCCCGTATTTGAGTTTGGCTGCGCTGACGTTTAATAAAGAACGGTCGAAGTCTTTGACCATAAACCCTCTTTCGCGATTGACCACTTTCTTATAGCAAGGGCAATATCCGACGGTTCTTACCAATTCTCCGTCTTCAAACCTTAGTTTCGAGATGAAATGAGGGGTTGGGAGGGAACAATTTTCGATACCTGGGCAAACCGATTCGGCTTCCATATCTTCGGCATAGGCCGACAAAAGCGGATAATAGCGGATTATCTCATCATCGCTTAATTCGAATTCTTTGATTTTTGGGCCTATGTATTTGTCTTTTTTGGCCTTAAGGATCAAAGAATCGATAGAAGTCTCATCGCTTTTGAATTGAGGCAAAATATCTTTTAAGTCAGGCATATCATTCATCTCCCAAAAGATCTAAGATCGAATCATCGTCATCTTGTTTTTTCGAAGGTTCATTTTGAATAGGAAGTGGCTCGTTTTGCTTTGGAGCCGAAGTCTTTTTGTTCCTATCTCGATGGAGATAATCATAAGCGTCGATTGAATTATCGAAGCCTTTGCGGGCCAAAGATCCCGCTATTTTCGTTACGTAGGCGTTTGGCAAGGAGCCGTCTTTGATTTCCAAAACGTAGTCCAGCAATGCGTTGATCAATGGGTTTGCTAAGCCCATTTCCCTTAACGTTTCGATCAAAGTGAGATCGGAATTCGAAAGAATGCCGCCGCCTGCTTTTTTGCTTAGGAATTCTTCGGGGGTCATCCTTTCCATTTCCCGGATCATCCTGGCTTCGTCGCTGGTGCCATGAACGACGATTTTGCCTTTTTTAAGATCGGATTGGGTGACCTTCATATAAGACATGTTCTGATTTTCCTTTAGGTCTTTTTTAAAGGCTTCGAAATCGATTCGTTTTCCCTGTTCGGCTCTAAGATTGATTGACGATTCCAAGATATCCGCAGCAGCTTCTTCGTTGTAGCAATATGAAGCGGCCAAATCGGAAATTTGCTCCAATTCGCTTCTCGTGAAAAATCCTTTGCTTATGATTGGGTTGTTTTCTGATAGATATTCAAGCGTTTTGCTTATGTCGAAATAGGTCTTGATCCTCTTTTTGGAACTGCTGTTTTCGATCATGGTCGCATTCATGTCCTTTATTTCGTCCGCTTGGTAGACGGAAGAGAAATCCATTGAGATGTCCTTTCCGCCTTTTATCCGTTTCGTTTTCGTCAATTTATATACGACGTCGCACCAATTGAGATAATCTTCCGAAGTCGATTTCAAAAGTTGGTTCCTCAATAAAGGGCTCGTTAGGAAATCCTTTCCCGATGTCGGTGATTTGAGAATGTAGAGATATTCTTTGTAATTGTCGCTATCGCGGATAAGCCTTGTTTCCAATAAGCTCATGCCTTCTAGTTTTTTTCTGCTGGAGAGGAAATTTCCGGGTGACATTCCCATCCCTTCGAACAAGGCGTTATGGGATCTTGATCTATCTTCTTTGTATCTAAAGAGTTTCAAATACAAAGACAAGGCGTTGGATCCGATGATCGGGAGATAAAGATCCGTCAATATCTCGACGTCGATATTGGATAGAGGACGGTCGTTTTCTATTTGAAAATGATCGCTTGGCAAAATGGTTTCCATCATAGAAGAAAGTATATCAAAAACGGCGTGACTTTATATAAATCTTTGTGAAAAACCGCGTAGTTTCAAGGTGCTTTGATTCGAATACATAGGATGGTTTCTTAGATATTCGATCAGTCGCTATATAGAGCCTTTTCCAATTTCACGAATTCTTTGAATCTTGGTAAGACGAATCCGACTTTGCCACTTTCTTTGGAATAGATTAAGCCTTTATCTATCAGTCTCTTTTTATAGGCTTGGGGATAACTATTCGAGATATCCATGGCTGAAGCGATGTCTTTTTGCAAGCAGCTATCGCTCATCGCACAAAGGAATTCCTTCTCTTTTTCAGCTTTCCTTCCTCGTATAATTTGGCGGCGAATTGCTCATTCAAGTCTTCGAACGGATTTAAGTCGATTATCATGTAACCTCGTCTTTGAAAGATTTGGCCAATGACGTAAGCAAAACCGTTTTGTTAGAACCTCTTGGGTCGGAGATGACATAGGCTTTGGCTTCTGGACGTTCATCCGAAAAGGCCTTCTTGATCGCATCCATTTCCTTTCCTTGGATATTAAGCTTTGAGGCAGTTCGC
Organism: uncultured Eubacteriales bacterium; assembly: GCA_963652335.1. Taxonomy (GTDB): domain Bacteria; phylum Bacillota_I; class Bacilli_A; order RFN20; family CAG-826; genus UBA4951. The sequence continues at coordinate 5,150 of CAVJSS010000014.1, read as the reverse complement.
CAAAAGCGACGGTGAACGGATTTCTCATCTATCTATATTCCCCTTACAGATGAATGATGTTTTCGTCGTTTTGTCATTTTGATGATTTTTTGCCATATCCGAAAATCCTCTGATTTATGGATTGCCTATCGAATAGAAGAAAATTTAGAGGGGTTTTGATAGCGTTTTCTTTACTTATCCTTTTAAGAAGGATAGGCATAGCGATATCATTAAGTCGATTTATTTGGAGAAATAAGATGATCAAACGTATAGGTGTCTTGACTTCGGGCGGTGATGCCCCAGGGATGAATGCGGCAATCAGAGCCGTCGTTAGAGCGGGTATCGCTTCGGGATTGGAAGTTTATGGGATCCATGAAGGCTACCGTGGATTGGTCGAAGACAAAATCGATAGGTTGGATAGGAAATCGGTCACCGGGATCATCAATCGGGGCGGGACGGTTTTGAAGACCGCAAGGCTTGAAGCCTTTAAGGAGATAGAGACCAGACAGATCGCCGTAACGAACCTGAAAAAGCATGGGATAGAAGCTTTGGTGGTCATTGGGGGCGATGGTTCCTATATGGGAGCCATGAAGCTGACCGAAATGGGGATCAATTGCATCGGTTTGCCAGGGACGATCGATAACGACATCGCTTCGACCGACCTTACGATTGGCTTCGATACTTGTTTGAATACCATCATGGATTGCGTCGATAAGATCCGCGATACGGCCGAATCCCATAATAGATGCTACGTAATCGAAGTCATGGGCCATTATTGCGGCGATTTGGCCCTTTATTCAGGCATTGCAGAAGGCGTCGATCTCATCATCGAGCCGGAACATAGGATGAGCGATGAGGAAATCCTTTCAACCTTAAAGGAAATGAAAGAAGTCCAAGGGAGAAAGAGAGCGTTGGTCATCATCTCCGAGAACCTCCATCCGAATATCAACCAGCTTTGCAAAGACATCGAAAACAAAGTGGGATACGTTTGCCGTCCGTCGATCTTAGGCTACCTCCAAAGAGGTGGAAACCCAAGCTGCAACGATCGGTTATTGGCAACGAGGATGGGCGTTTATGCCGTCAACCTCCTTTTGGAAGGGAAAGGCGGACGTTGCGTCGGAATCAAAGGGAATACCTTGGTCGACTACGATATCTATGAGGCCTTGAAGATGCCGAAAGACAAGCACGAAGATATGATCAAGTTGGTCGATTTGCTTCAATAAGGAGGATAGCCATGCCTTTGATAATCAATAAGAAAACCAAGATAATCTGCACGATCGGCCCGTCTTCCGAAACCAAGGAGATGGTCGAGAAGCTCTATAAAGCCGGGATGAACGTCGCTAGGCTGAATTTTTCCCACGGGACTCACGAGGAACATAAAAGGAAGATCGATATAATAAGGTCGTTCGAAAGCGAAAAGATCTATATCCCTATCGCTTATGACACGAAAGGCCCGGAAGTGAGGGTCGGGAAGCTGGAAAACGATAAAATAGATATCGAAAAAGGGCAGATAATAAGGATCGTCAAAGAGGATATAGTCGGCAACTCAGAACGGTTTTCTTGCACCTATAAGAATCTTTACGAAGACATAAAAATAGGGGATAACGTCCTTCTTGACGATGGAAACCTCGAATTGATCGTCATCGGAAAAGAAAACGGAGACGTGATTTTAAAGGCTTCCAACAAGCATTATTTAAAGAGCAAGAAATCGATGAACCTTCCTCATACTTCGTTGCGGATCCCTTTCATTTCGGAAAAGGACAAAGACGATCTTAGATTCGCCTGCGAGAACGATTTGGATGTGATCTTCGCTTCTTTCGTCAGAAAAGCGTCCGATATATGCGAGATGAAGGAATTGCTTAAGGAATATGGCCATCCCGGCATCCCGATCTTAGCCAAAATCGAGAATAGGGAAGGATTGGACAATATCGATGAGATCTTGGATTCTTGCGAAGGCGTTATGGTGGCCAGAGGGGATTTGGGAGGCGAAATACCCCTTCCTGAAGTCCCTATCGCCCAGGAAATGATCGTCAAAAAGGCCAGGGAACGCGGAAAACCGGTGATCGTCGCGACCCAGATGCTTGATTCGATGACCAATTATCCTCGTCCTACCAGAGCGGAAGTCGGAGACGTCGCCAATGCGATAAGGCAATCATGCGACTGCGTGATGCTATCTGGCGAAACGGCCTCGGGGCTTTATCCGGAAGAAGCCGTCAAGATGCAAGCCTCGATCGCTTCGACCTACGAATCCACCTTGCCTTACGAGAAATTGGCGAGGGAAGCTTACGAGACTTCCGATAGGACCAACAATGATGCGATTGCCAATAGCATCGCCAACACCGCTTTGCTGATCGGAGCCAAACTCATCATCAATTTTTCCCAGACCGGGCGTTCTTCCGCCCGTATAGCCAAAGCTAGGCCATGCTGTCCGATCGTTTCGGTCACCTCTTCTAAGCACGCCACCGTCAATTCCGGCTGGCATTGGGGGGTTTATTCGATTTTGCTAGAGACCACGATGCCTGATTTCATAGAGGAAATGGAAGCTTTGGCTTTGAAGATAGCTAGGGACTTAGGCCTTAAGCCAGGGGATCCTGTCTTGTTGGCTGGAGGAACACCGACAGGAGCCGGAAACACCAATTTCATGCGTATCTTGCGTGTCAACGAATTGTCGGAAATATTCGGCGATTGATTAACTTGGCCCGTTATCGAAACGGGCTTTCTTTTTGCTTGACATTGTTCCTTTCGGGTTTTAAATTCTAGTTGCGTTGAAAGAGACATGCTTAAATACCTATAGGTATATGAAGTACCACTCCGGAGCTCCTGGCGATGAGTCAGGCGTCACCCTAGCGCGTTAAGCGGGGAGAGGGATCTTTATAAAGGTCTGAAACCAGGTGGTACCACGCGGAAGCGTCCTGATGAAGGGCGTTTTTTGTTATTCGCCCTAGAAAGGCTAAATATGAAAATCATTTATTTGGAGAAAGAAATCGAACTGAAAGACGGATCGAATGGCTTTGATTTGGCCAAAGAATGCGATTCGGAAGACAAAAAGAATGACGTCGGAATGTTCGTCAACGACGAAGTGTCCGACATGAGGACTCTTTTAAAAGAAGGGGATAAGGTCTCTTTCGTCAAAATCGGGAGCAAAGAAGCTTTCGAGATGCTAAACCATTCCACTTCCCATCTTATGGCGGAAGCCCTTCAAAGTTTGTATCCGGATTGCAAATTCGGATTTGGACCAGCCATCGAAGAAGGCTTCTATTATGACGTGGATTTCGGAGACAGGGTGATCACATCTTCGGATTTTGAGAAAATCGAAGCCGAAATGCGGAAATTGGCCAAGGAGAACAATCCTTTTGTAAAAGAAGAGGTTTCTTTTGAAAAAGCCAAGGAACTTTTTGCCTCAAACCCATATAAGCTCGAACTTATAAACGAGCACCAAAACGAACCGATAACCACTTATAAGCAAGGATCCTTCTTGGATTTCTGTCGTGGCCCGCATATCCCAAGCACCGGACTTATCAAGAATTTCAAGCTTTTGAATGTGGCGGGAGCCTATTGGAGGGGCAATTCGGACAATAAGCAACTCACTAGGATCTATGGCACTTCTTGGTATAAAAAAGAGGATTTGGACAATTATTTGGAAGTCTTGGAAAGAAGGAAAAAGAACGACCACCGCCGCTTAGGCAAGGAACTTGGATTGTTCTTCATCTCCGATTATGGCCCAGGGTTCCCGTTCTTTTTGCCGAAAGGGATGTTGCTTAAGAATGCCTTGCTCGATTATTGGAGAAAGGTCCATAGGGCACATGGATATTCGTTCATCGAATCCCCGACGATGTTAAGCAAGGAACTTTGGCTTACTTCTGGGCACTGGGACCATTACAAAGAGAATATGTATACCTGCAAGATCGACGATAAGGATTTCGCGATCAAACCGATGAATTGCCCTGGGGCTATCCTTTGCTACCAAAATAGCGGTCATTCTTACCGCGAATTCCCGATCCGTTATGCCGAACTTGGCCATGTCCACCGCCATGAGGCTTCCGGATCCTTGAATGGATTATTCAGGGTTCGTGCCTTCACCCAAGACGATGCCCATACTTTCATCCGTCCTGACCAGGTCGAAGAAGAAGTGAAGAACATAATGGCTTTGTTCGATGAGGTCTATGATGTCTTCGGTCTTTCTTATCGAATCGTCCTTTCCACCCGTCCGGAGAATTCGATTGGGACAGAGGAATTCTGGGAGAAGAGCGAAGCGGCTTTGGCCAAAGCCTGCATCGATTCGGGACATGAATATGAGATCAATCCAGGAGATGGGGCTTTCTATGGTCCTAAATTGGATTTCAAACTGAAGGATTCGATGGGCCGCACTTGGCAATGTGGGACGATCCAATTGGACGTCAATCTCCCACATAGGTTCGGCTGTTTCTATATCGATGAGAACGGAGAAAAGAAAGAGCCATACCTTCTCCACCGCGTCGTTTTTGGCTCGGTCGAAAGGTTCATCGGCATCATTACCGAGAATTATGGCGGCGCCTTCCCGACTTGGCTGGCCCCGATCCAAGCTGAGGTGTTGCCTGTAGCCCCTATCCACAAGGAATACGCGAACGAGATCGTTAAGCTATTGGAAGAAAATGGGATCCGTACCGAATTGGATGACTCCAACGAGAAACTTGGCTATAGGATGAGGAACGCCCAAGTCAACAAGATCCCATATACCTTGGTAATCGGGGACAAAGAGGTTTCCGAAGGCCTTGTGACCTATAGGATTTATGGCCAAAAGGATCAGATAACCGTAACTAAAGAAGAATTCGTGGAGCTTATTCTAAAAGCCATCGAGACCAAAGCGAGATTCTAAGATAAAAAAACAAGGACTGCTGGCTTAAATGGGCAGTCCTTTTATTAAGCTTGTTAGTGAATATCCGCCTTCCTGTGTCGATTCTTTCTTTTGATGTGCAATGCATGCTTAAGCCTTTATGCCAATGGCGTCTTCCGATGGTGATTATCGTGTCTTTTTAGGCTTTGTGGGTGTCTTTTTTTAGGTGCCAGTGTATTGGCAATAGATAATGGCGAGGATTTTGGCGTGGATTTTTTCCTAACTTCTTAAGGAAAATGAACAATTAAAGAATTCCCAATTTTCGCCACTATAGGTCGAGTATTTTAACGATATCTTT
>CAVJSS010000013.1:0-26911 GCA_963652335.1 uncultured Eubacteriales bacterium | reverse complement strand
TTACCTTCGCTTTTGCTGCGAAAAGTATAGGGAATAACACTAAAGTTTCTTTAATCGAAGAAATCGTGAACAAGGAGAAGATGAAAAACAACGATAACCATGGGATGTATATCCTAACTACTGGCTCGCAGGTCTACAAATTGATGAAAGGCGTCTCCGAATCGATGTCAGGAAGGGTTTCGATCACCCATATGCAGCCTCTTTCAAGGAATGAGACGATCGGAAGGGATGATCCTATTTTCTCTATTGACATAAAAAAGATAAATAAGAGGGCAAAAGCCAATCCTTTGCCTCTAAAAGAATTATACAAAAACATAGTCAGGGGCTTTTATCCAGAACTACACGCCAACAAAGAGCTGCCTACCGATATGTTTTATTCTTCTTATGTCGAGACTTATTTGGAGAGAGACGTAAGCGAAATCATCAACGTCAAAGACAAATTCGCCTTTAGAAGGTTCATGGAACTTTTGGCTTCTTTGACTGGACAAGAATTGGTTTACGATAATCTAGCCAAAGAAATAGGCGTTGACATAAAGACGATAAAATCTTGGGTTTCGGTCCTTCTTGCTGGCGATATAATCTATCTTCTAGAGCCATATAACGAATATTCCGTTTCCAAGCGCGTCGTCAAAAGGCCGAAAATCTATTTTTCGGACACCGGATTGGCTTCTTATTTGGCTAGGGTATCATCGCCAGAGACGCTTCAAGCAAGCTTTCTTAACGGAAGATTCGTCGAGACTTACATCATAAACGAATTGAGGAAGTCTTATCTAAACAATGGAAAGACTCCTAATTTCTATTATTATAGGGACGCGTCGATGCATGAGATCGATTTGATCATCTTGGAGGATGCGACTTTATATAGGATCGAATGCAAGGCGGGGATCAATTATTCTCTTTCGGACATCAAATCGTTCATAAGGCTGGAAGATAGCAAATATTCATTGGGCACTTCTGGAATAATCTGCAACACGGATTCCATCTACCCTTTAAACGAAGATGCGTTTGTTTTGCCTCTTGCGGGAATCTAAATATTGAATCGGATCAAATTCGTTATTTTGGCTATGGACTCCTTGATTTCATAGCCGACAAAAAATATGAATTTTCCTAGCTGATATCGAATGAATTTCTTATTCATCACGATTATTGAGATTAGTAAAGTCCCATCAAAAAAGCCCGATGTCATGCACCAGGCTTGATTGATAAGGTTTTTAGGCAGCGTTGTAATTGATGACGATCGAGGAATTCTTTGAAGCGTTTTGAGCCTCATCGATCAATTTGAAGTAAGAATATCCTTCGCTGATGGCGTAGGTATAAACACAGCTAGTTCCGTCTACCGTTGGAGTGATTGCCGTTCCCGGATTGGAGGCATCGACCATAGAAGAGGAGACATATAAGGATAGTATCCCGTAATAATCAGCGGAAGTAGCCGTTATGACGATGGAAGTCAAATTCGAGATCGCCGTGGTGTTATAGAGGATGCCAGAGCCTTTCTTGGCATTTCTGAATTGAATGCAACCGTTGATTTGCATGATGGATTCGCCAGAGAATTTGAATCCATCCTTTTCAAAATCGAATGAGCCGTAACTTGTTGGGAAATCATCAGCGCTGAATTCGATAGCATGATCTCCAGGAACGATAGGATCGGCTTCGCTGTATTTTTCGATTTGGATGGCGAACATTCCTTCATAGGCCATATATTCGATTTCCAAACCAATGGTGGCGTTGATGGCGGTTCCGTCCTCGGAATCGACGGTGTAGCCAGCTGTGGTGAGCTTGGCTTCGTAATCGGAAGTATATGTTTCTTCGGCGATCGTGGTGTCATAATAGCCATAAACCATCACATAGCTACCGCCAACTTCATCGGCCAAGACATAATATTCTTCGTTGGCAGCCAGAGGGAATGAGGGGATTTTGGTTTCGTCTAAGGTTTCGTCGATGGACAAAACCTCGGCGACGACTTCGTAAGGGAAAGCCTTGTAGCTCACTACGCCTTCTTCTACCCAAGCGAAGATGTCGAAATACCCATCAATATAATCGACTTGGACCCAAATCTCGTCATTGGAATCCTCTAAAGAATAATAATAGAAGTAATAATTTTCTTCGCTGTCGCTGTCTTCTTCATCATATTCGAAGTCGGCGGCAAGGAGTTGCTTTCCATATTCGGAGGTCAAATCGCCGCAAGTCGTATCGTAAACGATGAAGCATTCTTCGTCTTCATCGGTTCCGCTGGCTTCGACATAGGAAGAGGAAATGCCGGTTGGGAAAGGAAGGCCTTTGTATCCGTTAAGGTATTTGGCCATCGCGGCAAGATCGCTTTCGCTCCATGAAGCAGAAGAAGGATCTTCGCTAGGGGTAGCAGACGAACTGCCTGAATCGGATCCCGGCACCAGAGATGAGCTATCGGAATCGGAATCTGGGGGGGTCACGGAAGAAGAGGAATTCTCAGCTCCGCAAGAGGCAAGCAAGAAGCTCACCGACAACAAGGCGACTTTGGTTAATAGTTTTTTCATAATTTCTCCACTGCGATAGTATATAAAAAACGCCATCCGATTGATACTTTTTTTCTTAAGGAATTTTTTGATTGCCAGTGGTGGAAAGCAAGTGGGCAAAAAATCCTCGTGTTTCTTATCTCTGATCCCGTGATTTGTGGCAAAACATCGCAGGTTCCTGCTTTCCGTCAACTTTCATGACAAAAAGTAGCCGTTTTTGAATGACGTTATTGAATTAGTTACGGACGCCAAGATAAGAAGACACATATCGATTGATAATTCCAGTCATCGTACAAATTACGCTGAGGTTACATAATAATTCGAAATCATCTTGCTTTTTTGGATGCTTTACGTTTATTGGGTTTGAATGCTCAAAAAATAAAAATGATAGTTTTAATCGACAGTCAGCCATTAACAGTGCGCGAGAAAATGCGCGCATGCACAATCTTTTATCCTATATATGATGCGCGCAATAATAGCGGGCTAACGCTTGACAAATTGATTTTTTGGAATTTAAAAGCGGTCAGCGAAAAGAAAAATACCACTTGTTTTTTTTTTTTTTATTTACGCTTTTGTTAGCGTTGGTTTCCTAAAGTAGGAGGGAATGATGAAGGAGTCATCGAAAAGGCTATTTGTCGTTGGGATTTGCTCAGCGTTTACAGTTGGGGCTTCTTTGCTTGCCATCATGCTTTTGAACGCCAAAGCGGCATCGGATGCGACAATCACGATCGATAAGGAAGGAAGCACTTCGTTATCCGTCTCGCTTAACGATATGGCGCCAGGAAAGGAATTTTCCTATTCGATAGCCATTAAGGGCAGCTTAGCCAAATATTGCGCTATATCCCTTCGTTTCGAACCGGGTATTGATTTGGGGACCTTAAGCGAAAGCCTTACCCTAACCATCGATTCGGGCTCCGTTTACGAAAGCTTGGCGTTTTCAAAAGCTTTGTCGAGATCTTTTAACTTAGGCAAGGGAACCAGAAAAATAAAGCTTTCTTATTTGATGGATGAGGAAGCAGGAAACGAATTTCAGGGTGCATATGCGAATTTCAATGCGGTCATAACCGCGGAAACGAGGGGAAAGTGAACGATAAGGCGGAAAGCGAAAAGATGAAACATCCAAAGCTTGGGAAAGCCTTGAATATCGTTGGCTGGTCCTTGGCTGGCATTTTCGCTTTCTCGGCCGCTTTTCTTGTCATCGTCGGGGCAATAGGCAGCAAAAGCCAAGATGGGGCTGTGTCCCTTTTTGGGAAGGAATTGCTTATCGTCAAATCGGATTCGATGGCCAAATGCGAAGAAACGGATGTAAGCGAATTCGAAATCAAATCCATCCCAGTGAAATCCTGCGTCTTCGTGGAAAAGATCCCGGAAGAGGAAACCAAGAAAGCCGAATGGCTATCTTGGATCCGAGTCGGCGACGTTCTTACCTTCCGATATTCCTATTCGACCCAAGAGACCATCACCCACAGGGTCATTTCCATAAAAAACGAATCAGACGGAGGATACGAAATAAGGTTAAAAGGGGACAATGTGTCTTCTTCTAACGCCCTAATCCAAACGATCCATACATCCGAAAAGAATCCAACCAACTATTTGATAGGCAAAGTAACAGGCCAAAGTTATATGCTCGGCTGCATGGTCTGGGCCATAAGGACCCCGCTTGGCATGTCTTTGACCATCATCGTCCCTTGCATGATCGTCGTTATTTGGAACGTCGTTAGGATTTCCGTTTCCTTAAAAGACAAAAGGAAAGAAAAGAAAGACATTATTGATTCTTCTAAGGACAGTGAAATCGAAGAACTCAAAAAGAAGCTTAAATCTTTGGAAGCAACCAGCCAGGAGGCAGCCAAATGAAATTGTTTGTGGTTTTGACTGTATCGGTTTGTCTGGTCATCGCCTTCGTTTGCCTTTCGATATCGCTTTGGATGTTCAAAGACGATGAAGACGAGGCAACATCTCCTAGAGCCAGCTGCGTAAGGAAAGAAAGGAAATGAGAGAAAAGATAGGAAAGAGAAGGAAGCGCTCGAATAGAACGGGCAGAAAGAAGGAGGGAGCGGATGAATAGAAAAAACATCAAAAGAAAATCTCCTTTAAAAAGCGGAAGCATGCTTATTCCTTCGATCGTCATGGCTATGACTGCGTCAGCTTTGCTAGCGGGAGCAACCTACGCTTTGTTCACCGATTCCTCTTCGGTTCAAAACCATCTCGAGGCCGGAACGCTGAAGATAACGTTATTAAGGACGAAATTGGAAAAGGTTTATCTTGCAGATAATGGATCTTTGGAGACGAAAGTCGACGAGAACGAGAAGGATTTCTCAAAGAGCAAAGAAAACGTCTTCGATCTTCTCGAGGGAGAGAAAGCCGTGCCTGGCTGCTTATATCAAGCGAGCATGCGGATCGTAAACGGCAAAAAGAACGGGGATGCGCACAAAAGAAGCTCGGTTGCCTTCTCTTATTCCGTTTCCCTCATCTTATCTAAGGATTCGGATCCTGCGTTCGCTTCCCAATTGACCATAACGATTGGGCAAGGAACGTTCAAAGAAACCCACAAATTATCGGAATTCGGGACCGATCCGATATTGGTCGGGTCGATGGCCCCCACTGACATGAATGCGGATTTTTACGTGAAAGCCGAATTCGATGACCTAAAAGGAAACAACGATGCCCAGGGGAAAAACATTTGGTTTGATCTGGCGGTCAAAGCCGTCCAGTCAAAATAAAAACCGCATACCAAGCGGAAGAAAGGAAAAACATGAAGAAAAGGAATGCTAGAGCGAGTTTGATACTCTCCTCATTGGCTGCCATCGGCGTGGCCGGCTCCCTTATGGCCGGCGCGACCTATGCCTTGTTTACAAGCGAAAGCAGCGTGAACATCGCCGTCCAATCTGGCAAAGTCGACGTCAAGGCGACCATCGAGGACCTTAAGACCTTCTCGGGAAAAGAGTTGGTTGGGAATGTCGATGAGGATGAAAGCAAAATCGTTCCAACCACAGCAGAAAACGTCTTTGAGAATGGCGGAACGGCCACCATCGACGGCGGGAAGCTGACATTGGATAGGATGACCCCGGGAGATAGGGTCACTTTCGAGATCAAAGTCAAAAACAACAGCGACGTTTCCGCCAAATACCGCACCAAGATCATGTGCGATGATGGAGACGGACTCTTCGAAGGCCTTAAGATGACCTTGAATGAGCAATCTTATTATGGAAGGACCACCATCAGCGATTATGCCGAATTGTCCGCTGGATCGAATCCAGAGAAAATCAGCGTCATGATCGAATTGCCAAGCGACGCCGGAAATGAATATCAAGGGAAGTCCTGTTCTATTTCCATCTCGGTAGAAGCCGTCCAAGGCAACGCGGCGACCACCGATCCGGAAGATGGGGTCTTTGAGATTTATACCGTCAGCGATTTGCGTTATCTTCAGAAAAATTCCGATTCGTTCGGCGTGGCCGGAGGAACCGAATGCGACACCGTCCGTTTGATGAATGACATTGATTTAGCCGGGAAGGAATGGTTTCCTATCGAAAAAGGCGATATCGGGAACGGAATGACTTTCGACGGAAACGAGAAGACCATCAAAAACTTCTTTGTTGACAAAACCAAGGAGGAACCGAAGACGGATTACGAAAAGCAAGCCGGTTTCTTCGGAAATCTCTGTTGTTCAACCGTAACCGACCTTTATATCGACAATGCAACCATAAAAGGCATCAATGGCGTTGGCGGAATCGCCGGCGTTGGGATGTGTACCACCTTCACGAACTGCAAAGTAACGAATTCGACTTTGATCGCAGAAGACGTTTATAAGACAAAAGACGCCGATAAAGTCGGATCGATCGTCGGAAGATTGACTTGCGAACCTGGAGGCGGAATTACTGGCTGCGAGGCCGAAAACAACACCCTGCAAGGCTATAGAGACGTTGGCGGCCTTACTGGTATGGTTGGCTATTATGAAAGACAACTCGATAAAGTCGACGTCACGAATAACAGCGTCAAAGATATCAAAATCATAAACGACAGGTCGTTTGATTATAAAGGCTTCGACAAAGGATCCGATAGCGCTGCCAATTTGGATGACATCGTCGGAAGAAAAGAAAGACATGACACCGATGAATACACCGTTGATGAATCCAACACCGCCGAAAACGTCACTTACAGAATCCAATACGTTGATGGCTTGTCTCGTAAGGTAAGATCTTCGGACAATTCCGTGTGGGATTTCGAAATCTCCAATGCGAACGGGTTAAGCGCATGGCGTGACCTTGTCAACAACCCAGCTGCCAATGATATGTTTAACTACAAAGCCGTTAATGTATCGATCACCAACGACATTACGCTAGAAGGCACATGGGAGCCTATAAATTGGGGGTGGGGAACCGCTGCATTTACCCTCGAAGGCAATGAACATACGATCACTGGGCTCAACGTCCAAAGAGAAGATAAATATGGCGCAGGTTTCTTCAGCTACCTTCATGGCGGCAAAATCCAAAATCTTTATTTCGATGACGCCACTGTCATCGGCAGTGAAAACGTCGGTGTTTTGGCGGGTTATTCTTATGGAAGCAGCATCACCAACGTCAAGGTAACCGGCTCAGAAGTAATCGCCAATTCCAAGGGCGGGACCTGGGAAGCTGGCTATTATGCCGGAGGTATCGTCGGCGGATTGTTGGAAGTCTCCCAATTAGACAACACGATCAAAAACTGCAGTGTGACTGACACCGAAATAACCGGATATTGCCATGTTGGCAGTTTGGCTGGAGCAGTCACCGTCCAAAGCGGTACCACTGAAGCGACCGTCCCAACGATCGAAGGCAACACGATAAGCGGTGTCACCCTTTATAGAGACAAGCGTTATAACCATAAGAATTTGGAAAGCGATGATGCTTACTTCGTTAGTGAATTGGTCGGTTGGAACGTTGGCCTGGAAGGCGCTCCATTATTCAAGATCGGCGATAACGGAACACCCGATGTCACCATTCAAGACTTGACCGACTGAAATATCAAAACAAGAAATTTCATTTAAGATTCGACTAAACTTAACTGAGCATTTCCGAAACTTGGGCGCAGAATAAACTGTGCCCTTCTTTATATCTTCTATCTCTGAAATTGCTTTCATATAAGCATGTTTTTGTGTATTTAAGCCCACGTTTTAGAGAAAATAACCACGTGATTTCTTGATTGACGAAATAATTGATGTCAAGCAATGAATAGTTTCATATTTAAGGAGAATCTATGGGATACCAGAAAGAGATAATCGATCAAATAGCTTCGTCTTGTTTATTATGCAACGATCCTAAATGCGATAAGGCTTGCCCTAATAAGCTAAGCCCTGCGTCGTTTTTAAGGTCGATAAGATTTGATAACGAGGATGGGGCGATAAAGCATATAGACAAAGCCATTTGCAAGGATTGTCAGAGCTATTGCGAGAAGGCTTGCATCCATTTCAATGAGAAAGTCCGTATCAAGAAGGCGATAGATCTTTATGAAGATAGAGAGACAAGAAAAATGGATCCTTCTTTGGAAATCGAATTCATGGGCGTCAAATGCGAGAATCCTTTTTTCCTTTCCTCTTCCGTTGTGGCCTCGAATTACGAAATGTGCGCGAAAGCATTGGAGATGGGTTGGGGCGGAATAGTCTATAAGACGATCGGTTTTTATATCCCAGAGGAAGTCTCTCCTCGTTTCAGCGCGATCAAAAAGGACGATACCCCATTCGTCGGCTTCAAAAACCTTGAGCAGATCTCCGACCATACGCCGGAAGAGAATTTCGCCATTTTGGCCAAATTGAAAAAGAATTACCCTTCAAAAGTGATCGTGGCTTCCATTATGGGCGAGACGGAAGAAGAATGGACTAAGCTAGCAAAAATGGCGGAGGAGGCAGGATGCGACATAATCGAATGCAATTTCTCTTGCCCTCAGATGGCGGTCAAAGGGATGGGGAGTTCGGTTGGGTCCGATCATGAATTGGTCGAAGCCCTATCCAGAGCCGTAAGAAAAGGCACCAAATTGCCGATTTTGGCCAAATTGACGCCGAACGTCGGAGATATGGTCCCTTCGGCTTTGGGCGCTATAAAAGGGGGCGCGGATGGCATTGCGGCCATCAATACCATCAAATGCATAACCAACATCGATTTGAATAGCATGAAGAGCGATCCAAACGTCGATGGCAAATCTTCCGTTTCCGGCTATAGCGGCAAAGCGGTCAAACCGATCGCATTGCGGTTCATCTACGATATGGCTAGCAATTTCGAATTGAAAGGCAAACCGATATCAGGAATCGGAGGGATCGAGACTTGGCAGGATGCTTTGGAATTCATTTCATTGGGCTGCAAAAACATCCAAATCACCACCGCGATCATGCAATATGGCTATCGGATAATCGATGATTTGATTGACGGCAGCAAGAATTATATGGCCAAAAACGGCATCTCCTCGTTGAACGAGATAGTGGGCAAGGCATTGAATGACATCGTGGATCCTTCCTTATTGAATCGGAAAACCGTCGTTTATCCTTTGATCGATGCTTCCAAATGCATCGGCTGCCAAAGATGCTATATATCTTGCTTGGATGGTGGGCATCAAGCGATCGAGATGATAAACGATAAGCCACATATGAACGGCAACAAATGCGTCGGTTGTTTATTATGCAGTTTGGTTTGCCCAACCAATGCGATCTCTTCTTCAAAAAGGGTGCAAAAGCCGAAGAAATAAAACCATTTCGAAAAGAGCCCTTGGATGGGCTTTTTCCTTAGCTATGGCTTATACCCCGATAAATGACGATTTATAGCAAGTATCGCTTGACATTGTTTCGTTATATTTTTTAATTTCCTTCGTGAAGCCCATCTTGAAAGATGGCTTAGGGAAAAGGAGTTAGAAAATGAGAAAAAAAAGAAAAGTCTTGGCCTTGGCCTTGGCCGCCTTGTTGCTTGGCGCGTGCAATGAAACGCCAAGCGATCCTTCATCGTCTTCTTCAAGCTACGATAGCTCGGATTCATCGGTGATACCCGATTCTTCTTCATCGCCTTCGGATTCATCTTCAAAATCCGACGATACGTCATCTTCCGAAGAAGAAAAGAAGGATTGGAGCGAAGAAGAAAAGGCCTTGATGCTAAAATTTTGCGGATCGGTGTTGCCACATCCAGGAAGCAAGATGATGGGTAAAATCATCGTTAGGGAAATCGAAGATCACGATTATGGCAATTACTTGATGATTTATAACACCGCCGACTCATTCACCTTGAAGGAATATTATTCCGACTTGGTGAAAAGCGGATGGAATCTGATAAAGGGATATGGCGGCAAGGCGATCCAAACCGATGATTATGGGGTCGAATTCGCCGAATTGACCAATGCTTCTTTAGATAAAAAGACCGGCTACGATCTGATGTATTATTGGATCGAGAACGAACACGGGACCGCCAACAACATCATCAAATGCTATAACGATATGTGCGGGGAAAAGAGCGACGCCGTCAATTGGGATGCTGATGAAAAAGCAGAGATGATCGAGACTTTGTCAATCGAGCTTCCTTTCATTCAGCTTGGTTCTTCAAATAGGGCTTATGCCAAATCGTCTTCGCTTTTCGAAATAATCGACGTCTATGTCGAAGACCTTAGCGATCAATATGCCGACATATTGATCAAAAACGGATTCATCAAGGATAACGCCACAAGCGCCGAATACGGAAGCATCGTCTTGAACAAGGCTTTGGAAGATGGCTCCAACATCCAAGCCGCCCTCTATTACCTAAACGGCAATACCTTCGATTTCGTTTATCTGCCAAAAGTCGACCAATATAACGCTTGGCCGAAGGAAGCCTTAGCCGAGATCGAAAGCAAAACCGGTGTCACCATCCCCGAATTCGAATTGGATGAAGGCGGCAAATTCTATGTTTTTGCCAAAAACGACACGTTTTATATCCAAGGGCAAACGACAAAGGTCGCATCTTGGGACTATGAAGAAGAATTGGAAGCCCAAAAGCTAAGACAGATGACTTATTCTTCCCCATATGTCAATTGGGAGGAAACCATCGCGGTCGAATGCGATGAGATCTATGCGGACGGCTCCCAAATAGGGTTCCAAGTGGCAATCACCCTAACCGAACCGGAAAGTTCATTCACCGAATCCTTCCCGGCTGATGCTATCAACGATTTGGCCAATAGCCTTTTCGGCATGACGGATTATTCGTTCCCTCTTCTGGATGGTTTGGCGGATTCTTTCGAAGGAAAGATCAAATACGAAGTCAATGGCAGCGATTACGTCGAAAGCCGATATCAATATTATCTTAAGGATATCGCCGCAAACCCAGACGATTACATCGACCTTCCTTACGATTATACCGATAAGGATATCGAAGAATTGGCCAAGGATATGGCTTTGGGAGAGGCCGGCATAACGATTCGGTTGAAAGACAAAGAAGAAAGCGCTATCGCTTCGGCCTATGCGACTCTCTTTGAAAATCTTGGCTATCATATAGTAGATGGCTGGGGTGACTATTATTTCGAAGACAAAGACGGAAAGTTATGGATTTCCTTCAATTCCGTTTGGTATGAAGAAGATTGGGGTTTCACTACCATAACGATCGCGAAGGGCTCTGGAGAAACCCACACGCCAACCTTGGAATTCAGCAACGAAACATATGAGATCGGAATCGGCAAGACACAAAAGCTCCAAGTCTACAAAGACATGTTGCCTTATGATGTCTATTATGCTTCCAGCAACCCAGAGAAATTCGCAGTCAACGATAAGGGCTTCGTGACCGTTTCTTCCTCTGCCGTCAGCGGAGACAAAGCAACCATCCATGTCTTCATTACCACACCAGACGGAAGATATTTCGAGGATACCTGTGTCGTGACCGCCAAAGAAATCTTGGATTACGACGCCGATTCGACCATCAATAAGGTTTTGACTGGCTTAAAAAATAACGGATTCGAATCCGCTATGATCGAAAGAGACGAAGATGACGATCCATTCATCAAGATGACCTTCGATCTATCGGATGAGACGAATGTAGTGACCGCCGATAGCCTTATATCTTTGACCGATAGCAAGCTTATCCCAGCTGGATTCGAAGCCCTCTATAATATGGACGCTGATACAGACGATGAATGCTGGGGAGCCTGCGATAGATATGAAGACGGAATAGAAATAGGCAAGGGAAAATTCCTTAGCTGCGAATTCACCTACGAAGACGACGAGGAACCGAAAGTATACCTTACCTTCTATGTATATACCCTAAATTCCAACCCTGATACCTTGGTTTTTGAGGTATTCGCGAACAATAATGACTTCTTATATTGATTGACTGACTAAAAAGAGCCGTTTGAAACACGATTGTTGAAAACGGCTCTTTTATTTTGGAAATGATACGGAGGATACGAATTGTCTTTTTGTGTTCGAATGGCAACGTTTAATCAAAAGAACATCGCAAAGCCAATACATAAAAATGTGCGTTTGCACAAAAATATGTAATAAAAAGGAGGGTTTTTGCATATCTTCTGTGTCGTGCAAAAAAAAGAAAAGGCGAAAACAAAAAGGGAAAAGCGATGACGAAATCGTATCGGATGCTAGTTATTCGCTAACGCAAGTAACGAAAAAGGCGGCCGAATGTTTGACAAACGACCGCCAACATGCCTAAAGGCACGCCTCGCAAAGCCCTATTCAAGGGGTGGCAAATCTTCTTTTTCCCCCGCTTTCATGGCTTCTTCCATCTTTCGTTGCTTTTCATAAGACCTAAGCGTCGAACAATATGCATCTTCGTTTATCATTCCATAATAATCCCAAATTTCCTGGAATTTGGCGCCATCAACGGAACAATTCCAATATTCATCGTTAAACAAAATGTATTGTTCAACTTTTTCTTCGATAAAGGCAGCATAGCCCATCAAAGGAACGCCATACATCATGAAACCTGTCTCAGATGAATCGGATACCCAGCCTTTGCTTTTTAATTCTTCCGTCATAAAGTCAGGGAAACGAGCGCATAAAACGCTGCAGGTTCTCGTGCGCTTATGCTCTTTTTGATCATAAACTTCCGGCCAAGTAAGCCTTTTTATCGTCTCTTTCCAGAGAGGGGATTTTCCGTGAGTTTTATATGCTTTAAGCAAGGACCTAAAGAATTTAACATAAGCAGAGCTCCCTTCAAAGAATGCTTTTGAATCCCATTTCAAAGGCCATAACAAAATCTCATCCAAAGCGAAACTTGGTTCAACAGCTCCTTCAAGGGCGTCATAAAGAATCGGGAATGGCGAAACCCCGTTATCCAAAGGCTCTTTTTTCCCAAGCCAGAAACTATCATCGGCTTTTAATGCCTCCAAAATAGCTTCTGCGGGTTCATCTCTGCATTTAGTGCCGTAATAGTAATGATAGCCTCCTCTAATTCCGGTTGCTTCCTCATATTTGCCCTCGCCGCAGGGAAATTCCCGATGTAGGCACCTATCGTAATATCGAATATATTCGGCACCTTGCACGTCGCCAGGCAAAGATAAAGCTTTGATGTCCTTATAGACATACCAGTTTCTTATCAGTTTGATCAAATCCTCGTTGCCACTAAGACTTTTTATGTCGGCGTCGCGCATAATATCGAAATCGAATCCAAAAGATTCAAACCACCTCACATCGGGCTTCGTTATGAATTCGCCGAACATTTTTTTCTGTTTCTTTAACTTTTTCTTAAGTTTTAGTTTTTCGAACATTTTGTTCCCTCTCTTTTTTGCTTAAGCATTCCTTTTCGATTGAAGAGCGTCTCAATCAAACAAGGCGGGAGAATTATTTCCCGCCTTCAAAATCGCAGATTCCTTCTAGACTAGGGCACAAATCTTAGCCGATTTGCTCATAAAATCTGATTTCGGCGTTCAGATAGCAACCCAAAAAAGCTTTTTTTCGCTTCATTGTAATTTTAGACCTTCGCATAATCCTCGGTTTGAGCTCCGTTGACCTTCGGCTTTTCGTAGCTTTCGCCTAGTATGATGGTCCATGTCCTTGACGCGGAACTGACGGTTCACAACTGCTCGCAGCCGTTCAAATTATTTTTTTACTTTTTGAGCCCAATGAACAGTAACCGAATCTTTATACATCATTTTCACTTTTTGCTTAGCTTCATACTCTGAATCTGCAGTTACATATTCATACTTGTTACCTAGCTTCCCATTAATGGTATACATTACTTGGTATTGAGTCATATTTGACCTCCTTTCTTTTGTTGTTTATGAAATTTTACCCCCCCAGAAAAGTCAAGATTGTGCTCGCTTTGCAAGCTTTTCTTTTAAATTCCCGTTTTATCCATTTCGGGAATTTTCTTTTGGAAACATAAAGGGGGTTATAATCGGTTGCCGGCCTTCGCTCCTGGCTGCCTCACACCCAAGCGGTTCACCGAGAAGTTCTACGGCAGCTGGGCGGGGCGAAGAGGGGGTTTAAGCGGCTGACTCATGGTTTGCGAAAAGGTGGACAGAAGGGGACAAAAAAAGGACAGACCACTATCCACTTTCTCTTGACTAGCGCAAAGCGCCAAAGGCACTTGGTGTGCGTCTTGAGGAATATCTCCCAAAACGTGAGAATAAAGGACAGGCCCGAGATATGTGCGACGACTTCAAGGCGGTGTACGGAAAGGAAACGAAAGAGGAACCCTGGAGGAATTCGAGAGCTTCGTCGAAAAATGGCGGGTAACGTATCCCCGCCTGATAAAGGAAATCGAGACGACGGCGGGCCTTTTCGCCTATTTGGATTTACCGGAGTGCATGTAGAAAGCGATAAGGACGACCAATTACATCGAATCGTTCAACGCGGAGCTACAGAGGCGCTCGAGCCACAGGATCCTCTACAACAACGAATCGAACTAGATCATCGGCCTCGCTGGATGCACACTGGATTACAACAACGCGGCGAAGAAGAAAAAGGAGAAATACATAGCAGAGCTAACGGAAGAAGAAAGATTTCGGCTGGGTTTTGAAATACTAGCCTAAGAGAATGGAATACTATGGTTTTCTAAGCTAAAACACATAGCTTCTTGCAGCTCTTGCCTCACTTAAGGCAAAACAGAAACGATATAAGCGTCTCAGTCTTGTCGAAATATCGATATCCGTATTCCTTGGAATCGATGATTTCGTGTCCTAAATGAGCATAAAAACGTAATTGCAGCCTTCATCGCTCGTTAGGATAAGGGGCAAGGCTTTGATATCGGAATCAATCAGGTTTCTTACTTCGATTTTCACGTCTGGATTATAACAAAAGAAAAAATCGTCAACAAACAAAGAGATTACCGACTTAAAAAGGCTGAAAGAAAAAGATCCGGCGTCGAATCGTCGGATCAATATCGTTATTGGTCGGGATAGCCAGATTCGAACTGGCGATCTTCTGTACCCTAAACAGACGCGGTAACCAAGCTGCGCTATATCCCGGATGCGAAGATTATATATCAAAATAAGCCGTATGATTAAGGGGCAAAATGAAAATAAGACGACTTGAACTTATGAACATGGCGATTTTCGGATAGGAACGCATTTAACGCTCAAGGATATCTAGCCAATAGTAAATAAGGGAAAGAACCAAAGAATCCACTTAAAGGTTCCAGTTCGCGAAAATGAAAAATTTTTGATTTTGTGAAACGATATCACAATCCTAGACGAGATGCGCCTACCCGAACAATGCCTTAATAACGCCTAAAAATAAAAAAGTCTGACACATAATTTCAATGCATCAAACTAATTGCTTTATAACTGGTCGGGATACTCAGATTCGAACTGAGGGTCTTCTGCTCCCAAAGCAGACGCGGTAACCAAGCTGCGCTATATCCCGAGCGCCTATTGATTATACTCTTAAGCGTTTTTCTGGCAAGCATAAAAAGCGTCCCGCCAGCTTCAAGATTGAACAAAGCGAAAGAAAAGCACGGATAACCGTGCCTCGTTCCTATTTTGGCCCGCCCGACGCGATTCGAACACGTGACCCTCAGATTCGTAGTCTGATACTCTATCCAGCTGAGCTACGGGCGGAAAGCGTTATTAATATAGTCATTTTCCTTTCTTTTATCAACTAAAAACGGAAATTCTTTTTCTTTTCCATAAAGAGGGAAATGAACTAAAATATTAATTCTTTATAGGAGATATCTTATGGCTAAGAAGAAAATGAAACCAATCGCCAAGGTCTTTACGATCATTGGCTCGATAATCGGAGCGGTTATCGTCATCGCTGGAGGCTATGTGGTTTATGTCCTTTTATCCTATAATCGCATCGGCGATACGTCTTTAAGCATCGATAAAGGAGCCACCCAAAGCGAATTGAAGGTCGGCGATGCCTATTCGGCCGCGTCTTATAATCTGGGTTTTGGGGCTTATTCGCAAGATTACACTTTCTTTTTGGACACCGGGTATGATGCGGATGGGAATCCAACTTCAGGGCACTGGAGCACCGCCAGATCGAAGGATGACGTGTTATTCAATATAAACGGGGCCATAGAAACGATCAAAGAAGCCAATCCCGATTTCATCGCCTTTCAGGAAGTCGATACCAAGGCCACAAGGTCTTATAAAGTCAATCAAGACGAAATGATAAAGGATGCCTTCAAAGACATGGATCATACCCACGCCGTCAACTATCATACGGTTTTCTTGCCTTATCCTTTATATGATATGCATGGTTCTGTCAAAGCAGGCCTTACCACTTTATCCAAATTCAATGTCTCCGAAGCGATGAGAAAGGAATATACGGTTTCTACTTCTTTCTCCAAATTCTTCGATTTGGATCGCTGTTTTTCCTATCAGAAAATGTCAGTATCCAATGGGAAAAACTTCTATTTCGTCAATTCCCATATGTCGGCTTACGATGAGGGAGGACTGATCAAAGCCAAGCAGCTATCGGAACTCAACTCCTTCCTTGAAGAGAGGAAAAATGCTGGCGATTACGTGATAGTCGCAGGCGATTACAACCATGATTTATTGACTTACAATCCCGAATATTCCTATTCCAAGGCCAATAGGCCATTCAACGAAACCAAAAAGGATCCGGATTGGGTCGTCGAATGGTTCAACGAAGACCATTCTTCCCCTCTTATCGACGGTTATAAGGTCGTTGCCTCCGACAATGCCCCAAGTTGCAGGAACAACGACATCGAATGGATCCCGGGAACGACTTATACCTGCGTGGTCGATGGGTTCGTGGTGTCCGATAACATCGATGTTATAAGCCATAGGAACATCCAAACCAAAAACGGGAAGAAGGGATTGGATGGGTTCGCTTTCTCGGATCACGATCCCGCTACGATGGAATTCAAATTGAAGGCATAAAAAGAAACGGGGCTTTTGCTCCGTTTTTCATTTTCTGACCGTTGGGCCAACGATTCTTTTGTCGTTGATCTTAAGGTGCTTATTTTCGGCCTTCACCCTTTCGAAGAAAGTATCCGCATAAGGGGTTGAAGTCGCAAACGAGAACATTTTGTTCCCGTCTTTATCGTAATATTTATAGACATTCCCATCGAATCCGCCGGCTTTGATGACGACATATTGGATATCTTTGAAAGAATAGATCCTTTCTTTCCCTATCATCGGCCGATAGCAGATCTCGTTGCCTTGGAGGGTCAGTTTCACCCTGGCCGTAAGCGGGAAGAAAACGCATAAGCCTGCGGCCACCACCGTAATCAATATTTGGGATAAAAGACGGTATTCCATTTCTTTCGGGAGCAAGAACCAGGCCAAAAAAGCCCCAACGACGAAAGCGATCACGAAGACCATGCCTAGATAGAAAGTGGCTTTTGGCATTTGAAGGGTCAAATTGGCTGGAATGGGTCCAAGCCCCTTTTTTTTGGCTATTAGCATCACGGCCACCAATAAGATAAGGATCGCCCCAATGACGATCAAAGGGATGTAAAAACCCATTCCTAAGGATTCTCTGGTCGTATCGGAGGAAGTGCCTTCTGAGCTAACTGAATCGGTCAACAAATTGATAAGCATGCGATTATTCTATCAAAACAAGCAAATTTGGCACATCTATTTGACGTCATTCATTTCCTTTTCTTTCTTTTTGAACGAGATAATGCCTTTTCCGGTCAAAACCAAGAACAAGGTATAAAGGATCAATAAGAGGGAGAAAATGCCTAAGGCTATATAGCAGCCTTTAAGGGATTCGCTGGACATATTCAGCAACAATAATAAGGGGGCTACGAAAATCATGGCAGGCAACTGGCTTAAAGTGAATACGTTGGCCATCGGCGTTTCGTAGTTAGGATCCACTTCCCTTAGCAAAATCATCCCGTTTGAAGCCGTTCCGGTCAGAGTGCCGAAATTGACCAAAAAAGATTCGTGATTATAGCCCTTGAAACACAATTCCGTCAGCAATCTAAGATAAACGTAAGTCACGATGGTGCCGACGACCGATAAAGCCAAAATCACCCAAACGTATTCTTTGACGACCGTTATATCGATCGCGGCGACCCCTGCGATTATCATCATATCGAAAGCGAATCCCGAGATCCTATCCATTTGGTAATTGTTGACGTAACGTTTTTTGACGATTTTTTTCTTTTCCAAGGCTTTGATGATCGTTTTGATTATCGTGGCTGCTATCACGCCCCAAATGAAATTGAACCCCCAAGCCACCGAATTGAACAATTTGATGCCAGTCCAATCGGTCAGTTTGGCGAAAAAAACCATGATTCCAAAGGAAATCGCGTATGCCAAAGCGATCAAAGCCGCCTGGATCGTCGTTTTATCCACCGATTCGGAATCTTCTATCTCGTTTTTGGCTTCGAAAGTCTCTATATTCCTATTCGCGACCGAATTCCCTCTCTCTGGGATTTCCTTTCTCCGCTTCATGATATTTATGTAGACGACGCCGACGATAGAGGCCACGACAAAGCCGATCGAAGCGATGGTCAGCCCAAAGGAGCCTCCGCCATTGAAGATTGGGCCATTTTCCCAAGACGAAGAATGGGTTAAGGCGGTGAAATTGATATCCCAAGTCAAGGCATTCCCTGGCCCTTGGCCAAAGCCCAAAGGCAAAATGACGCCGGCATCGAAATATAAGTTTCCACCTGCCCAGAAAAATATAAGGCCCGTAAGCATCCCGAAAACCGCTTGAAGCATGTACGTCCCGCCGGTCAACGCCCCGTTTTGCCAAACTTGGAGCATCGGGGCTTTTTCTTTCTTATCGACGATTTTAAGCGACATCGCGATGAAACCTATCGCCAGACAGTGGTAGGTTATGATCTGCATCATCCTCATATCGATCAATTCATAATCGGCCGCGTATTTCAAAATGACGTTTAGGATAAAGAGCAAAAAGCCTCCTAGCAAAGCAGAAGGGATGAAAGCCTTCCTAAGAAATGGAACAACCCTCCTTAGGACGTTCCCCAAAAGCAAAGCCAACAAAAGGAGGCCTAATTGGCAAACGAATTTCCAAACCGTGTCGAAGTCGCTTAGGTCAAAGCTCCAGTTCATGCTTTCCAGAATCATTTCTCAATCCTCCAATTTGTAATATTCGTCGAGATTTTCCCTTTTGATCAAAGTGTCTAACCTATGGAACGATAAGACATATTTCAAAGGATTGAACCTTTCGCCTCCTTTGACTAAGTATTGCTTGTTTTCATAAACGAAGCTGAAACGGTTTCCGGATATCGGGGAAACCCCGCTTATATAAGAAAGCACGAATCGTTTGGTTCCGAAGATCATCTCTTTCTCGTTCAATATCATCTCTCCTTCGAACATCAGCCTTCTTCTTTTGTATGGCTCTGCGGAATAAAGGGTTACTTTATCGTCTTTGAATAAAACCTCGCCATCCTTTGTTTTTAATTCCTTCATCCATTTCTTTTGGTATTGGTACCAATCATTAAGCAAATGGAAGGAAAAGGAAGTGTCTTTGCTCGTTAAGGTCAGATCTTCGTTGAAGGTGACGGTGAGCCCGCAATTTAAGCAGGATATATGTTCTTTTTCGCTTCTTAAGGACGAGTGACTGTCGCATTTAGGGCAAACGAACAACATCTTTTCCAAATATTGGGCCCTGTATTTCGATTTGTATTTTTCCTTGAAGGAGGAATCCGCCACATAAAGGCTATCTTTTATCAGCCCATATAAATCTTCGTTAGGCATGTCCTTGTATCCTTCGTATTTCAAGACTTTCCTTATTTCGCCGTAAAACGGGCCTTTTCTCAAATGTTTGTCTTTCCATCTTGGGTGGGTCCCGGAACCGCCGACGATATTGAAAAGGACGATCGTGGATTTAAGGCTTTTTAGGATAAGTGGGAGATTAGGGGAGATATGGAATTGGAATTCGGCGTAGCTCCTATTCCCTTCAGGGAAAAAGAGAAGGGAACCCTTTTCTTCTATCACTTCTTTCATCAAAGAAACCGTTTTGATGTCGGCTTCGCCTTTTCTTTTGGGGATAACCCCAAAGCAATGGGAAAGAAGGGAACCACCTAAGTCATGGAAGATGGTGTCGGTGGCCAAAGGATAAAGATGCTTGGAAAAAGACATTTCGATCAAAATGGGATCGAGATCGGATTGATGGTTGGATAAAACGACGATTGTTTCGTCCTTCCCTATTTTGTATTTGCTTTTTATTTCGTAATGAAAGATAGGATAAAGAAGGGGATAGAGAAGGATCTTAAAGAAGCGGCTATAGAACTTATGTCTAAAAAGGACGCGTTTCTTTTTCCTTTTCATAATCAAATCGTCGAATCTATATAGAGGATGATGTCTCCGTTATCGGCCGTATAGACGTAGAAATAGAGCTTAAGATAGGCATAATCGGTTTTTCTATAGCAATAGAGTTCTTCAAGATCGCTTGGGCTGCTCTTAGCTCCGTTTAAGCTTCCTTTTTGGAATTTGGAAGGAACTCCATCAAAACGATCCTCTTTTCGGATGCTTTCATCTTCATTGGTGACTTTTTGCCACAAAGAGCCGACGAATCCTTCTGGGATAAGGTCTTTCTTGACCATGTCTTTGACTTCTTCTTTCGTCAATGAGGTGCCTAAATTTACGGTTAGCTTCTCTCCGACGACCTTTTTGCCAGGGGTGACGATGTCTTCTTTTGAAAAACCGCTATAGCCCTTTTTGGCTAAAATTTCTTCGATGTCTTCCAAAACCGATTTATAGGTAATGCCTTTTTCGACGGTTACCTTGCAGCTTGTTTTATATTCTTTGCCGTTTTTGTCTTTCAAAGAGGCGGTTACCGTAACGATTTGGCCAACGGTCGCATCGATAGAGGCGCTTAATACGCCTTCATTGGTGATGCTTATGTCGCCGGTCGTATCATCGATGCTATAAGTGACTTCATACGGAAGCATGTTGATATTAAGATCCAAAGAAAGTTTGGCGCCTGTGGCCAATGAATAGCTTTCTTTCCCGAATTCGAATTGTGGGGTATGGGTTATGCCGCTTCCTTCGATAATCGATATTTCGGTGCATCCATACTCGTAATTCGTATAGGAATCCGGGGT
Source organism: uncultured Eubacteriales bacterium (assembly GCA_963652335.1). Lineage (GTDB taxonomy): Bacteria > Bacillota_I > Bacilli_A > RFN20 > CAG-826 > UBA4951. The sequence continues at coordinate 5,997 of CAVJSS010000013.1, read as the reverse complement.
ATTTGCGACTTCGATTAGGATTTTGCCGCTTGGGTCTTCGTATTTGTTTCCCCAGCTATCGGGTACTTTGTACCATCCGGCTTCATACAAAACGTTTTTGTATGCTTCATTGGCCTCATACCTGGTTACGGAATCCTTTTGGATTTCGCATTTTGGGTCATAGATTGAAACCGTCACGCCTTTTTTAACGCGTTCATCGGCGTATTCTTTGGCCAATTCTTCGATTTGTTCTCCGTTTAATATATCGGAATATTCCTCGGTCAATAGATTCAGATAATATTCGTAATACGCATCGTAATCAGATTGGTCTTTGATAACGTATTTGAGGTCTTTGGGGGAATTGATCGAATTCAAATCCAAAGAAGGTATTTCGACGCCTTCGACACCGATCGAATCCTTTAAGCCATCGATGATCCCTTCTTTTGGCCAAGAGGAAGAGAAGGTGCTTGTTGGGGTCGAGACTTTGAAAGAAAGATAGAATCCGACGTCGTTCATCTCGCTATCGGAAAGGATATAGGCGTTGATGTTTAGCGTTTCGCCCCAGTTATAAAGCTCGCTTCTGACGCTATAGATATAGTTTTCATAATTGAAAGAGGTATCCAAATCATAGGTGATTATATAGGTCGTTCCGTGCCTTTCGAAGCAATTGTAATAACCGCCCTCAGCGACTTTGAATTCCGGAATTTGGACGCCGCTTTCTTTTTCTTTAGGGGAAACGACTTCGGTAGGCCAAGCAGTATAAGAAGTCACTTTCGGATTGAAATAAACATAGATGTTGTTGCCGTTATAGTAATCGATGACGATATTGAGGGAACTGCCATCCGATAGGGATTTGACTAATACATAGGCGTTGTTTTTGTTGCTTAAAACACTGCTTTTTATATAGCCGTCGTTTTCCAAGATCTTAATGTATTCTTCCGAAAGATCCTTGGTGTAATAATCGTAGATGAAAAGGGTGTTTTCGTCCGTAGCCGTTATCGAATATTTTTCGCCTAAGGCGATATATGGCAAATCGATAGTCGCAACGTAGTTGATCACTTCTTTGTCTTCGTCGCTCCAATCGAGGTCTTTCCTGGGCGTGGCGGAATAGAAATTATAGGCGATAAGGCAATTGTAATAAGCCTTTTCCCCGTTTCCTTCCAAATCCAATTCAGCATGATAATAAGTGATATCATAGCCTTTGGAACCATCCGAAGAATTATTGGTCAATTCGACGTAGGGGGTACCGCTTCGATATTGGACTTTATTGCCTTTATGATCTTTTATGGTCGTCCAGCCATATCGTTCAAGAACCTTGTAATATTCCTTCAACGTGAAGGCATCTGATTGGTTTACGATAGCCAGATATTTTTGTTTATTGGAACTGTTTATTTGCTCCATCAGTTTGATTTCGCCGCTTAAAAGATCGATTGGATATGGCAAAATAGCGCCGCAATATGTCTCCATCAGTCTTTTTTCTTCTTCGTTCCATCCGTCGAAGCTGATATCGGACGAAGAAGATGACGGGGCTTCGGAAGAAGAGCTAGAAGGGAGAGAATCGGAAGATAAAAAGGATGAATCGTTTGCGTTTTCGCATCCAGTCAGAATAAGCGGAAGGGATAAAATGGTAAGGAACAAGACTCGTTTTTTCATGTTTTTGCCTCGAATGATAATGTTTTTCCTAGAAGGAAATCTGCCTTATTATCCCATAAATGAAAAAAGTTGCATTCATTAATGAATGGAGGTTTGGCTTACATAAGCGTTTTATCTACGAAAACAAAAAAGAGGGTGACATCCGCCCATCGTTGGCAAACGTCACTCTCGCTAGCGACCCGTTTCCAAGAAGGGAAGTAAACGGGGAAAAATTAGACCAAACCCTTCTCGGAACAGACCGTTTTGCGTTACTTAAGGAAGCGATCGCTTCTTTTAACGTCAAGGTTTGCTTAACCGTTCGTTTCGATAGTCAATTCATCCGCCGCGTCAGTAAGGCTTACAGCCTCAATAACGTTGTTTTCATTGTCATCGAATCTGGGTTTAAGAACCTAGTCAACGTATCCGTCGATACGAAATACTACACCATATCAAGAAACGCCGCTAGCGTTTTTTTAAAAAAGTGTCCATCGATTAAATAAAACGAAGTTGCTTCGTGTTCCAAAAAACGGTTTATACATGATTTTTCGTATCGGAAACAAGGCTGGCATCGCAATAATTTCTTTTGTTTTCAGATTCTGGTTGCCTAATGCTCTGCATGTCAATAAAGCGGTTTCAATAGCCTTAAAAAGGAAAGGGATTCCAATGGAATCGATAAAAAGGCCATGACTGGATTGGCTATAAAATGTAGGAATCTAACTGAATCATCAAAGGATGAGCGAATATTTATGGCCATTGGCTTTCCTGATCCCGCGATTTGAAGAATCGGACGACGACGCTTTGATCACCTAAGCCGATATATATGGCAAAGACGTATCGTTGTTGAAATCGAATGGGTATCCGATAGTTCAATCATCGTCGTTGAAGGATGTAACCGCTTAACCAAAACCGTCAAGAAGTTAAATTTTTTGACATTAAAAGCAAGGCAAAGGAAAGTGCTTTCATCAATGCCGTCGGAAACAGTCAACGCATACTCTCCTATGGTATCAGAGAAATATAAAACGAGTGGAAAATATCGATGATTTGGTTTATGGCTTTTGCCACCAAAGCTTTAAAACGCGGAAAATCTTTTTGGCAAGAAGATCGTCTTATTCATGGTGCGACGTTCTTCTGGTTTAGACCAGTCGCGCCGTTATGGTTTGCGCAGCCATCATTAGCCTTTATCGGTATTTAAAATGAAAGCCACCCTTCGTTTGAGGGTGGCCATCATCAATTCGATCTTATTGATATAAAACGAAATCGGCTTCAAGGTAAGAGGCAGAGAAGGTCAACGTTCCTTTCTCGGCATCGAACGTGGCAGTGGATGGCATATCGCCGAACCAAGCGTTATTCGTGTTTTCGACATATCCGTCGAATGAGAAGACGATGGTATATAGATTGCTCACATCGGCGTTCTGACGGATTGTATATTCGCAATGGAGGAGGTATGGATCCTCGCTATCTTCTTCGGAAATCGATCCTTCCACCGTTCCGTCGGTGTAGAAATTGAGGTAATCGACGGAATAGCGGGTGGCATCTTCATCGTCTGAATGGGAATACCCAGCCCATCTCTTAGGCATGGTTGCGTTCAGCGATCCGGATTCCAAAAGTTTCGAAGTTTCGTTTTCATAGACGGCATAGAGATTATAATCCGCGCCGAAATAGATTCCCCCCCAGAAGCAATTGTTATCTTCGTAATTGATTTCGTAATAGGATTCGTCCTCGACTTTGCTGATCGTGTAAGTGAGGTCTTTCGCAGTGTCTTTCCATTTTAAATCGGTTATCGTCAAGGTACCGGCCATCTCGTCATCATCATCAGGGCTAAAGACGAATTGGTAGGCGTTTGTTCCGCTTGTCCCGCCGGATAGAAGGACGAAGCCATCGGCGGCATTCAAGGTGTTCCTGAAATCATCGCTTTCGACGGTTACATAATAAGTCTCGCTGAAATTTTCGTTCACGGCGGAGGTCAAAACGACTTTGTATTCGCCGGCATTATAGAAAGATAGCTCGATGGCGGATTTTTCGTTTTCCTCATCCCAGGAATAGATGCTGGAATCGTGATCGAGATAATAATCATCTTCATCGTCGAGCTCATTGCCTTCTAAGTCGGTGACTTCGACGTTGATGTTCTTATCGGCGTCAAATGGTTTGAAGAACGGGACGAAATAGCTGGATACTTCGACGTTGGTGGTGTATGAATCGCCATCAAGCATCTTTTCGGAATCGTATTCTATATCGGAGAGGCCGGATTCGACGTATCTGCGGACTGCCATGTAATCAGGAGAGACGACGCTTTCGGTTACTTTGACGGCGAATTTGGCTTCGCAGTTTTTGGTCTTGACGGTGACGACGTAATCTCCGGCGGCATAGGCATCGACGGAAATGATATTGCTGCCATCCCAAGATTTTTGGAAAGCGGCATATAAGCCGTCTTCTGGTCCTGAGACGGAAACGCTTGGGGTGTCGAAATCGCTGTTTGCGGTATCCGGAGCGGAGACGACCATGATTTCTTTAAACGACCCGGTTTCCATTTCAAGCGGGGAGGTTTCGCTGATTGCGTTATCTGACGAATCTTTGAAGGAAATGGAAGTGAATTCGAAGGCTTTGAGGTCGACTTCGTTCTTATATGTTCTATCCCCGACCTTTTGGGCAATCGCATAGGTGTCGGTTTGAGAGGCTTTCGCGCCTTCGTTAATGACGCAGGTATCGGTAGCGGAATCATAGGCATATTTGCCACTGCCGGAATATTGAAGGATGGTGACGGTTAGGTTCTCCAAGGCGCCTTCGGTTAGATAAGGAGATACCACGTCGACCGAATAGAAGGTCAATGGTTCTTCGTTCTCATAATGTTCGAAATACCCAAAATGGAAATAAACGTTGCCATTTTCTTTATAAGCCGAGAAATCCTTGTTGACGTTCTTTTTGGCAAGATCGACCAAATTCGAGAAAAGGCCTTCGGCTCCATAGGATTTTTCCCATTCGATATAATAGGAAAAATATGGCGCGACCTTTTCGTATGTGTCGTTCGCTTTTACGAAATTGTCATCATAATCTTTTTCGACGGCAACTACATTATGATCGGAGTCGTTCATGACATAGACAACGTTGCCATAGGCGTCTGCGTATTTCATGGTATCGCCGTTATCGTCCGTGCCATAAACGTAGGTGTACGTATCTTCCGTGTCATAATATTCACTGACGGATTTTTTGTTTATGGAGCCTTCATATACTTTGGATGAAGCGTCGGCATAAGCTTTGGCTTGGACGGCAAGATCGTCGATCGTCAAATCCGTTTTTTTGTCCTCCTCCGATGATGAATCGGATGAAGGTGCGCTAGAGGATGAGCTATCCGAGGAAGGGGTCTCCGACGATGAGTCCGAAGATGGGATACTGGAAGATGAATCGGAAGAAGGCACCGAAGATGATGCTGATGATCCATCGTTGGTGTCGCATCCCGCAAGCAGCAAGGCCGCGGCAAGCGGGAAAAGGAAACTTAGCTTTTTGATATTCATAAAATTGATCCTTTCAAGATAGCGGTATTTTTATACCTATGATGATATTGTCAACATTCTTTTCGCGAATTTGCTGATTTTTTAAGCAGATTCGAAAAAACGGAGGCCAAAAGCCTCCTTATAAAGGGTGAATCGCCTTATTTCAATTTGAGGCCAGAGCGGAAAGCAGGAGCCAATTCATCGCCGATCTTATAATATTCATGGTCAAGAGACGAATATAAAACGGCGTGGGCTTTCTTAAGGTCCAAATTCCCTTTCTCATCAAATAACGATTCGTCGGCCTGAACATTTTTGATTTTAAAATAATGCACTCCGGATTCTTTGTCATCATAAACGTATTCGCATTCCAAAGCCAAAGGGAGTTCATCGATTATCGGGGCGTCCACGAATTCCGATTTACGGGCATGGAAGCCGGTCTTAAGGAATTTGTCTTTGAAGTTCTTTCCGGATACCAAACCGACGTAATCGCAGGCTTCTATCGTCTCTTCCGTCGCGAATTGGATGACCACCGCTTTGTTCCGGTAAATGTTATCGGTCGTTTTATGGGATGAAAGACAGATGCCGACCATATCGGCACCGATCGCAGTTCCCCAGGCTGCGTTCATCATATTGATGGTTCCATCTTCGTTGTATGTGCTAAGGATGATAACTGGCATTGGGTAAATGTATGGGGATATCTTTATGTTCTTTTTCATGGTTTTTCCTTCTTTTAAGTAATTTAGCATGGATATTGATCAATAGGATAACAATACTGGCGTAAAATGAATTAATATTTTCCCAACCAATAGGACTATATAGAATTAGAGTTTTTGCTGGTTTTCGATCACTATATGCCATGTTTTGCCGCATTAGAGCGGCGAGACATGGCATTTTCCGT
>CAVJSS010000012.1:0-38337 GCA_963652335.1 uncultured Eubacteriales bacterium | reverse complement strand
GATTGGATAGTATTTGATGTGCATGGATGTGCCTCCAGACTATTCTAATTATAGTCTAGTGTGTTTCGTTGTGCAAGTAATATATTCCTAGAATTTGACAAAAACAAAAAGCCTGTTCCCCAGGCTTCATCGAATGTATTTCCTCGATTGTCCGCTATTTAAAATGAGGGCAACTCAGAAAGATGGGTACAAAATATGGGTTAGCAAATGGTTGTAATCGAAGATGCTGCTTTTGGAGAAATCGTGGGTGGCTTCTTCTTTCAAAGAATGAGAGAAGACGTGATCGAAGATGTTCTCGTTGATTGAAGAAAGGACCTCTTCCTTGGATTTGAAATGGGCATAGAAAGTGCTTCTTGAAATATTCGAAGCTTTCAAGATATCCTCGATCTTCATTTCGTCATAGGATACGTTATTCAACGCTTTGGCAAAACCGTCATATATGGCTTGCCTGGTTTTGATTATTCTCTTATCCATTTTGTTGAACTCCTTGTTCGTTATCTCCTATATAATCTAACATAATATTCGATAAAAATATAAACTTATCGAACAAAAACGGTTATTTGTTGCGATAACTTTCAATAAATGCTAGCTTTCATTCACATGGAAATTGCAAGAAGCCCTCTTAGGGGGGCGTATGTAACGAAAAAGAGAAATAAGACGATCGTCATCATCGTTCTTTTCTTCTTGGTGATTATCGCTGCTTTCTTTTCTCTTTTCGTCGGCTCCTCGAATATGTCTTTTTCCGATACTTGGGCGGGATTGATCAAAAACGGGACATCAGCCCAAATAAGAATCGTTTGGAATATCAGGATGCCAAGGGTATTGGCTGCTTTGATAGCGGGGGCTGGATTATCGATCGCCGGGCTTATCATGCAATCGGTTCTTGGAAATTCGATGGCCTCTCCTAGCACCCTCGGGGTCTCCAACGCCGCGACTTTCGGAGCGAATGTATCGATCATCGGCTTTGCCGGAGGTTTCCTATCCACCGGCAACAATCTAAGCGAATATGGGGTCGGATCCAATCCTTATGCGACATCCGGCATGGCGTTTCTTTTTGCCGCTATCTCGGTTTTGCTGATTTTGGGATTGTGTTCTTTGAGATCTTTTTCTCCGAATGTGGTTGTATTGTCCGGGATTGCGATAGGCGCGATTTGGACGGCAGCGACAACGATTCTTCAATATTATGCGACCGATGTTGGGTTGAGCGCGGCAGTTGTTTGGTCATTTGGGGATCTTAGCAGGGCGACATTCGAACAAGATTGGATAATGTTGGCTGTCGTTGGTGCGGCTTCGCTTTTCTTCGGTTTAATGTCTTGGAAATACAATGCGATGTTGACTGGGGATGCTTCCGCTAAAGCAATGGGAGTGAACGTTTCTCTTATCCGCTTCGCTTCTTTGTTCGTTGCCTCTTTAATCACTGCCGTCTGCGTTTCGTTTTTGGGGATCATCGGATTCGTTGGGATCATTTGTCCGCATGTGGTCAAAAGGCTTTTGGGCCATGACCATAGATTCTCCGTACCGGCTTCGATTTTGAGCGGATCCCTTCTTTTGGTTTTGGCAGATACGTTGTCTAGAACGATAGGCAACGGTTCTTCATTGCCGGTTGGGGCGATAACGTCTTTGCTGGGAGCCCCATTCTTCCTCTTGATGATTTTTCTTAACAAGGAGGGACATAGATGCTGAAAATATCTTCCCTTTCTTTCAAATACAACAAACGAAAACCTCTTGTTTTGGATAATGTTGGGCTCTCTTTGAATGATGGAGAGATAGGAATTTTGCTAGGCAAGAATGGATCAGGCAAAAGCACCTTGTTCAAAAACATCGTCGGAGTCGAAAAGCCGTTGTCTGGATCAATAGAATTGGATGGCGTCGACGTTCTTAAATTATCAAGAACCAAAAGAAGCGACATTATTGCCTATGTTCCTCAGAATATCGATTTTGGATCCTTGACCGTCTTTGATTCGATTTTGATGGGAAGGATATCGAAATTCGGCTTGGCTGATTCCAAAAAAGATAGGGAAGTCGCCGAATCGATAATCAAAGACATGGGTTTGGAAGAATTGGCCTTAAGGAACGCAAATGAATTGTCGGGAGGCGAAAGGCAAAAGATCGCCATTGCAAGGGCACTGGCCCAAGAACCGAAACTCTTGGTGTTCGATGAGCCTACCGGCAATTTGGACATCGGGAACGAAAGGATTGTTCTAAAGGAAGCCAAACGTTTGTCGAAAGAAAAAGGCATCTCCATTTTGGTGGCCATCCATGATTTGAACGCCGCCTTAAGCTTCGGAGATAAATTCTTTTTCCTTAAGGATGGGAAGATAACCATTGAAGGAGATTCCTCCATCATCACCAAAGAAAACATATCCGATATCTATGATGCGGATGTCGAAATACTTGAAATAGACGAAAGGAAAATAATCGTTCACAAAGGAGAAGACAATGAATAAGAAACCATTTATGGCTTTAACTATGTTGGCTTTATGTTCGTGTGGGGCGACACCAGACTCATCTAGCGCAGATGAATCTATCATTGTTCAGGATATGATCGGAAGAAACGAAACCGTCATTCCGGGATCTTATAAACGGATCGTTTGCATCGGAGCCGGAGCCCTGCGTCTTTATTCCTATGTCGGGGACGTAAATCTTTTATCCGGCGTTGAGGATATCGATAATACCTCGTTAAGTTCTAGGCCTTCGATGTTCGATGGGGTAGCCCGTCCATATTTGATCGCCAACGAAGAGCATTTCAAAACTCTCCCTTCATGCGGCATAGGCGGTCCTAATGCCCAAAGCCCAGAACTGGAAAAGATATTGAATTGCAGCCCAGATCTTATCATCTCGGAATATGAAGATGCCGATAGAGCGAATTCTCTTAAAGAAAACATCGGAGTTCCGGTAATTACGTTAAGTATTGGTAACAAAGGCGTCTGGGATGAGAAAGCCAATCAAACCATAACCCTTTTAGGAAGGGTGCTTGATAAAAACGAGAGGGCTTCCACTTTGAATTCTTATATTTCTTCCGAAAGGAGTGCGATTGCTTCTCGTGTTTCTTCCATTAATGAAACAAGCCAAAAGGAAGCCTATATCTGTGGCCTTGGAAATTATGGAACGACCAATCATTTGATGACATCTGGCAATTATGAGCCATTCAACATCGCCAAAATAGAGAACGTGGCTTCCAATGTGGGGATTGCTGGTATCGGCAAAATCGAAGAAGAGAAATTCGTTCAGCTCGGAGAAACGATGGACAATATGATTTTCGATGCGGCGGCCGTCAAAAACATCAAAGGATTATACAAAGCCGACGAAACGATGTTCGATAGCTGCAAAGCCTGGAAAGATGGCAAGGCGTATCTTCAAATGGCATATAACGCCTATTACACCAATTTGGAGATTTCTTTGGCAAATACTTGGTACAACGCCAAAGTGATTTATCCAGAGCTTTTTTCCGATATCGATATGACCGATAAGCTTGACGAGGCAACGGCTAAATTCAACGGCAAGGCTTTGGCAAAAGAAATCTTTTCCAAGCCCCAATCATACGGAGGATATCAAGCGATTGATACGGAGGAGTTTCTTTAAATGAGCAACAAAATTGAGGCGTTTTTCGATAATGCAGCACCTTCTTGGGATCAAAAAGAATGCTGTTCCGATGAGATTAAGCTCTCTTTGCTAAAAGAAGCATTCATCAAAAAAGGCGATCGAGTTTTGGATGTCGCATCTGGGACCGGGGTTGTGACAGGATTGATTCATTCTTTATCTGATAGCGAAGTCGTTGGAATAGACATTTCTTCCAAAATGATCGAAATCGCCAAAGAAAAATACAAAGGCAAAGAATGGGCCCGTTTCGTTCATGGGGATTTGTTCGATTTGGAAGACGAAAAATTCAATGAGATCGTGATTTATAACGCTTATCCTCATTTTTTGGATCCTGATAAATTAGCGGATAAATGTTATTCGCTTCTTAAGGAAGGAGGGCATTTATCTATTTTGCATTCTCTTTCAAGAGCAGAGCTAGACAAGCATCATTCCGGCAAGGCATGTTGCTTCAGTCGTTCTTTGGAAGAACCATTGAAAGAAGCGGAACATTTTGCGCAATTTAAATTAAAAACCGCCAGGGAAGACGATAAGTCCTTTGTCTTGGTGCTGGAAAAATAGGAAAACGCACTGACAATCTTAAAAATTTCTTTATTTTGGTTACCTTTGTTTTAAACTAAAAACAACCAATAAATAGGAGTATCAATTATGGCAGCAGCAACAAAACCAGTTAAGGTTTACCACGTCTCCCAAACCGAAGATAAAACCGCTTGGAGAGTTACTTTGGCCGGCGGAAGCAAGCTTGAAAGCGGAAAGGCCAAAACAATCAAGACCTTCCCAACCCAAAAGGCCGCTACGGAATACGCCGAAGCATTATCCAAAGGCGAAGGAACCGTCTTGGTACATAAAAAAGGAGTCAATGGCGGCGGTATCCGCAAGCATTGATCGGAAACATGCGTCTAGCTGATCTAGGCGCTTTTTCTTTGCCAAAGCAAGCAGCAATAAAAGCCGAATTGCTTCCTGTTTAAGCGTTGGATGAGTGTTTGGTTCAATATGGCGTAATAGAGTTTTATTGGTTTCGCATCTTATACTCCTTATACTTTCTTAAGAGAACCCCGATGTAGGGTTATCGTTCAAGGACTATTTGTTTATGTTTGTTCAATTCTTCAAGAACCATTGGAAACTTCTTGTTTTATGCCTTGTTGCCGCGGTTTTTATGTATATTTGGGTCTTTTTCAAGCGCAAAGACCTTAAGACTAAGTGGTGGGGTTGCCTCTTAATAGTGCTAACGATACTTATCATTGGAATTGTTGGGCAAATAGGCCTTGCCAAAATCGAAAACCTTATTGCCGGGGAAAATATCTCCAATATGAGATGCTTTGGAGCGTTGTTTTTGTTTGCCCCATTTTTGGCAGTGTATCCAAAAATAGCGAAAACAGATTATAGGCAAAGCTGCAATATTTTGGGCGTCGCAGCCGTCATCGCATGGTTGTTTACGAGGATTAATTGCTATGTCGTTGGCTGCTGTTATGGACGACTGGTATCCGCAGAATCTTCATTTAGGTATCCGGTGAGGGAGGTGGAAATGGCATGGATAGTGTTCTTTTTAGCTTTTTTCATTCCTAGGGTTTATGAGAATAAAAAGACGGTCAACCTCTATTATCTTTATTTGTTTGTTTACGGATGTATTAGGTTCGTGTGTGATTTCCTTAGGCAAGATGTTTACGAACTCGCCCCACATTTCTATTTATCTCAGGTTTGGGCATTGGCTGCATTGGTTGTTGGCGGAATCTTCCTCTTCCTCGATGTCTGGAAGACGAAAAAAGCGGCTACTTCTGGGGGGGGCCATTAAGAATTAATGTTTGTTTCCTTCAATGCCTTAGACTAGCCAGATATAATCACGTACCTTTCAAAACATCCTTTGCTTTAGAGCCGTTTTTTTGGATTATCGATCGAATCTTAAGGATTTTTGAATATGATACTCGATTATTTGCTGATGTATTTTTGGATAATCACCTACGTTTTCGTGATTTGGCATGGCTTTAAAAAGAAAATGAGCGCCATACCTTCTGTTGCCATTTCATTCAATTTGGCATGGGAAATAAACGCTTTTGTTAGGTGTGTGATAAAAGGCGCTTTCAATTCGGCTTTTTATGGTTATTTAGCTTGGATGTGTTTGGATATTGTCATATTCGTTGTTTATCTTTTCGTATGTAAGATAAGCGTTTTGCCGAAATGGATTTCCGTTGTCTTGTTTGTGGTGGCTACGGTTGGGCTTTATTTTGTTTTTGCGTATTTGAAATTCGGGATGCTCATATCCGTGTTCATGATCGATCTTGGAATGGCGATTTTGTGGGTGATATACGCACATTCAAAGGCCCTTGTTCTTGATTGGACATTGATGGTGATAGGCGCGACGAAATTGTTAGGAGACTGTTTTGCCTTCGTTGGATACATGAACGATCGTTGGTCGATAAAGATTTTCGGAATCGCGGTTCTTGTTTTGAATGTCTATTGCTTAATGGTTTTCATTTATCGTTATTTCAAATCTTTCCCAAGAACGAAATGAATCATTTGAGGTGTTCTGCCTTAATTGATATTCCTTGCCTTTAATAAAATTAAAGAAGATACTTCCTTAGTATGCTGTTCGGGAAGTACATCAACAAATATTACAAAAAATATTGGTATTATTTTTTGATTGGCGTGATTTTCCTTATCGTGGTGGATGTCGCTCAGAACTTTATTCCTAAGTTTTTAGGTCAAGTGATCAATGAAAACAACGAATTCGTTGCGGATACGGACAAATTGAAGAAAGTGATCGCTGGCGTAATGATTTGCGCAGGCACTATGTTTGTTGGCAGATGTATCTGGCGTCTCACTATTTTTAGGGCCTCTTCCTGTATTCAAGCCGGAGTCCGTTATGACATGTTTTGCAAAGCGGAACGCATGTCAAGGAACTATTATCACGAAACGAAGGTCGGAAACGTCCTTAACTGGTTTACGTCCGATGTCGAAGAAATAGGCGAATATTTCGGTTGGGGCACGGTCATGCTGGTCGATGCGGTCTTTATGACGATAATCACCATCGTTTCGATGATCAAAGTGAATATCTGGATGACTCTTATAGCTGCTATCCCGTTGATCCTTATAGCCGTTTGGGGCGGACTGGTTGAGAAATTCTTCACCCTTCGCTGGGAAGAAAGGCAATCGGCAACTGATAAACTTTATGATTTCTCTCAAGAGAATTTCTCTGGAATCAGGGTCATCAAAGCGTTTGTCAAAGAGACGCAAGAGATTCATCACTTTGCCAAAATTGCCAGAAAAAGCCAAGAAAGCAATGTCAAATTCGGTCGCATATCGATTCTTTTCGATGTCATCATCGGTTTGATCTTAGCGGTTGAGATGTCTTTTATTCTTGGCTTTGGCGGTTGGTTCGTCTACGCTGCATCAACAGGTAACCCAATCACGATTGGCAAAACTTCCATAAACATAAACGTTGGCCAATTGATGGAATTCGTTGGCTATGTCGATTTGCTGGTTTGGCCGATGATGGCTTGCGGGCAGATTGTTTCCATGCGTTCAAGAGCCAAAGGCTCCTTAAAGAGAATCACCCAATTCATGGATGCTGAGGAAGATGTAAAATCGCCGGAGAACGCGATTGTTTTAAAAGATGTCAAAGGCGACATCAAATTTGATAATTTCTCGTTTTTCTATCCTAACGACGATCAGCCGAAACTGAAAAACATAAACATAGAGATCAAGCCTGGAGAATCGATTGGCGTGATCGGCAAGATCGGTTCAGGCAAAACGACCTTGGCCAATGTCTTGATGCGTTTGTATAACTTCCAAAAGGGAGTCACGATCGATGGCGTTGATCTTATGGATTGCGATTTAGCTTCCTTAAGGGAACAAGTCGCTTATTCTCCGCAAGACAATTTCCTTTTCTCAGACAAAATCGAAAACAACATTTCTTTCTCATCCGAAACGGTTGACGATGCTTTGGTTATCGAAGCGGCGAAGTTTTCTTCCGTTCATGAAGATATCGAAGGATTCATCAACAAATACGAGACAGTGTCCGGCGAAAGAGGCGTGACTCTTTCTGGCGGGCAGAAACAACGCGTATCCATCGCTAGGGCATTTTATAAACAAGCGCCTATTTTGATTTTGGATGATTCCGTTTCCGCGGTTGACGTCAAAACTGAGGAATCGATTTTGGAAGCCATAGAAAAAGAAAGAAAAGGAATGACGACTATAGTCATCGCTTCTCGTGTTTCTACGGTCACTAGGCTAGATAAGATTTTGGTGTTGGACAAAGGGGAAGTCGTCGGCTTCGATAGCCATGACAACCTGATGAAAAATTGCGAGATCTATCGGCATATGGTTTACCTCCAAGAACTAGAAAAAGAAATGGAAGGAGGCAAGTGATATGGATGATTCGTTGTCTAAGCTTCGTGGCGACAAGAAGATGAAATTCAAGGATATCCTCAAGCGTTCATGGCCATATTTGAAGACCGAAAAACGCGCGGTTGTTTTCTCTTTGCTTCTTATTGTCCTTTCTACGGCGATAAGTGTCATCTTGCCTCTTTTTACCAAGCGGTTCGTCAAAGAATTGGATGGAGTCATCTCTTCGGATACGTTGAAGATCGTTATAGGCATCGTGGTTGGATATGCTTTTTTATCCGTCATCATCCAAGTCATTTCCTATTTCCAAACGATGATTCTTAAAAAAGCCGGGGAACGCATAGTCTATAAAATGCGTATGGATGTTTTCTCCCATATCGAAGGCCTTTCCCAAAACCAATTCAACAACATGCCGGTAGGCTCTTTGGTTACAAGGGTGTGTTTTTATACTTCTGCCATTTCTGATTTGTTTACTTCCACTTTGGTGAATCTAATAAGCAATTCTTTGACGTTGATAGGAATCTTGGCCATCATGATGGTGATTTCAGTCAAATTAAGCTTGTTCCTATTGATTTTTGCCTTAATCGCCGCCGTTTCCAGCGTGATATTTGGGAAGGTAATAGGCAAATTTTTCAGAGAAGAGAGGCGCTTGTCTTCGGATATGAATTCTTTTTTGTCTGAGAATCTTTCCGGGATGAAGATCACCCAAATCTTCAATCAGCAAAAGAGAAAAGAAAAAGAATTCTCTTCAAAGAACAAAGAGATGAGGGACACCCATTATAAAATAGTCGTGGCTTTTGCTTTATATAGGCCGTTTATCAACGTTTTGTATTATTCGGCTATCGCAGTCACTTTCTGGGTCGGATTGAAATTGAAATTGGGTTCTGATGAAATCGTGGCCTTTTATCTTTATTTGTCCAATTTCTTCAATCCAATCCAAAACATCGCCGATCAACTAAATCACATACAACGAGCATTCACGGCTGCCGAACGGCTTTATAGCCTTATGGACGTCAAGTCGGAAGTGAAAGAGAGAGAAGACGCGATTGAAATCGATTCGTTCAAAGGAAAGATAGAATTCAAAAACGTTTGGTTTGCTTACGAAAAAGAAAATTGGATCCTCAAAGACGTTTCCTTTGTCGTTGAGCCAAAACAAACGGTGGCCTTCGTTGGGGCGACAGGTGCTGGGAAGACGACGATTCTTAGCTTGCTTTGCAGGAATTACGAAATCCAGAAAGGCCAGATATTGGTCGATGATATAGATATAACCAAAATCAAAATCGATTCGTTGAGGAAAGCGATCGGCCAAATGCTTCAAGACGTCTTCCTCTTCTCTGGAACGATCAAAGACAATATATCTTTGCATGACGAAAGATTCAGCGACGAAGATATAAAAGAGGTTTGCAATTACGTGAACGCCTCATCTTTCGTCGACGAATTGCCGAACGGATTGAATGAAGAAGTCATCGAAAGAGGGGAAAATTTCTCGGCCGGGCAAAGGCAGCTATTGTCTTTCGCCAGAACCGTTTTGCATAAGCCTCAGATTCTTATCTTGGATGAAGCGACATCAAATATCGACACCGAAACCGAGATAATAATCCAACAATCTTTGGAGAAGATGAAAAATATCGGTACCATGCTTGTGGTGGCCCATAGATTGTCTACCATCCAGCATTCCGACAACATCATCGTCCTTCAAAATGGGCAGATCCTCGAACAAGGGAATCATCAAGAATTATTGGCTAAGAAAGGCTATTACTATAAGCTTTATGAACTCCAATACAAAGATCAGGAGAATGGATGATGGATCGCTTCAATCGGCTTGAAATGCTTATAGGAAAAGAGGCCTTGGATATCCTTTCTTCCAAAAAGGTCATCGTTTTTGGCATAGGCGGCGTTGGTGGATACGCTTTCGAAGCCTTAGTTAGAAGCGGCATCAATCACATCGCCATCGTTGACGCTGATGACATTAACATAACCAATATAAACAGACAAATATTGGCCTTAGACGAAACGATAGGTCTTTCAAAGGTCGATGTCGCTGAATCCAGGGCAAAATCCATCAACCCCGATGTGTTTATAGAAAAATTCAAATGTTTTTATCTTCCTTCTAACAAGGGCGGGATCGATCTTTCTGAATATGATTACGCAATCGACTGCATCGACACGATCAAGGCTAAAATCGAAATCATATCAGAATGCGATAAATCGAATATTCCAATCATATCAGCATTAGGATGCGGAAATAGATTAGACCCGTCCAAACTGACTTACGGCGATCTTTTTGAAACATCTTGCGATCCATTTGCCAAAGCGATGAGAAGGGAATGCCGAAAGGCTGGGATTGAACGCCTCTCCGTTGTCTATTCGACCGAGCAACCAATCAAATTGGAAAACCAATTAAAAGAAAATGGAAAGCATTTGCCGGCTTCCTCGGCTTTCGTTCCGGGAGCTGCCGGATTGATGATCGCTTCCAAAGTCGTAAGAGATTTCCTAAAGGAGGGGAACAATGGCTAAAAAAGAAAGAACGTTCGGCCAGGAAATCGCCCACTCCTTGACCAGGGATTACCGTACCTATATTTGGGGATCTTTCACCAAAGCGATAAAGACCTATAAGCTTGTAGAACCAAATGACAACATCTGCGTTTGCATTTCCGGCGGGAAGGATTCGATGCTTATGGCATTGCTATTCAAACAATTGAAAGCCCATTCGGATTTCCCTTTTTCCGTCCGTTATTTGGTGATGGATCCAGGTTATAACGAAAAGAACCTAAAACAAATAAAACATAATTTGGATTTATTGGAAATACCGGCCTCAATCGCCAAAACCGACATCTTTGACATCGCCAATCAAACGACTCATTCGCCTTGCTATTTATGCGCGAAGATGAGAAGAGGAGCCCTATATAGGATCGCCAAGGATTGGGGTTGCAACAAAATAGCTTTAGGACATCATTATGATGATGTTATCGAAACAACGTTGATGAACATGCTTAATTCAGGATCCTTCCAAACAATGCTTCCAAAGCTGGTCAGCACCCATTATGTCGGAATGGAAGTCATTAGGCCTTTGTATCTCATAAGAGAAAAAGACATCATTGATTTCAGCGAGAAAAACGACCTTCATTTCATAAGGTGTGCCTGCCGCTTCACCGAGATGAACGAAGATCATGCAACGACTTCCAAGCGAGCGGAAACCAAAGAGCTGATAAGAAAGCTCAAAGAAGATTACAACCCGTTTGTCGAGAAGAACATATTCTCCGCCGCCAGCAACGTCCAATTGGAAAAAATCCTTGGCTATCAAGATTCCAATGGATTTCATTCGTTCTTGGACGAATACGAAGAATATAAAACCAAACAAAAAGAAAGAATCTTGAATGACGGAATCGAAGATGCTGTCATTAGGAAAGCAAAAGAAGAACATAAGGATTTTAAATGGGATCTGACATATTTTGAAAAATACGGAGGAAAAGATAATGAAAATTGAAGAATCGGCCATAAAGGCAATTAACGACGCGCTTAAAAAATCAAGCAAAGATTGCCTTCATATCGGTCTTATCAATCGTTGCCACGGGAACAAATCGCTTGATATCCGATTGATCGAAAAGGAAGAAGCTAAATTCTTAAGCGATTTCGAAACGATTGTTATCGATATTGATGAAGACGCTAAGGAATTCTTGAAAGATTTCACCTTGAAAGGGGAAGGAAACGGCATTGCCTTCGTTCCTCCAAAGGACTTCGGAGCCTCTAAATCAAGCCATGAAGGCGGATGCTGCGGCGGTCACCACCATGATCATGAAGGCGGCTGTTGCACAGGCAATCATAACGAAAACGGATGCTGTTCCTCTGATTCTTCTGACGGCTGTTGCTGCGGGAACAAATAGATACCGAGACTGAGCTACTTGCGTTGGAAACGAAACAATCAAGCCTCTTCCTCGTTATAATTGCCTTATGAAATTATCAAGACATATCAAGTTGGAAAACATCTCCAACTGCCGCGATCTTGGCGGGATCGTCAATATCGACGGGAAAACAATCAAATCCAACAAGATTTTCCGTTGCAACCTTCTTTTAGGCGCCAGCAGCAACGATATAGACGCTTTGAAAAGAGAGGGATTGACCGACATCTTGGATTTTCGAGGGGACAACGAATTCAACAATTATCCTGATCCTAAGATCGAAGGCGTCTCTGTCCATAGACTTCCGATGCATCTATTGTCTAGGGAAGATTGGAATGAGATGACTCACTACCCACATAAATCATACGTTACCGAAAACAAACAATTGGATTACCTTCAGGAATGGTTTTATGTCTACGATGATGGCTCGGCTGATGCTTTGATGGAAAATAGCTATGCCAAGGCAGTATCTAAATTAGATATGAGAGAGCAATGGGCCACCATGTTTAGGCTTTTGCTAAGCGTAGATGGCGGCTTAGCGTTCCATTGCCAGGATGGAAAAGACAGAACCGGCATCGCAGCTATGCTGATTCTTAAAATGCTTAAGGTCGATGACGAAACGATCAGAGAAGAATACATTCTTTCCAAAAAATATCTTAAAGACAAAATCGAGAAGGATTATAAACAGGCTGTCGACCATAATGTTCCGGAACCGCTTCTCTCCGAATTAAGAAAAATACAAGGCTCCGAATATAGCTGGATCGACTCCGCTTTGAAGGAATTTGATAAATTAGGCGGATATCCGACGTATTTTACTTCCTGCTTAGGTTTGAAAGACGAAGAGATCAAAGCCTTCCAAGATAAGTATTTGGACTGATTCAAAATAGGAAACCAGCGTCCTTTTGGACGCCCTTTTTCGCGTCAAAAAATCCCCCAGGTTGCCCTGAGGGATGAAGACCAGAATCTATTTCTTGTTTTTGGCTCTTTCGTGAATGATGTTCGCTTGAGCGGCAGCCAAACGAGCAAGTGGGACACGGAATGGCGAGCAAGAGACATAATCAAGACCGACTGCATCGTAGAATTCGATGGAAGCGGCATCTCCGCCCGTTTCTCCGCAAACGCCGACCGTCAAGTTCGGGTTGGCGGCGCGGCCACGTTCGAAGGCGATCTTGACGAGTTCGCCGACCCCATCGCGATCAATGGTCTGGAATGGATCGAATTCGTAAATCTTGCGTTTGTAGTAATATGGCAAGAACTGGCCGGCATCGTCACGGGAGAAGCCCATGGTGAGCTGAGTCAAATCATTGGTGCCATAAGAGAAGAAGGCGGATTCTTTGGCGAGATCTCCGGCACGTAAGCATCCTCTCGGGATTTCGATCATGGTGCCAACGAGGTAGCTTAAGCGTTTGCCTTGCTTATTGAATTCGTCTTCGATGGCATCGACCACGACTTTCTTAGCCCATTTGTATTCTTTGACTTCGCCAGCGAGAGGGATCATGATTTCCGGCTCGACCTGGACGCCTAATTTCTCAGAAGCTTCCAAAGCTGCTTGAGCGATAGCGCGGGCTAAGACAGCATAGATTTCTGGATAAGCGACGCAGAGACGGACTCCACGGAAGCCCATCATTGGGTTGGCTTGGTGCAATTGATTGATGCGATCTTTGACCTTTTGCTCGGTGACGTTCAATTTTTTGGCAAGTTCCTTGATATTGGCTTCGTCGTTGATTTCCGGCAAGAATTCATGGAGAGGTGGGTCGAGCAAACGGATGTTGACGTGGCTGTCTGGGTTGGCCAAATACATTTTATAGAAGTCATCTTTCAAGAACGGTCTGATGCGTTCCAAAGCGGCTTCGCGTTGTTCGGTCGTATCGGATAAGATCATGGATCTCATGTTCAAGATTCTATCTTCCGCGAAGAACATGCGTTCTGTACGGCAGAGACCAATGCCTTCGGCACCGAATTTGCGGGCGTTTTCGGCATCTTCTGGGGTGTTGCAGTTGGCACGGACCTTGAGTCTGCGGTTAGCGTCTGCCCAAGCCATCAAACGACCGAAGTCGCCTTTCAATTCGGCTGGGACCATCTTGATTTCGCCTTCATAGACGTTTCCGGTGGAACCATTGATGGAAAGGACATCGCCTTGCTTATAGACTTTGTCTCCGATCTTCATTGTCTTTTCTTCTTCGTTGACGACGATATCGGTAGCGCCGGCGACGCAGCATTTGCCCATTGAGCGAGCGACGACGGCAGCATGGGAAGTCATGCCGCCACGAGCAGTCAAAATGGCTTCGGAATTAACCATGCCGATGATGTCTTCTGGAGATGTTTCGGCGCGGACCAAGATGACTTTCTTGCCAGCGTCATGCCATTCCTTGCATTCTTCGGCGGTGAAAACGATGGCGCCGGTTCCGGCACCTGGGGAGGCTGGGAGGCCTTTTACTATTGGGGTATGCTTGGCTAATTCTTTCGCATCGAAAGTCGGGTGAAGCAAATCGTCGAGTTGCTTTGGCTCAACGCGCAAACAAGCTTCTTTTTCGTCAATCAATCCTTCATCGACCAAATCGCAGGCGATCTTTAGGGCCGCTTGGGCGGTACGTTTGCCGTTACGGGTTTGGAGGAAAAACAATTTGCCATGTTCGATGGTGTATTCCATGTCCTGCATGTCTTTGAAATATTTTTCCATGCGGGTGATGGTGGCAAGGAATTCTTCATAGACTTCAGGCATGCGTTTCTTCAATTCATCAATGTGAAGAGGGGTGCGGACGCCGGCGACGACGTCTTCGCCTTGGGCGTTTGGAAGGAATTCGGCATAAATATGTTTTTCACCGGTTCCAGGGTCGCGAGAGAAGGCGACGCCGGTGCCGGAATCTTCGCCCATGTTGCCAAATACCATGGTTTGGACGTTGACGGCGGTGCCCCATTCATAAGGGATGCCGTTCATTTGACGATAGACGTTGGCGCGTTCGTTGTCCCAGCTGCGGAAGACCGCGGCGATGGCTTCGCGCAATTGAACGTATGGATCGGTTGGGAATTCTTCGCCGAAGACATCCTTGTAATATTCTTTGTATTGGGCTACTAAGCCTTTCAATTGTTCGACGTTGACTTCGGTATCGAGCTTATAGCCGTTGTCTTCTTTGATCTTGTCGAGCATGGCATCCATCTTGGTGCGTGGATGGCCTTTGGCGATGTTGGTGAACATCAAAATGAAACGACGATAAGAATCCCAAGCGAATCTTTCGTTGCCGGAAGCGTTTGCGAGCTCGATGACGGTCTTGTCATTCAAGCCAAGGTTCAATATGGTATCCATCATGCCTGGCATGGACATACGAGCTCCGGAACGGACGGAGACGAGAAGAGGGACGCCTTTGCCACCGCCGAAAGATTTGCCATAGTGTTCTTCGATCTGGTGGACATGTTTAACGACATCATCCCAAACGAAATCTGGGATATTTTTCCCGCTCTCATAATAGAGGGTGCATGCTTCGGTGGTGACGGTGAAACCGGCTGGGATGTTGATGCCAGCAGCGGTCATTTCAGCTAAACCGAAGCCTTTTCCGCCAAGGATTTCTTTGCCAAGCTTTGCTTCATGGCCTTCCTTGAAGGAGTAGACATATTTCTTTTCTGCCATTTTATTCTCCTAAATAACAATGACTAAGGCGTGAGAAAACGCCCATCGGAAGAATTATAACAATCAAAAAAAGCTCTTTATAGAATAAAGGGTTCTTTTTATCGAATTGTTTTTCAGAGAATATTCTTAAGAATATTAGTATCCTTTAGATAGCGGTTTCATCGCTCGTTTTCTTAAGAAAACAAATGCTTAATCAACGATAAGCAAACCGGAAAGGAGTTCTGCCGGTATTGGTTTGGCTTCGCTTCCTCTCTTGATGGCGCGAGTGACATAACCGTCGATGACGTCCACGCAAAGCATGAGCAAGATTTCCGGATCACCTTCTCTGATATATCCTTCCTTTTGGCCGTCCTCGATTAGCTTGATGAAGAAATCGTAATAACCGAAATCCTTCAAAGAAAGAGTCGAAGTGAAAATGATGTCGGCGGCATGGAGGACGATTTTCGGATAATTCGGCAAATCTTCCAAGTTTTTGGACATTAGGTTGATGGCGTCTCTTGGGTTCATATCCTTCATCGGAAGGTATTTGGCGACATATGGAGCGAATTTTTTGGATTCCAAAATGAATTGAGGAATCTCGGCATAAAGATCCTCGGTTTTCTTGAAATAGTGGTAAAAGAGGCCGTGTGAGCAGCCGACTTCCTTGGCGATGTCGTCTATGACGACATTCTCCAATCCGTATAGAGAGATCAATCGGATCCCCTCTAAGGTGATTTTGCTTTTACGCTTGTCGCGTATAGCTTGATTTTGTTTAGCAGTCCTAGGCATAAAATATTTCCCCGTATTTTATTTTGAATTTATTGTCCCAATCGCTGAAAAAATGTCAAGGTCCAAATAATTTTTAAGTCAATCTAAATATTAGCGATGATAGGAATATGCGAAATCATTGTTTCTCTTTGTCATTTTTCTTCATTTGTTTTCTGGCAATCAAAAAATATGAAGCAATTGTAACGACGGCTAAAAGGACGCTACCGACTATCCAACCCCATAATGGCGTTCTTTCGTAAGCCCAAACGCCCTCATCATTAATAAGGGATTGGTTGGCGAATAAACAAACTATCGAGCCCAAAACGAAGCCCAAAACGATGGAGAACGTGCCATCTCTGGTTTTGGCCAACGCCCTCTTCATCACTTTGGAAGCGAAAATCAAGCCGGCCAAGGCTCCAACGATGGCGCAAACTAGCAGTCCTATGCCAGATAGCGTTCTATCGTGATTGCGGAAGATGGAATCGCTTCCGACGACGATGGCGATAAGCGGATTGTATAAGCCAAGCATAAATAAGCACATCGAGCCTGAAATACCTGGGATGACGCAGGCGGTCATCGCTAGGAAACCAGCCGATAAGCAAACCGGGTATGCCCACCACACCCCTTCAATGAAATATGCGCCGAAATCGAGTTTCCAATATAGTTTGGCCAAACACGATCCAACGCCTATGGCGGCGGCTATGATGAAGCCAACGATTATCAATATTGTTTTTTTTGCCGATATTTCATGCAATTTGGCCTCTTTGACGACGATTGGCGTGGTGCCGATCACCAACCCAGCGAATATACAGGAAATGACGTATTCCGCTTTTTCGTAGCAATAATGGATTCCAATCAAAAGCAAGATGGCCGAGATGACCAAGCCCAAAGCTATTGGCAAAAGGGTGATGAAGGACTTTTTGAATTCTTTGCGGATGTTGGCGATGGCTCCGATCAATTCATCGTAAACGCCGACTATGACGGCGATAGTGCCGGCGCTGACGCCTGGGATAGCCATGCCCAATCCCATTGCGGCGCCCCTGGAGAATTCGTAGAAAAATTTCTTAGCGTTCATGCGTATATAATACACTTGCGACCCAAATTGCCACTTATTCTTTTTCCTTTTTAGGTAAAAGAGTAAACTATCGACATGAAGAAAACATTGATTTTATATGTATCAAACACCGGCAATACGAAGAAATATTGCGAAGATATCGCCTCGGCCGTTTCGGCTGACGTTATGCCGCTAAAGAAATTCAAATGGAAGAAAATAGATGATTACGACATCGTCGTTTTCGGAGGATGGATCATGGGCGGCAATATCAAAGGCCTCAATGATTTCTTGTCTCATTGGGATTACGAATTGGATGGAAAGGATGTCATCGTTATCGGCGTTGGTATGGGATATCCGACATCGGAGACCAGAAAGGCCTTGATAAACCAAAATATCTTAGACCTCTATCATCTTCGCTTTTATCAGTTCCAAGGTTCGTTCGATTATGAGAAATTGAACGGCATGAACAAAATGATGATGAAGGCTTCGATAGCCAAATTGGCTAGCGATCCAACCATTTCTAGTGGAGAAGCGAGCATTTTAGACATCATGGAAAGGCCTATTGAAGTTTATGATCAAGAAAAGGTCAACAAGGTCGTTTCGGTGATCAATATGCTTGCCGTTGAGGCTAAGGCATGAAACTTTTCGTTGGACTAGGCAACCCTGGCAAGGAATACGAAAAAACCCGCCACAACATGGGGTGGATCGCGATTGAGAAATTCGCCGATTCATTAGGTGTTAGCTTTTCGAAATCGAATTTCAAAGGCGATTATGAAATCGTCCGCAATCCTGTTTTCCCTGAGCCGATAATCCTTTGTAAGCCTTTGACTTATATGAATTTGTCGGGTGATTGTGTTCAGCCATTGGCGGCTTATTATCATATCGATTCCAAGGATATCGTTATTGTTTATGACGAAATGGCGCTTCCGGAAGGGACAATCCGTCTTAGGCCTGGCGGAAGCGATGGTGGCCATAATGGAATGAAATCCATAATTCAAAGGATGGGCACCCAAAACATCAAACGCATCCGTGTCGGAATCGGGGAACCGACCTATAATTCGGTTGATTACGTTTTAGGAAGTCCTACTGGAGAATCGGCTGAGAAACTTGACGAAGCGACCACCTTAGCCGCCAAAGCTTTAAGGGAAATAGCCATAAATGGTTTTGACAAAGCCATGAATCTATTCAACAAAAAGGAGAAAAAGCAAAACGAAGAATCTATTTGACGAACTTCAAACCCTATTGCCAGATGCCCCCCCTTCAAAGCAGAAGGGGTCATTTGTGGTTGATGACACGATCGGGGTTGGCCTTCTTTTCGCTACTTTGTTTCATGAAAGAAAGCGGAATTTGACCCTCGTCGCTTCTAATCTTTATGCCGCTCAAAAGATCTATGAGTTCTTGCTGAATTTCTTTAGCGAGGATGATGTCATCTTCTTTCCTTCAGACGAATTGCTTAGGGCAGAAGCGCTAAGTTCTTCCAAAGAATTGCTGTCGCAACGACTATATGCGATGGGCCAATTGTCGAAAGATAGGAAACATATTTTGATTACCCATCCTTCCGCTTTGCTTAGGTATCTTCCAAACAAAAAATCTTTTTCCGAAGCGACGATCAATCTTAAAGTCGGCGACAAAATAGATGTTGCCATTTTGAAGGAAAAGCTGTCGGAACTTGGATATTCTAGGGTAAATAAGATCGATCAATCTTTGCAATTCGCGAGTCGCGGCGATGTCTTGGATGTATTTTCCCTATCTAACTCCAGTCCATACAGAATCGAGTTTTTTGATGATGTTATAGAATCGATAAGAGCCTTTGAAATAGCTACCCAATTAAGTACTGCGAAAGTGGATGAAGCTGTCATATTCCCTGCCTCGGATATGTGCGTCAACCAAGATGAACGAGACGAATTAGGCAATAGGATCTCTGCCAGATTGTTGAATGATTGCGCAAATCTTAATGATGAAGCCTCTGAGCTATTGAAAGAAAACGTAAGCCGCGATTTGGAAGATATATTGAGCGGCAATCTAAAGCCTTATTTATACAAATATTATTGTTTGGCTTCGGACACGCCTACCTGCGTTTTGGATTATATCGATTCAGAAATGATAATGATCGCCAACAAGGAGCAATTCATTCAATCGAGCGATCTCCTTATCAATGAAGCCGGAAGCTATTATGGCGAGTTGAGAAAAGATTTGAAGATCGTTTCGGGACTCAAACCTTATATGAGCCTAGAAGAGGCTTTCGCTAACAAAAAGAATCCTTTGTTTGGAACGAGGTTCGTAAAAAAGGAAACCGATATCTCTTTGCCGGTTAGACACGTAACTTCTGCAGGCACTGGGTTAACGGCGGTCTTAAATACCGTTTTGTCTTATTCTAATGCCGCCTCAAAATTGGTGATCGCCATCAATGAAAGCCAACAAGCCGAAACGATCAAGTCATTATTGGAGGAAAACGGCAAATCTTATGAATTGGTAAACGGCCTTGAGCTACCTAATGGAAACATAGGCATTTCCAACGTCTCCCTAAGCGAAGGATTCGAACTCCAATCGCTTGGAATCGTCTATTTGACCAGTAATGAACTCTTTGGGAAAAACGCCAAATTGTCTCGATACACATCGCGTTTTAAGAATGCTACGATCCTTAGGTCTTACGAAGATTTAAAACCAGGAGATTACGTCGTTCACGAATATAACGGGGTCGGCCAATTCCTTTCGGTTGAGACTTTGGAGATAGAAGGCAAGCACAGAGATTATCTTCATATAGGCTACGCTTCGAACGAATCGTTATATGTCCCTTTGGAACAATTTAGGCTGGTAAGGAAATATTCCGGTAGAGAAGGGGCGAGACCAAAACTATCCAATCTTTCCAGAGGGGATTGGAACAAAAAGAAAGCCCAAATCAAAGAAAAGATCGATGATTTGGCTGATAGATTGATAAAATTATACGGAACCCGACTAAAAATCGACGGTTTTGCCTTTCCTAAAGACGATGAATTCCAAAAAAGATTCGAATCGGAATTCCCATATCCTTTAACTGATGACCAAGCTAAATCGTTAGAAGAGATAAAAGACGATATGGAATCCCCAATCGTTATGGACCGACTTCTTTGTGGCGATGTTGGCTTTGGGAAGACCGAAATAGCCTTCAGGGCCGCCTTCAAAGCCTTGCTTGCCGGGAAACAGGTAGCCTTCCTTTGCCCAACGACCCTTCTTGCTAGGCAGCATTTCGAAGTAGCTTTGCAAAGATTCAATGGATATGGGATAAGGATTGCTTTGCTTTCGAGGATGGTGCCGGAATCAGTCCAAAAGGAAACGATAAGATCGTTGAAGACTGGCGAGACTCATATGGTTATAGGTACCCATCGGTTGCTATCTAAGGAAATAGGATTCAGGGATCTTGGCCTTTTGATTATCGATGAAGAGCAACGTTTTGGTGTCGAACAAAAAGAAAAAATCAAAGAGATGACGAACCATATCGATGTTTTGTCGCTCAGCGCAACCCCCATCCCAAGAACTCTTCAAATGTCCTTGGTTGGCTTAAGGTCTCTTTCTCAGATTAATACCCCTCCGATGAACAGGATGCCAATCCAAACCTATGTGGCGCCCTATTCAAAAGAAGTCGTTTCCGAATTGATTTCAAGGGAACTTGGACGCTCAGGGCAAGTATTTTACGTCCACAATCGGATTGATACGATTTATTCGAAAGCCGAATGGATATCCCGCTCCATCCCTGATGCTCATGTTGGCGTCGTCCATGGCCAAATGCAAAGGGATGAAACAGAAGCCGTGATGGAACAGTTCTATGATGGTGATATCAATGTTTTGGCAGCAACATCCATCATCGAAAACGGCATCGACGTCCCTAACGCCAATTTGATCATTGTTGAAGATGCCGATCGTTTCGGTTTGTCTCAGCTCTATCAAATCAAAGGCAGGGTTGGCCGAGGATCGCGTATTTCTTATGCCTATCTTTTCTACAAAGAAAGCAAAAACATGAACGAGGATGCAGAAAAGCGTCTTAAAGCTATCCAAGATTTCACCGAATTAGGCTCTGGATATAAAATCGCTCAGAGGGATTTGATGATTAGAGGAGCTGGCGATATATTGGGTGCCGAACAGGCCGGATTCATTGATTCCGTCGGTTTGGATTTGTATTTGAAGATGCTCCAAGAATCATTGATTGAAAAACAAACCGGAAAGAAGGCAGTTCCGCCTAAATCCAATAAAATGCTTCCTATCGATGCTTTCTTCCCCGACGATTATGCGCCAAACGGAGACAAAGTCGCTTTATATCAAGAACTTTCCGACTGCATGGATTCAAAATCCTTAAACAAATTCAATAGGAAACTCAGAGACGTATATGGGAAACTCCCTCCTCAGGTTGAATTGCTTATTCAAAAAAGACGTATCGATATCCTTCTTCTAAGACCGGAATTCTCGTCATTGGATTTATATAAAGACGACATCGCCATCCTTCTTTCCGAAGGTTGGACTTCAATCAACGGGATCGGAGTCGAATTGTTTGAGAAAATGGTTCCTTATATAAACGATACGAAAATCTCGTTTTATGAGAAAAAACTTCAGATCCGACTTAAAAAGGAAGGCGATTGGGTCACGAAACTAGAAGAGATTTTAAACATTATGAAAAACCTTAGCGACGCCCATGATTTTCATTAAGCATCGATATGCAAAATTACCATAGTTATGGTAAGATAAGCACATGCGAATAGATAAATTCCTTAAGGTTTCTCGTATTATAAAACGTCGCGAAACAGCCAAAGATTTGTGCGATGACGGCGATGTTTTCGTTGATGGAAGAAGGGCTAAAGCGGCTTTGGAAGTCAATGCCGGAGACAAGGTTGTTTTACATCTTGGAAGGCATGAGATAGAATTCGTCATCAACGACGTTCGCCCCTTTGCCAAAAAAGACGAAGCATCGACCATGTATACCATTGTCCTAGACGAAATCCACGAGCGTGAAACAGGTGTTTCCGACCGATGAATCCGAATGCTTCGGAAAAGGTAAAAATAATTGTTGAGTTTTTAAAAAATTACCTTTATATTCAATCGATTTTCCATTAAGGAAATTAATGAAAAACAGCAACTGAGAAGGAGGCTAGTTTATGGATGAAAAAAACAAACCGACTCGTCCTGAACGCAACAAGCGCTCATATATAATCACCATCATCCTCATCGTGCTTATCGTTGGCATGATCCTCATCATCGGGAGAAATAGCATCTTCAATACGTCTACTACTTGGACGAAAGACCAATTAAGTACCTATTTGCGCCTCGCCAATGTTGAAAATCCGGATAGCTCATCGGTTTATATAGCGACTGCTAAAGTATCGCAGAATTATCGTGCGACAACCGTCAGCGGAACGGCCGTCACTACCGGAACAAAGACGATGTACAAATACACCGTCACCATCGAAAACAGCGATTGGGATACCAAAGACATCGAATACAAAAAATTCGACTCAGTTAGCAAAACGTATTCCACCGAGGTTGGCTCTTGGGCCGAAATCTTCGAGAACCGCGTCGCCGAATGGAACAACACCGCCGGTCTTTGGGATCAATATGGCAAAGGATCATATGTCGTCGTCGATGTCTTCCAGTCCTCTGTCTGGGATACGTGGGGACCTGTCATCATCCAACTGGTCTTCCTCGTCATTCTCGGTTTCGTCTTCTTTAGAATGGTTGGCGGATCGGGAGGCGCCGGAAGGCAGGCGATGGATTTCAACAAATCCCCTGCCAGAAGGGAAAACCACTCCAAAGTCAAATTCTCGGACGTTGCCGGCTGCGATGAAGAAAAAGCCGAAATGCAGGAATTGGTCGAATATCTAAAGAATCCGAAGAAATATTCCGCTTTCGGAGCCAAGCTGCCAAAGGGTTGCTTGCTAGTAGGCCCTCCGGGGACCGGCAAAACCTTGCTTGCCAAGGCCGTAGCTGGCGAAGCCGGAGTTCCGTTCTTCTCCATCTCTGGTTCCGATTTCGTCGAAATGTTCGTCGGCGTCGGCGCCGGACGCGTCCGCGATTTGTTCAAGAAAGCCAAAGCTTCTGCCCCATGCATCATCTTCATTGACGAAATCGACGCAGTCGGCCGTCAAAGAGGCGCCGGTTTAGGCGGTGGGAACGACGAACGCGAGCAAACCCTTAACCAATTGTTGGTTGAGATGGACGGATTCGAATATAATTCGGGCGTCTTGGTAATCGCCGCCACTAACCGCGACGACGTCTTGGATCCAGCCCTTCTTCGCCCGGGAAGGTTTGATAGGATCATCACCGTTTCCAATCCGGACGCAATTGGCCGCGAAGCCATCTTCCGCGTCCATTCCAAAGACAAGAAAATCGATCCGAGCGTCGACTTCAAAGCTTTGGCGAAGCGTACCGTTGGCTTCAGCGGCGCGGATATCGCCAACATCATGAATGAAGCTGCCATCTTGGCCGTTCGTTTCCATAAAGATTCGATAACCATTTCGGAAATCGACGAGGCTATCGATCGTCGCATTGCCGGCCCTGCCAAAAATGGCAAGCGCATGAGCGATATGGAACGCAAACGCGTCGCTTATCACGAAGCCGGCCATGCCGTCATCGGCTTGGTCTTGCCTGACTCTGATAAGGTCCAAAAGATCACCATCATTCCGAGGGGACAGACCGGTGGTCATGTGTTAATGACTCCGGAAACCGACAAGTTCTTGCTTACCAAAAAAGAATTGTTGGCCGAAATCACCGGCTTGCTTGGCGGGCGTGTATCCGAGGAAATCTTCTTGGATGACATAACCACCGGAGCCGAAAACGATATCCAACGCGCAACTCGCCTAGCAAGGATGATGGTCACGGAATATGGCATGTCTGACCTTGGCCCAATCCAATACGAAAGCGACACTGGTTCGGTCTTCTTAGGCAGGGATTATACCAATTCCCAAAAGAATTTCTCTTCGGAGATCGCTTATGAGATCGACAAAGCCGTAAGGAAAATCATCGAAGAGGCTCACGAACAGGCCATCAAGATCCTTAAGGAAAACGCCGATAAGGTCAAACTTATAGCTGAAACCTTGTTGGAAAACGAAACCATCACCGCCGAACAGATCGATCAGCTCTTGAAGGACGGCACCTTACCAACCCGTCAGATTGAGAAAAACGTTCCAAGTGAAGAAGATTCCGTTCCAAAAGCGGAGGCAGACGAAAATAAGCCTGAAGCTGTGGAAGGCGAAGTCGTCGATAATAACGAACGAAAATAAACGAAAAGGGGGTGC
This sequence comes from uncultured Eubacteriales bacterium, assembly GCA_963652335.1. GTDB lineage: Bacteria > Bacillota_I > Bacilli_A > RFN20 > CAG-826 > UBA4951. The sequence continues at coordinate 13,815 of CAVJSS010000012.1, read as the reverse complement.
TAAGGCCCCCTTTAGCTCTTTAAAACTATGCCAGAATTTGCAGGAATCGAATTAAAAGGAAGAGTTTTGCTAGCGCCTATGGCTGGGGTTACGAACTTAGCTTATAGACGCTTCATGAAGCCATTTGGCGTGGCTTTGTCTTACTCGGAAATGATATCCGATTGCGGCATAGCATATGGCAATAAGCAAACGATTGAATACATAAAGACATCGTTGGATGATAGACCTTGCGCGTTGCAATTGTTTGGATCTTCCATCGATTCGACTGTTAAGGCCATAAAAATTCTTGAGGAGAAAGCCGATTACGACATTTTGGACATCAATCTCGGTTGTCCTGTCTATAAGGTCGTAAGGACTGGGGCGGGATCCGCTTGGCTTAAAAGACCAGCCGAATTGAAGGAATATCTAGCGGCGGTGGTCAAAGCTTCCCATAAGCCCGTTACGGTCAAAATACGCCTTGGATGGGATTCCACTTCGATCAACGTCCATGAGATAGTCAAAATCATCGAAGAAAGCGGCTGCAAAGGCTTCGCCGTTCACGCAAGGACGACACAACAAGGCTACTCAGGAACTCCGAATTGGGAAGAAATACGCGATTTGGATAAAGAGACATCCTTGCCATTCGCCGTATCTGGGGACATCTATTCTCCTGATGATGCGCTTAGGGCAATGGAAATAACCGGCGCCAAATTCGTGATGGCTGCCAGAGGTGGGATGGGTCGACCCTATTTGATAAGACAGATAAACGAGGCCCTTAACAACGAGCATATCGAGGAAAATCCGACCATCGGAGAGCAAATAGATTACGCGGAAGAATATGCGAATTCATTGATCTCTTTGATGGGGGAATATAAGGCAATCCCTCAGTTAAGAGGGGTGTTGCCCCACTTCTTCTTCGGGTTTCCTGGGTATAAAAAATACAGATTGATATTAACCGAATCCGTCAAATCGAAAGATGATTTATCCAAGGTGCTTAACGGATTTAGGAAAAACCTCAATGTTGGAAAGGAGGAACAAAATGAAGAAAACTAAAGTAAAAAAAGAAAAGAAACGTTCGTTGCTTTCGATCTTCAAGGTCATCTTCTCTTATGTAAAACAATATAAGAAAGACACTTATCTGACCTGGATGTTCGTTCTTCTTGAATCAGTGTGCGAAATTTCTGTTGCTTTCTTGATGCAAAACATCGTCAGAGGCATCAAGGCTTCGGATCTTAACATGGTCGGAATGTATTCCGGCATCGTTGGCGCACTGGTCATTTTGGCTGCCGTCACAGGCATTTTGGGAGGATATTTTTCTTCAAGTGCCGCATGTGGCTTTGCCGCCAACCTAAGAAAGGCCGAATACGAAGCCATCCAAAAATTTTCGTTCAGCAACATTGACAAATTCTCAACTTCATCGATCGTTACCAGAACAACGACTGACGTATCAAACGTCCAGTTCGCTTTCCAAATGACCATCAGAACGGTCATCAGATCGCCGTTTATGCTGATATTGTCATTGGTCATGGCCTTCGTTACAGCCCCATCATTAGCCTGGATCTTCTTGATTCTTATCCCAATCGCTTTGGGAGGGATGGTTCTTTGCGCTAAGGTCGTTCACCCGATATTCATCAATGTCTTCAACACTTACGATGCCTTGAATGAATCGGTCGAAGAGAACGTTGATGGCATCAGAGTCGTCAAATCCTACAACAGGGAAGAATACCAAACCAAAAAATTCAATAAGGTATCCGATTTCTTATATCGCAACTTCGTCAAGGCCGAGCGTATAACCGCCTTGAACAGCCCCATCCTCAATTTGGCTATCGATATCGCGATGATATTGATTTCTGCCTTGGGAGCGATTTTGATCGTCAAAACCAGCGGAACGACCTTCGATGAAGGGTCTTTGACCACGCTTATCACTTACGTAATGATGATTTTCAACAGCTTGATGTTGTTATCGATGGTTTATGTCATGATCATCATCGCCCGCAATTCAACCGAACGTATCGTTGAGCTTTTGGAAGAAGTCCCGGATATACGCAATCCCGAGAATCCGATCATGAACGTCGATAACGGCGAAATCGTTTTCGATAACGTAAGCTTCGCCTATGTCCAAGACAAAGACGTTTTGAAACACATCAATTTGAAGGTTAAATCCGGATCATCGATCGGCATCATCGGATCAACGGGTTCTGGCAAAACTTCTTTGATAAGTTTGATTGCTCGTCTATATGACGTTAGAGAAGGTTCCGTCAAAGTGGCGGGGCATGATGTCAGAGATTATGATTTGACCGCATTAAGAGACGCCGTTTCGGTCGTGTTGCAAAAGAACACTTTGTTCTCTGGAACGATCCGTTCCAACCTTTGCTGGGGTAATCCCAATGCCACAGATGCAGAGATTTGGGAAGCTTTGGAGTTGGCGCAGTGCGCTTCTTCCGTAAGGGGCAAATTGGGAGAATTGGATGCCCCAGTCGAACAAGGAGGGGCCAATTTTTCTGGTGGCCAAAAGCAGCGTCTTTGCATTGCCAGAGCCCTTTTGAAGAATCCTAAGATCCTTATCTTGGATGATTCCACATCCGCTTGCGACACGGCTACCGATTCAGCCATTAGACATGGTTTAGCCAATAACCGCACCGATTTGACGAAAATAATCATCGCACAAAGAGTTCTTTCCATCAAAGACTGCGATCAGATTCTTGTCCTTGATAACGGGGAAATCGTCGGTTTGGGCACTTCGGAAGAATTGCTCAAAGACAACGAAGTCTATCGCACGTTGTTCGAATCTCAATTAGGCGGAGGAGGTGATTTCGATGCCGAGAACTAATCGCAATATGGCACCTGTTAAGAAAGGAGCCAAAAGAGGCGCTATCCGTCGCCTTTTATCCTATGTCTTCAAATATTACAAATGGCAATTCTTCGGTGTTGTCGTCCTTGTTTTGCTAAATGCCGCTTGCACGGCTATCGGAAGCTATTTCGTTGGTAGTATCGTCGTCGACCAATTCGTTTTGGATGCCGATAAGCAAATAAGAACCTACGAAAATTTCATGAGCACGACGTTCTTTGGCCTTCATTTCTACGAAGTGATCATCGTGATGTCCGCGATTTACGTCGTAGGATTGTTGTCTTTGTATTTTTACAACTATCTGATGTCATCGGTTGGCCAAGGAGTCCAAAAACGCATAAGAGACTCATTGTTTGAGAAAATGGAGAACCTCCCTATCTCTTATTTCGATTCGAGGACCAACGGGGACATCATGTCCATTTATTCAAACGACGTCGATACGCTTAGGGAAATGCTTTCTCGTGCGTTGCCAATGGCTGTTTCCGCCTTTGCAACCATGATTATCTATTTCGTCATCATGATTTTCACAGACGTCTATATGACTTTGGTCGTTTTGGCTTTCGCTGCCTTGATAATTTTTATCTCAAGGTATTACACCAAGATGTCTGCCAAATATTTCGTCGCCCAACAAAAATCATTAGGTAAAGCCAATGGTTATATCGAAGAAAACACTTCTGGGCAACGAGTCATCAAGGTCTTCAACCACGAACAAGCCAACGTCGATGGCTTTGACGCCTTAAACGAAGAGCTTCGCATCAATGGCACGACTGCGAACCGCTATGCCAACGTTTTGATGCCTACCGTTAACCAATTGGGCAACTTGCAATACGTTTTGATTGGCTTATTGGGTGGCATCGCAACCCATTTCCAAATCAATTCCATTTCGATTTTGGGCGCGCATGAAATGACCATCGGCATCGTCGTATCCTTCTTGCTTTATTCGAAAGGATTCTCTCAGCCGATCGGTCAAATCGGCCAGCAATTGAACATCATCGCCTTGGCGTTGGCCGGTGCCTCCCGTATTTTCGATATGATGGATGAAAAACCAGAGGAAGACCAAGGATATGTCGAATTGGTGAATGCCAAAGAAGACGAAAGCGGAAACCCTATCGAGTGCAAGGAATTCACTGCCAAATGGGCTTGGAAACACACTCACACCGATGGGTCCGGAACCGAATATAAGTGGCTTAAAGGGGACATTCAAATGGAAGACGTCAACTTTGGCTACACCGAAGATAAAATCGTCCTCCACGACATCAATTTGTATGCCAAGCCAGGCCAAAAAGTCGCTTTCGTTGGCGCTACTGGCGCAGGCAAAACCACGATCACCAACCTATTGACCCGCTTCTATGACATCCAAAGCGGCAAGATCAGGTATGACGGAATCAACATCACCAAGATCAAAAAAGCCGACCTCCGTTCTTCTTTGGGCATGGTTTTGCAAGATACGAAACTCTTTACCGGAACGGTTAGGGAAAACATCAGATTTGGCAATCTGAATGCGACAGACGAAGAAATCGAGAATGCGGCCAAGTTAGCCAACGCCGATAGTTTCATCCACCTTTTGCCTAATGGCTATGATACGATGTTGACCGCTGGAGGGGCTTCCTTGTCGCAAGGACAACGACAATTGTTGGCCATTGCCCGCGCAGCTGTTGCCAACCCACCTGTTTTGATTCTCGATGAGGCAACTTCCTCGATCGATAGCCGTACCGAGAAGATGGTTCAAGAGGGCATGGATGCCATCATGAAAGGCAGAACGATATTCGTTATCGCTCACCGCTTATCGACCATTCAGAACGCAGATGTTATCATGGTTCTTGAAAACGGCCGTATTGTCGAACGTGGCAACCACGAATCCCTGCTTGCCAAAAAGGGAATCTATAGCAATCTATACAATGGATCCAAAAAAGATCTCGACTAAGGAGGAAACATGGAAGGAAAAAAGAAAATGGACGACCTTAAAAAGGTCAAGCTCATTTATTCCGGGGAACTTCTTTTGTTCGCATTGATCTTTTTGGTCATCGGAATTCTTATTCTCGTCAATGTCATTTCCATCAAAGACTGGAAGCGAATCGTTTTCTCCTACGTTACCTTGATCGGTGGGGTTTGGATTATAGCTGACTTCATCTTGACTCTCGCTTCTCCGAAAAGGAGGGTGAGAAAGCCATTGATTGATAAGGTATTGGTTCTTCCTGCCTCACTTACCGTCATCTCGTTCGATATATACGCTTTCGTTAATGGGATGGTACATTCTGACGTGACTTCTCCTTTGTTTGCTTATTTCATCGGCGGAGACCTTTGCTATCTGGCTTTGGTTTATCTCTTTGAATGCTTCTATCATTACAAGCACCCATTGCCTGAATTGATCGAGGCAGCCAAGGAAGACGAAAAGAAAGAAGAAGCCAAAGGCGGAAATCAAAACATCGTCGATGCCGAATCGAAATTCGTCGATGAGAATCAAAACGTTGATTCCGCAAAGACTGTTGGCCAAACCGAAAATCCAAACGAAAAAGAATAGAAAATCCATTAATTTGGCTCCGAAGCGATTCGGAGTCATTTTATTTTCGGTCAATTAAGGGTTTCTCTTGTCTATAAGCATATAGAGGCATAAGCCTCGTGGTTTTAGGGAGAAAATAAATTCAAGTTGCTAGTTTCGGGTCTTAATAATAGAATTATTAGCGCCTTAAAGAAGGAATAAGGCCAATTACACACTCTTATGGTTGCACATCGATGCAATCCAGAGCCCGAAATTAGGAGGTGCAACAAATGAAAAAATACGAAATCATGTACATCCTCAAAGCCGACCTCGCCGAGGCCGCCGTCAAGGATGAGGAGACCAAGCTCCAGGGTATCATTGAGGCCCAGGGCGGAAAAGTCACCGAAACCAAAGAATGGGGCGTTCGTGATTTAGCTTATTCGATCAAGAAACAAAAGAAAGGCTATTATGTCGTTCTCAAAATTTCTGCCAACGAAGCTTGCTTAGCTGAATTTGATCGTTTAGCCAAATTGGACACCAACGTCATCCGTCATTTGATTACCGTTGATCAAGACTAAGACCACGCATATTCACGGAGGTTGAAATCTATGTTAAATCGAATCGTCATCATTGGCCGTCTCACCAGAGACCCCGAATTGAGAAAGACGCCGTCTGGCATCTCGGTCGCTTCCTTCACGATCGCGAGCGATGATCCATATCGTTCCCAAAACGGCGAAAAGAACACCGTTTTCTTAAACTGTTCTTGTTTTAGAAACATCGCCGAAAACGTCGCCAAATTCACCCGCAAGGGTTCGTTGGTCGCTGTCTATGGTCGTCTGACTCAAAGAAAATACGTCAACCGCGACAACGTTCAGGTAACGGTTACCGAAATCAGCGCCGACGGGGTTGAATTCCTCGAGCCGAAATCCGCTTCTTCCGCCAATGACGGATTCGTTGCAGATACTGCCGCTCCAAGCCCTGTCGCCGATCAGGGCAATAACGCCGATTCGATTGACGTGATCGAGGACGACTTGCCGTTCTAACTCCAACTTGAAAGAAAGGAATAGTTAAAAATGGGTTATAAGAAAATGAGACCAAGGAAAAAGGTCTGCTACTTCAAAAAGAACCATATCAAATACGTTGATTACAAAGATGTTGAGCTTCTCCAAAAGTTCATCAACCCAGATGGGAAAATTGCTTCACGCAGCTCGACTGGCACTTCAGCCAAATATCAACGCCAGGTTGCGAAAGCCATCAAAAACGCGCGTTTCATGGCTCTTTTGCCAGAACCAGGAAATCGCGACTAATTGTGACCGCACTGATGCGATGTCAGCGAAATGCACAGACGTCGCGTCCATGCGACAGCAAGACAATCTCAAGCAGAAAAGACCTATCCCGACCGATAGATCTTTTTTCTTTTATGAGCCCGAGAACGAGCCCGGACTCCCTTCTTGAGCAATTCGCCAGCCCCCCGTTCGGCCGAAAACGAGCTCTGCGCTAGCTTTGATGATCTTGCTCCTGTGCCTCGATTCGCGATGCAAAGCTTTTACAATAAAAATCCGGACTTTAAGGGTTTATGGTTCATCAAACGCGGCATAAATTTCCACTCAAACACACCGATTCAATCATTCTAAGAATTGCCATAAAAAGTCTCGGAAAATGGCGCCGCCTCCTAAGACAAAAAATAAACGATATGGTTTGATTGCTTAAAAGAACGGCTGATAGCCATCTAATGCAATAATAAGTACAATAAAAAGTGTATAAAAAGTGTATAAATAAATTCGCAGCTGTTTTCTCAGCATTGAAACAAAAGTCATACTTATCTAACTTGCTTGTTTAAAATGGCAGTTATTATCGGTGAAACATTGATGTATAAGTGTTTGGTAACATTTAGTTAAAACTAGATGGAGCATATCTGTTTTGCAATAATATCATCGGCTTGTCGTATTGAAAAGTGTAATAAAAAGTGTATAAATAGTGTATAAAAAACCGATTTCGTTAAAGGAATGCGATTTCGGAAAGGGACGGAGAGCATGGAACTTGATAACCCATACGAAACAGAGACCCAGGAATTTAAAACATCTTTATCTGGACTCGATAAAGGCTTGCTGAGCCTTACGGCCATGCTTAACAAAAACGGTTACGGCAAAATCTTTTTTGGCGTTCAAAACGACGGAACGATCACTGGATTGAATGAATCGATTGGGGAAGAGACCATCAAGAAGATTTCAACGAGAATATTGGAACTCGTTAGCCCTCTCATTGTGCCAAAAATCACTCTTGAGCGTTCTGGCGATTCGATTTACTTAACCGTGGAAGCTTCTGGATACAACAAACCTTATTCATGCGGTGGCAATTACCGCATAAGAGTCGGGAGCGAAAACAAAAAAATCGATCCATCCACTCTCAGCGAACTTGTTCTTTCAAACTCTTCAACGATCATGGAGAATGTTGAATCTATCGATCAGGATCTTACTTTCGAACAATTAAAAGGTCTTTTCCGAGTCCATAAACTCACCGTCAACGACAACACGTTTTTCGCTAATTGCGGATTTTTGACCAAAAGAGGAACCTTCAATTATTTGGCGCAAATTCTAGCTGATAATAGCAACTGTTCTATCAAAGTTGTCCGCTTCAAAGGCAAAGATAAGAGTGAAATGATAAGCAGAAATGAATTCGGATACAAATGTCTGCTTATCGCGATGCAAAACGCTTTTGATTATGTCTCATCTCTAAACGAGGTAAGGGTTAATTTGCGAGAGGGATTAGAAAGAAAAGAGACCCCGTTATTCAATATCAAATGTTTTGCGGAAGCCTGGAACAACGCCTGTCTTCACAATAAATGGATCAAAAACGTTCCGCCAGCCATTTATATTTTCGATGATCGCATTGAGATAATCTCGACCGGCGGTTTGCCATTCGATTTTCCCCAAAAAGATTTTTATGCGGGAGTTTCAAGACCCGTGAATGCTGGTTTGCAGAAACTAATGGGTCAGCTTAATCTCATTAAGCAAACGGGGCATGGCGTGCCGATGATAGTGGGGGTCTATGGGGAAGAAGCCTTTGATATCGAGGATAATTACATCATTGTAAGGATACCTTTTGCTTTTACCCCATCATTCAAGATTGTTGATGCCATTGGCCTCAGCGCTTCCGAAAAGAATGTTTTTGAAGCCATCAAAAACAACCCAACCGCAACCATCAAAGAACTTTCGAAAATTGTTAATCTGGGAACCAGCCGTATATCGGTTATCGTGAAAGAGCTGAAAAGCAAAGGCAAGATCAAACGCATAGGGAAAACGAAAGGCGGATATTGGGTGGTCGGATAGTGATTTGAAACTCAAAATAAACGCACCCTTATGTTTTCACTTGCTGAAAAATCGAAAATAAGAGCCTTAAGATATTTTGGCTTGTCTTTCGAATCGACCTTTAAATCAAACCTGCTAGAAGAAAGCATCAATCGTTGAAAGCATTTCGCATAAAAGAGTCGATATTCAAAGAAGAGAACGGATGCTTTTGTTATGACCGTACAGATGCGATGTTAGCGAAATACACAGACACCAGGTACATACGATGATCGAACAATCTCAGACAGAAAAGGGCTATCTTGGCCATCGGCATAAAGGAAAAAGATCGAGGGCTGCAAATTTTCAGCCGCCATGTCACCGGCGGCAATTTTTTGCTTTGTCACTTAACGGTCGTCATTTCGCTGATGAATTAGCAACGGATATCTTTTTTGAAAACCGTTTTCTCTGTGCTGGGTCCGTTTTCAAACTCATCGGTCAACGCATTTGCGGCTTCATTGATGAGCAATTTCTTTTTGCTGATGACGATTTTGAGTTCCTTGGATTTGATGTAGGGAATAAAGAGAGCAACTGCATATAAATGATCGAGGTAATTGTCGACATAAATTTTCTTAGGCAATCGATATTTCTTTAGTTGCTCCTCTAGGTTGACGTTTAGGTCATCAAAGGGTCTTGAATTAGTTGCTCTGCCTAGTTGTGCGGTATGGACGTAACCCGTTTTATGGTCGGCGATAATTGCGACGTATGCCCAATTGGCGATTTTTTCTGGGTTCTCCTCATCTTCGAAAGGGAAGGGAACGGCCCTTAAGGCAATATCCCAGGAATCTGGGTCGCCGGTTTTTTGGATGTGGTGTGCGAATTTGGCACCGAAGACGTCGGGGAAAAGATTTTTGATGCTCCAATCATCTATTGTTTTCTCCATAAGAAACGGTATTTCTGAAATTAAGAAGGCGTCATAAGCGCCGTTATCAATTGGATGGTCTTTGTATTCTTCGTCAAACGATTCGAGGCGTTCCTTTATGGTATCGAAATATAGCAGAGCCCTCAAAGCCAAGGATTTAGGGAGATAGCATCTCATCATCGTTCCGCCGTTCATGTAGATGGAAGTGAAATGGTTGTCGCTGCCAAATGGATTGTTTTTTGGGGCGAAGCCATTTTCATCATTTTCGTCACCATAATAGAAGGAGAGCATATTGGCTAAGGATTGCGATGTCGTTTTATCTAATCCGAGAGTTTTTTCTTCCATCGTTGCCACCATGGCGTTCCCATTGAAGTCTTGGGGGAAGAAGCTGATGCCCGTGACCATCCCAGCATTCCCCAAAATGGTTAAGGAGGCACGTTCATAAGAGGTACCGAAGTGGAATAAGATGTCGTCGCTATAGCGTTCTTCGTATTTTTTGGATTCGAAGTAGACGAGCTCTTTCTTTATCTTTTCGTAGAGCTCGGGCTCCGCTTCGACTTCCTTCAAGCCAAATTCGGTGGCCAAGTTGGTTATTTCTGGCAATAACGATTCACGCAATTCCAAATACCATTCTTCTTCGAGATGGTTCTCGGCAATGATTTCGTTCCATCTTTTGGCCGAATAATTCGATGGCGATTTTGGGAAAAGATCCTCGTGCTTCGTTTTGAAAACGCTCTTAGCGTCTTTCCAAACGGTGCGCACGCATTCTATGGCTGCGGCTTCGCCGATTTTTGTTTTGGAAGTGCTGAAATTCTCCACGTAGAAATGTCCGCTTTTCAACGAATACTGCAAACAGTCGTAAGGAAGCTTCTCTATAAGCTTGACGGCTTCATCGATATCGATCATATAAACTCCTCTGTCTTTTTTACTCATTTTAACCCAGATCCTCTTTCGATGGTGAAAAAGTATTTTCCATTTAGCAAAGGCTGGCTTTCATTTAAATGACAGCATCCGTTGAAAAAAGGATGGCGGAGGCGATAACCGTCAGCATTGTAGGGGGATTCATGTCGGAGAAGAGAAGCGCCGTAAAAAAGCTTTTCGTACGGATGTACGTCGAGGTAACCGACCGGAAGATGAATCAGCATATATGGCGGGCCGTAAAGGAAGAAAACGGCGCCAATATAATGAGGAAATACGAAGCATCATGAACGGACTTATGCGTGCCGAACTCGAAAAGATCGTCCTTTCATCCAGGCGGACCAAGACGAATCGCTCGCGATCGACGGAGCAATATATGGATTCGTCCTGCTTTCTCAGGAATTCCTCTATGGCTTCTTTGTGGATTTTGGAGGCATTCAGCAGGAAGGTGTCAAAAGTCTCTTGTTTAGATGGTATGATGTTCATGGGAAGTCTCCTTTGCTTTTTGGACGAATAACATTGTAAGACTTCTCATTTTTTGTTTTTACCTACAAAAGACAAACGCTATCAGCTAAGAGGTGCAAATTTTATATCCACCAATTTAAAATATCCTTAAACGGAAGGAGAAAAGCATGTCCGAACTCACGAAAAAGGCTTTGTCGAATACACTTAGGGACCTCTTGAAGGAAAAGCCCGTAAACAAAATCACGATTTCCGAACTTTGTGAGCGAACAGGCGTAAGACGCCAAACTTTCTATTATCATTTTGCCGATCTCCGCGAACTTATCGAATGGACATGTTATGTGGAAGTGGAATCTGTTCTTAAGGAAAACCGCCATTATTCTTCTTGGGAAGCGGGTTTTTACGATATCTTCAAATTAGCCAAGCAAGAGAAATCCTTCATCATGAATATTTATCACGGGATCTCCGTTTCATTGCTTCAGGACTATATGTGTCGCCTTACTCTTCCTCTTCTCAAGCAGGTTGTTGATGAAGTGGCAAGGAGCCTTAATATAGACGATGTGAGCGAGAGCGATAAGGAATTCGTCGAGCGTTTCTATACGATCGCTTTCGTCGACATCGTCATTTCTTGGGTCGATCGCGATATGAAAGAAGATCCCAAAGAAATCATCGACCATCTTTCGCCCCTTATCAAAGGGACGATCCCCAACGCCCTAAAAGCCTATTCCATTCGTAATTGACAATTGTTCATAAATGTCAAAATTTTTGTCAATTTGAGTTGTCTGGCGTTTATTTTGACACTCTTATTTCATTGACCGATTTTTTCTTATTCCCCTTCTTTTATCCTAAAAGCGGCCAAAAGCCAAAGGAGAAAAAAAGAATGTATTATTCAGCAGGAAATTATGAGGCTTTCGCCCATCCAAAGAAGCCTCAAGGCGCCGAAAAAAAGAGCGCTTATATCGTCGGAAGCGGTTTAGCCGGCCTTACGAGCGCATTTTATTTGGTAAGGGACGCTCAACTGGATCCAAAGAAAATCTTCATACTTGACCGCGATCCTTTAGCAGGTGGAGCGTGTGATGGCTATCATGATCCTAAAAACGGTTTTGTCATGAGGGGCGGAAGAGAGATGGACAATCACTTTGAGGTGATGTGGGACGTATATCGCGACGTGCCAACGCTCAGCGACAAAAACATATCCGTCCTTGACGAATATTATTGGCTTAATAAAGAGGATCCTAACTATTCTCTTTGCCGAGCCACCCATAAATGCGGAAAGAAACTCCCCACAGGAAAGGATTTCACCCTTGATAAAGAAGCCCAAAAAGAATTATTGAAACTTTATTTGACTCCGGAAAAGGATCTCGAAGACAAAATGATCAATGAGATGTTCGATGACCATTTCTGGAAATCAAATTTCTGGCTTTATTGGCAGACGATGTTTGCGTTCCAAGAATGGAGCAGCGCCCTCGAGATGAAGAGATATCTCCAACGTTATGTTCATCATATCGATGGCTTGCCTGATTTCACGGCTCTTCGCTTCACTCGTTACAACCAATATGAATCGATGATTTTGCCGCTTTTGAAATATCTTACCGATCGCGGAGTTAGTTTTGTTTCTGGGTGTGAAGTCACTGATATCAAGATCGAATGCAAAAACGGAAAGAAAACAGTAAAAGAATTGATTTGCGTCATCAAAGGCGAAAAGGAAAACATCAAACTTTCGGAAGACGATTTGCTTTTCGTCACGAACGGTTCTTGCGTCGACAGCACCAGATACGGCAACCAAACGACCGCACCGGCTTACAAAACCATCAAAAACGGAGAAGGCGATTCTTGGAATCTCTGGAAAAAGATGGCGAAGCAAGTCAATGATGGGAGTTTTGGCCACCCAGAGACTTTTTGCACGAATATCGATGGGACGAATTGGATGAGTGCGACGATCGATGTCGATGACACCCTTCTTCCATATATTATGGAAATCACGCAACGCAACCCACATGACCATAAGGTCTGTACAGGCGGAATCGTCACCGTCAAGGATTCATGGGATAACTGGAGATGTTCTTGGACCATCAATCGCCAAGGGCAATTCGCCGATCAAGGGGAAGATAGGACTCTTATTTGGTTCTACAGCCTTTATACCGATAGAGTAGGCAACTATGTCAAAAAGCCAATGCGCGACTGCACTGGAAAAGAAGTAGCTGAAGAATGGATGTACCATATTGGCGTGCCGACCGATAAGATCGAAGAATACGCTGAGAAACATTCAAACGTCACCACGGCCTATATGCCTTACATCGACGCTTTCTTCGAGCCACGAAAGAACAGCGATCGTCCACGCGTTGTGCCTGAAGGCTCTATTAACATCGCTTTCATTGGGCAATTCGCCGAAATCCCAGCCGATACCATCTTCACCACTGAATATTCGATGCGTTCAGGTATGGAGGCGGTATACACTTTGATGAACATCGATCGCGGCGTGCCAGAGGTCTGGGGTTCAAGATACGATGTTCGTGAGATGTTGCGTGCTTCTTATTATGCTATCGATAGGAAGAAACTGCAGGATATGGATCTCTCCGTTGCTGAGCGTTTCCTCTTAAAGAAGGTCTTAAAGAAAATCAAAGGCACCGATATCGAAACGGTACTCAAGGATTCAGGGCTTATCTGATATTCGGAAAAAAGAAATTGGGTCGTTTTCAAACGGCCTTTTTTCGTTCTTATATCAAAATGATTATGTCATTTTATGCTTCGTTGGTCCTAGTTTTAATTAGCCAGAGTTATAAAGATTGCCGGGCTCTTTGTTTTGCTGGCATGCATGTTATTTTTAAAACGCTCATTTCTAGATGTTTCTAGATAATTTTTAGATGTTCCCATCTTTCTGAGTTGCCCTCATTTTAAATAGCGGACAATCGAGGAAATACAT
>CAVJSS010000011.1:0-38385 GCA_963652335.1 uncultured Eubacteriales bacterium | reverse complement strand
AAAGGAGCTCGGGATATCATATTGAAAAAGAGTCCAGTTTTTTGTCCGCATCCCCTTTATTTCGAGCAGCAAGCCATGTCCTCGTTAGATACCACTTGCGACCAGATGATCACTCTTTTCGCTGAATTCGCTGAGGAAGAGGCGAAAAGCGTCAGCTTAAACGTCCATTGGCGAAACGAAAAGAACAGGCGCGAAGGCCACTACTACGTTCCCGCCAATCAGATGCTCGGATTTACTTTTGACGAAGACGGCGAACTTGCGGTAGACGAAAACGAAGCTAAATGGGTAAGAAAGATATTCGAACTTTATGTTAGCGGCATGCAGGTCTCGAAAATATGCGATTACCTGGATGATCGTAAAGTTAAAACGGTAACCGGCAAAACGTGGTCTTCTTCTTCTATCCGCACCATTGTGAAAAATGAAAAATACGTAGGCGACTGCATCATGCAGAAAGATTACGTCCCTGATTACAAAACCCATTTGACAAAGCACAACCACGGCGAAAAAGAAATGGTCTATATCCAAAACGGCCACGTTGCCATCGTTTCAAGAGATGTCTGGAATAAAGCGCAGGAGCTTTTGAAATCAAGAAGGGATCAATTTAATATCAAATCGTACAAAGACGACACTTTCACAAGCGAGCCCTTAAAAATATACGCCAGTTATCTATACTGCCCTTATTGCGGCAAAAACTATCAAGTCAGAATAAATAAGCACAGCGAATACGAAACAAAGCACGACCATGAAAGAAAGTTCCTAGTCTGCTCTTCAAACACAAGAAAGAAAACGTGCAAAAACGGGAACATCTACTTTTCCGAAATAGAAAACGTCCTCATAAAGGAACTTCAAATACTCAGAGATAACATTAGCCCTTTGAAGGAATATCTAATCAATAACTACAGAGATGATGAATACGATCTTAAAAAGGGCAAAAGCGAAGATTATGAAAATAAAATAAATAGCCTAAGAACAAAACTCAGTTCATTGAATGATAAAAACGATGATTTCAGCACCGCTTTAAAAGACACTTTGAAGAGCCAAATATCAGAATTAACAAAGTTAAAATTGAAAATAGATACCGATTTGCTGCACTCAGATCAGGCATTAGATAAAGCCTATGAATATGTAAGAAAAATAAAGAATCTGCCGTACAAGATCGAAACTTTGGAAGGCATTAATTTCAGGGATTTCTTCTCTAAAATCATTGTAAAAGACCAGTTCAATTTAATGCTTGTAATCGGCAATGAAGATGCGTCAAAAATTGCCATTGAAACCCCTACTGTATTTAACGGCCAGGTTCAATATCTAAACAGAAAAACAACAATGACTATCTCATTTGGAGTGGTCGCAAACAGATAAAAAGATAGTTCGAGTAGCAACAAGGTGAACTGCTATTCTAACTATCCTTTTTTGTGCTTCTTTGCCGGCAATTTCTAATTTTTGAATAAGTCGAGCTATCGAAATCATTAAAAAGTGCCAAAAAACAAAGAAAAAAGGCAATATTTATTGTATTGCCTCTTTATCTTTTTAATGGTGCCCCCACGCAGAGTCGAACTACGCATTGATCCTTACCATGGATCCGTTATACCGATTAACTATGGGGGCATCGCCTACGAATTTAGGCAAGAGAAATTATAGGTTTCAAAGCCTTAGAAAGCAACTAGGAATTAATCAGTTCTTCGCCTAGCAAATCATAGACTAGGCAATCTGTGATTTTGACCTTTGCTATGTCCCCTTCCTTCAAGGAACGTTTGGAAGTGAAATAGATGTTCCCATCGATGTCATCCGGAGCATTCCAATAGGAACGAAGGATATATTCTCCGGTTTTTGGATCGGTGCCTGTGACGATTCCTTCCATCACCCTTCCGATTTGGGATTTGTTGAGTTTGTAGGATATCTTCCTTTGGGCTTTCATGATCTCATCATGCCTTCTCTTTTTGGTCTTGTCGTCTATTTGGTTGGGCAATGAATAGGCTTTGGTGCCTTCCTCACGGCTGTAGATGAAGTCTCCAAGTTTGTCAAAACCTATCTCTTCGATGAATCTTAATGTTTCTTCGTGGTCTTCTTCCGTCTCACCAGGGAATCCGGAGATAAGGGTGGTCCTAAGCACCGCCTCCGGCATAAGCTCTTTGATGCGGTTGAACAAAGCAACCATGTCTTCTTTCGTTCCGTGCCTGTTCATCAGCTTAAGGACGTGGTTTGAAGCCGATTGGATCGGAACATCGAAATAATGGGCGATGCTTTTGGAATTCTTGATAAAGACCAATTGCTCGTCTTCGATTTCCTCAGGGTAGAGATAAAGCATTCTGATCGAATAGAATCCCATTTCATCCAAGGCTTTCATAAGATCGAGGATGTTTGGCTTTTTGCTTTTGAAATCCGCCCCATAATGCATCGGATCTTGTGAAATTACCGAAATCTCTTTGATCCCAGAAGCTTTTAATTGCTCCGCTTCTTTTAGAATTTCTTCAAATGGACGGGACTTCATTATGCCTCTGATATAGGGGATGGCGCAGAATGAACAGAAATTGTTGCAGCCATCCGAAATACGGAGATAAGCCGAATAGGAACCGGTTGAAACGACCCTTTGGAGAGGGTTAAGCGGGGCGATGTCATCTTCGTCAAGAAGCTCATCGATGCGTTTGTGGAGGTTCTTATAATCCCTGATAGGCACCCAAAGATCGACTTCCGGCATCTCTTTTTTCAATTCTTCGAGGTTCCTTTCGACAAAGCAACCTACCGCAACCAGTTTGGCGTTGTATCTTGCCATATCCAAAATGGTTTCGATGGCTTCCCTTTTGGCTTCTTCGATGAATCCGCATGTATTGACGATTATGAGATCGGCTTCTTTTGGGTTGTTGCTGAAACGGTAATTGCCGCTTTTGAACATTCCTAAGATCATTTCGGAATCGACGAGGTTTTTGGCACAGCCCAAAGATACTAGGGCAATTGTTTTCATAAGCGATGGCTCCCTTCTACGGTTTTGACCAAATAGATCGAATCTGGTCCGTATTTTTCTTTCATTTTATCGATAAACGTCTTCAATCGTTTGCCGGAAACGAAATTCAGCGTGCAGCCTTTGAACCCGCCTCCCATCACCCTAGAAGCCCCTTCTCCGTTCAATATTGGCTTAGCGATATCAACCGCTTCCTGGGGGGAATTTTCGTATTCGTTCTCTATATACGTGTTTTTAAGCAATTTTTCTTGGCTTTCTTCACCTTCTTGAATTTGTGTTATGAACGATTCCTTGTTCTTCTCTTTCAAGGCTTTATAAGCCATTTCAACGCGTTTGACTTCGTTGAAATAGTGCATCGCCCTATCTTTCGATGATTGATCGATATCCAATTGATCCAAGTCTGGATTATCGACGTCCGACAATCGTTTGACGCCCAAGGCCTTTGCGACTTTTGCCATATCTTCGGGAATGGATGAATAAGCAGAAGTCATTCCCATATGATTGGAGCCAGGATTGACCAAAACGATGTTCAATCCCCATTTCTTTGGGAAAAGAACGGATTTGATGGTTGGCTGTTCGTTTTTGAAATCGACGAAATTGATGTTGCCGTAAGCGGCCCCGATCTGATCCAATAATCCACATGGTTTGCCGAAATAAACGTTTTCGGCGAATTTGCCTGCCATTGCCTTTTCCAATTTGGAGATATTCCCGGCGTTGTATAACGAATTGATCGTTTCGGCTATCATAAGCTCATAAGCGGCCGAGGAAGACATCCCAACCCCAACCGGCATGTCTTTGACAAACGAAGCGGAGAAACCACCGATTATGTAATTATGGGACTTAAGGTAATACAAAACCCCTTTGACCAACGACAAGGAAGAGCCGTGTTCGTCGTTTATCAAATCGTTGATCGAGAAAGATATTGGTTCAAACCCATCCGAGATTATTTCCACTTTGTCGTCGAACCGTTTCGATATCGCCCCATATATCCCCAAAGAGCAGCCAGCCACAAGGCAAATGCCTCCTTGATGATCGGTGTGGTTTCCGATTATTTCCAATCTTCCAGGGGAAAAGATTTCCATCTCTGGCTCGACCTTGAATTTCTCTTTGAAGGAAGAAACGGCTTTGCCATAAGCTTCTTTGTCGCTTGGGATGCTCCGTTCGATCCTTTCAATCGCTTGTTTTTTGTATTTGGGGATGAAGATCCAATAGGCCGCCGAAGCGATGATCCAGGATATAACCCAAGACCAGGTTATCCATTGAGGGGTATGGAAATAATTCACGTATTTGAATAAGGTCTCGATGAAAAGGATACGGGTGACCGAAACGGAAAAGAAAGTGATGATGGCGGGGGAGATGGCGTGGCCCAACCCTCGGCAATAAGCCCCTTCCGTATCCATTATCCCACATAGGAAATACGTTAAGGCAATCACCAATAATCTATCGGTTCCCATCTGTTTTGCCAAAGTTAGCTCTTCGGCGGAATCGACTGACTTTTCCGAAAGGAAGATAGAGATGATCCCATCTCGGCAAAGGGCGAATATCCCACCTACAGCCAAGCCTAAAACAGCCACAGTCGCCGTCGAATAGAACAAGATCCTTTTGATGTTCCTTTCGTTTTTGGCCCCGACGTTTTGGGCGGTTATCGAAACCACCGCAACGGAGAAGCCGTTCATTATCATATAGATGAAATTTTCGGCTTGGGAGGAGGCGGAAAATCCGGCGGTGACGGCCAACCCAAAGGCGTTGATGGAAGTTTGGATGAAAACGTTCGACAAAGTGAAGGCCAAAGATTGCAAACCTGCCGGTATCCCATTGGCCAAAATCTCTTTTATCTCTTTCCAATGGACTTTGAAAAGCTTTTTGATATGGAAGCGGACATAGGCGTTTTTGTTAAACGACAAAAACAAGATGATGGCGATAGCCTCTCCAGCTTGGCAGATGACCGTGGCCAAGCCAACGCCCATCACATCCATTTTGAAAGGTATGACAAAAAGGAAATTCAAGCCGATGTTGACCACCCCGAAGATGATTAAAGTATAGAGAGGGCGCTTGCTGTCTCCCATAGCCCTAAGAATCGAGGAGCCATAATTGAAGATCATCAAAAACGGAAGGCCGATGAAATAGAGACGAAGATAAACCGTGGCTTTGTCGATCACTTCTTCATGGACTTTCATCACTTCCAATAGATAAGGGGAGACGAAATAGCCGATTATCGCCGCTCCGATCCCTACCACGATCGATAGGAACATCGACATATGCAACGTTCTTTCGGCTTTTTCCTTATCGTCTTTGCCTTTGGCTCGGGCCATTACGACATTGGCACCGACCGACAAGCCCAAGAACAAAGCGATGATCAGATTGATCAATGGTCCGTTGGTGGATACAGCGACAAAAGAACGGTATCCACCGCCATAATAGTTGACGACCAATTGATCGGCTTCGGTATAAATAAGCTGAAGCAACGACAAAAGGACGATCGGGAAAGTGAACAACAATAGGTTTTTGAATAATTTTGGTCCGGTTAGATCGACTTGGCCGCCCAGAATGCTTTTTATTTTAGAAAGGGTCTTATTCATATCAAGCTTTGGCGGATTTCCATTTTTCCGTCATTTGGCAAAAAGAACCCAAGGTAGGATCCTTTTGACGTTTTTTATTCGGATTTCATGGTTGGGAAGAGAATCACCTCGCGGATGGCGTCTTCTTCGGACATCAACATCGCGAATCTATCGATGCCCATTCCGATACCTCCGGCTGGAGGCATGCCGTAATTCATGGCGTCCAAGAAGGTATAATCGATTTCGTTGGCTTCTTCATCCCCATGTTCCCTAGCTTCCATCTGGGCCAAGAAACGTTCTTTTTGGTCAAATGGATTATTGAGTTCGGAATAAGCATTGGCGATTTCGCATCCCCCAACGAATAATTCGAACCTATCGACGAAGCGAGGGTCTTTCGTTTTCTTGGTCAAAGGGGAAACCTCGATGGGATAGGTATGGATGAATGTCGGCTGAATCAAGGTCTCTTCGACGAATTCATCGAAGAATCCCTGCATGATATGGCCAACGCCAGTCCAGGTATCTTCGATTTCAAGATGATGTTCCTTGGCCAAAGCGCAGGCTTCCTCAAAAGTCATTTGCTTATTGAAATCGACGCCGGTCTTTTCTTTGATGGCATCGGCCATGGAAATATCGGCGAAAGGTTTGGAGACGTCGATATCGGCGTTATGCCAATGAAGGACGTTTTTATGGACGACTTCGGTGGCGACTTTCTTAAAAAGATTCTCGATCCATTTTTTCATATCGGAAAGATCGCCATAAGCTTGGTATAGTTCGATGGTGGTGAATTCCGGATTGTGACGGTTATCCATCCCTTCGTTGCGGAAGATACGGCCGATCTCATAAACGCGATCGATCCCGCCGATCATGCATTTCTTGAGACTCAATTCGGTGGCGATCCGAAGATAGAAGTCTTTGTCCAAAGCGTTATGGTGCGTGATGAACGGTTTGGCGGCGGCTCCTCCGGCGATTGGGGAGAGAACCGGCGTTTCCACTTCGACAAAACCAAGATCATCGCAATAATTGCGGATGGCTTTGACGATGGCTGGCCTAAGCAAAGCGACGCGCCTGGAATCTTCGTTGACGATAAGATCGACGTAACGATGGCGGCAGCGTTCTTCTAAGTCAGTTAAGCCATGGAATTTCTCCGGAAGCGGCTTAAGACATTTGGAAATGTGGGTATATTTGGTGACGCGGATGGTCAGTTCGCCGGTCTTGGTCTTCATCAAAGTGCCTTCCAAACCGACGATGTCGCCCAAATCAGCCAAACGGAAAACGTTATAAGACTCTTCGCCTATGACGTTCATCCCGATCCAACCTTGGATATTGCCATATTCATCGTGAAGATTCACGAATGAAGCCTTTCCCATGCGGCGGATGGACAACAATCTTCCGGCGACGTTGGCTTCGATTGTGTTAGCAGTCAATTCTTCTTCGCTCAAGGAGCCGTATTTTTCCTTAAGATCCTTGATTTGGTCTTTCCATTCATAACGGGATCCGAATGGATCCACGCCTAATTCTTCGTATTTAGCGAGTTTGTCCCTTCTGGCAATCTCTTGGTCATTCAATGTTTCTTCGATCATAAGCCGTTCTCCTAACGCTCAATCGATTCTGAAAAGAATCCGATTGGCATCGTGCGTAAGATTAGCACAACTTGATAGGCTTTTCCAAAGAAAAGCAAGGAAAGAAAGGAAAGCCACCGTTTTTCAGGTGGCGTATCTTCCTATTCTTGGTTATTGGCGATGGATGAATCAACGTTGATGGCATCTAGGGACGCTTTGATATTCGGCATCGTCGATTCTTGACCGTATTTGTCAATGGTAAGAGGATCTTTGACAGGCTCGTGCTTTAAAGCGGACGGCCCTCCGATGCAGCCTCCCAAGCAAGCCATTCCTTCTAAGAAATTGCCTGGCAAACGGTTCCCTTTCATTTGGGTTAGGGCCGTGCGGCATTGATCTAGCCCTGAGCATTTGACCGCTTTGACTTCGAAGTTGGATCCGTTTTCTTTCATGGCTTGGGCCACCGCATCGGAAAGTCCGCCGGATCTAGCGAAGATACGGCCGAAGAAACTGGCTTGATCCAACGGGGTTTCTTCAAGGGATTTGATATCGATGTCCCTGGAATCAAGCAATGCCTGAAGCTCTTCGAAAGTGATGACGCAATCGACCCATTTGGATGAATCTTCTCTGAACATCTCCATTTTCTTGGCGATGCAAGGGCCGGCGAAGACGGTTTTCGATGTAGGGTCTTTCATCTTGATGTATTTGGCCATAACTGCCATAGGAGAATAGTTATGGGACACCTTTTCAGCTAAGTCAGGGAAGGCTTTTTTGACGTACATGACGAACGCCGGGCAGCAGCTTGAGGTGCAGCTTCCTTCTCTTTCAAGGTCTTTGGCTTCGTTGATGGCGACGATGTCGGCACCTAAAGCCGCCTCGGCGATATGGGTGAATCCAACCATCTTGCAGGCGGTGATGACTTGGCCTAAGGTCTCTTTTCTGATTTGGGTCTTGACCGAAGGGGCCAATATCAGATAGACGTTGCCGTTTTCTCCTTTATTGGAAGCCTTCAATATGTCAATGCATTTCGTGATGTATGATTTATCCATGATGGCGCCGAACGGGCAAGCGGCTGAACATTGCCCACAACGGACGCATTTGCTTTCATCGATATTGGCGTATCCTTCAGGATGGTTTATGGCTTTGATCTTGCAAGCTTGTTCGCAAGGTCTTTGCCTATTGACGATGGCTCCATATTGGCATGCTTTGGCGCACATCCCGCAGTTGACGCATTTGGTTTTGTCTATTTTGCAACGATGGTCAGGGCCGAACGAGATGGCTCCGATTCGGCAAGCTTGGGCGCATCGATGGGCGATGCAGCCACGGCAGATGTCGGTGACGTACATCCCGCCGAATGGGCATTGATCGCAAGCTGGCTTTATGACTTCGACCATGTTCGGATTGCTTTTGTCTCCGCCTAAGGCGAGGGTGATTCTGTCTTTGACGATTTCCCTTTCCCTATCCAAGCTTTCTCTGTATTCCGGATTTGGGCCCGGGGAGATCATGTATGGTATTTTTTCTTTGTCTTCTTCCAAAGTGCCGTTCCAATATGATCTGCAAACTTCTTTCAAAACGTTCCATTTAAGCTTTTGCACCAATGTGTCGAATTTATCAACGATCATAATCAGATTCTCCTAGGCTCTTCGGGAATTTCCCAAGCACATATTTTAAATGACCATTCATCTTTTTTATAGAGCCAAAATAGTTGGGGTCTTGGGGTCATACATATTACAATAATATGAAAGCCATGACCAAACTGAACGGTTTGTAAAAAGCCACCCATGAAGGATGGCTGATTCTTGATTCTGGTGGGCCAAGGCGGAGTTGAACCGCCGACACATGGATTTTCAGTCCATTGCTCTACCTGCTGAGCTACCGGCCCATGTTGACGTGGCGGACCATAAGAGATTCGAACTCTCGATCTCCTCCGTGACAGGGAGGCATGTTAGACCGCTACACCAATGGTCCACTTGCCACGCTGGTATATTATCCATAAACGGAACGATATCCGCAAGTCATTTGTGTCTATATAGGTGATAAAATCGGCAAAAATCGATATCTATCGGCTTACATTAACCAAATAAATCGGAATGATTATGCCCCATTTAAGGCAAAAAGGCCCACGAGGGGCCTGATTGAATGAAGGAAGATTAGTAAGCTTTGACTTCCATTTCGAAGAATGATTGAGGATGGTTGCAAACTGGGCAAACGGCTGGGGCTTGCTTGCCGACTACGATGTGTCCGCAATTGCGGCATTTCCAAATGACTACGTCTTCGGAGATGAAGACTTTGCCCTCTTTGACGTTTTCAAGCAAAGCCAAATAACGTTCCTCGTGATGCTTTTCGATATTGCCGACCATGCGGAATTTGGCGGCGATTTCCTTAAAGCCCTCCTCATCGGCGACTTTGGCGAATTCGGCGTACATGTCGGTCCATTCGTAGTTTTCGCCAGCGGCGGCGGCGGCTAGGTTCTCGGCGGTCGATTTGATTTCTCCGCCTTCAAGGTATTTGAACCAAAGCTTGGCGTGTTCCTTTTCGTTTTCGGCCGTTTCCAAAAAGAGGGCAGCGATCTGTTCATATCCTTCCTTTTTGGCTTTGGATGCGAAATAAGTGTATTTGTTTCTGGCTTGGGATTCGCCGGCGAAAGCGGCTTGAAGATTCTTCTCGGTTTTGGATCCTTTCAATTCCATTGTTTTTCCTCCTGAAAGATTAGCTAATCCATTGTAGCATGATTTTAAAAGCAAAAGAGAAATATGCTTAAGGATTTGTTCAGCGAAAGCCTTATTCCTTTTTTTCCGTTTCTGAGGATGATTGATTCTCTATCGCTTCAGGTTTTTCTTTTTTCTTTCTCCACCATTTCTTTGGCTTAGGCAGCCTTTCCACGTGGTTTTTGATGGTGTCGCTTAAGGATTTGTTGGCGGATTTGATATCGATGATGGTGCCATAGAACCGATGTTTGGCAGAGCCTTCAGGGGAATTTTTAAGGTCTTCTTTGAAATCTTCGAATCTGACTGTCAGATTGTTAGATGCTTTGCGGATCTTGGTCCCCAAATGGATCGAATATGCGGCATCGACGATCATCATTCCGATGATTATCCCGATAAAGAACGAATAGATAAGGTTTTCGCTGATCCAATCTACGGCTTTGACCAAATATGGGTTGACGAAGAAATAATACAACGCCCCGGCTATAAGCCACAAAACAGAGAACAATGGGCAGATAATGCCTTGGAAATTCCCCCATCTTTTGGAATAGTCCCAAAGTTTGATATGCATGCCTTTGATGAAGATAAGGCCACCGATCAATTCGATCAAAGTCAAAGAAACCCCGATCAAAAGGATGATCACGAAGATTCTCCAACCTTCGTATGGAATGGCTTTTTCAAGAGGAATGTTGGAAAAACCATAAAGAATGCAAGTTCCAAAGCCATACAAAGGAATATATGGCCCGACCATGAATCCTGGATTGACCCATCTATGTTGGGAAAAAATCCTTCTGAAAAAGACCTCTAGCACATATCCGAAGACTGAGCCGATGACGAATAACGTTGCGACGATGATCAAATATTTCATATTTAGCATTATAGCTTAATCGAATCGTTTTCGTAGTTGGCAAAACGTGCGAGCGTTTCTTTGAGCGGCCGACAACAGCCATTGGAACGAATCTATCGTACGTTAATCTATGAAAACAGCACCGATATGATCGATGCTGCGATATTCGATTGGTTGCGGGGGATGGATTTGAACCACCGACCTCCAGGTTATGGGCCTGGCAGGCTACCAGACTGCCCTACCCCGCGGCGTATTTTTCGGGCAAGCGTTATCATATATGCTTAGCTTGGCTTAGTCAACCTCAAAAAAGCCGCAAGGTGGCAGTCTGATCAACGTAATTGGCTAATTTCAATATATTTTGTATTCGCCGGTAAGCAAAGAATAGAGGTATCCGTTGGTTTTCTTATCAAAAGTCCTAATAATGTAATCCATATACGTTTTTATCTGCTTATCGTAGGAATCGTCGTCGATGTTTTTGGTCTTATAATCGATGACATCGATATGGTCCGGATAAATGATCATCAGGTCGATGGTTCCGTTTAGATTGTTCTTTTCGTCGTGATATTCGTATTCTTTGCATATCTTTCCGTTTTTGGCGTTTTTCATAAACGGGGCTGACAAGAAGTTCTCGATCAGACGTTCTTCTTTCTCGCTTAGGTCTGAATAATCGGGGTTTAGGAAGTCTGTCGTTTCCAATAAGAAATGCATCTTGGTTCCAAATTCGAGATTTTCTTTCAAAGCGGAGAGATTCAATGGCTTGGAAGCTTTAAGGGCTTCGATTTTATGGAATTCGATCGGGAATGGCTTGACCAATAAATCATGATGTTCGACTTCTTTGGAAGGAATGTTCAAAACAGGCGTTTCATCCGTCTCAAAAAGGGAATAAGTCACGAATTTGGAGCAGTTGATGAAGGGCAATAGCATGTCTTTGAACGATTTGAATTCAGTCGCATCGTTGATTCTATTTCCTATTTCAACGAAATAATCGGACGCCTCATCAAGAGGAATCGAACGTTTGCCTTCTTCTTTTAAAGAAATGAATCGATAGGTTGGCTCAAATCCTTTTCCTTTGAGGGTCGAAAGAAAGGCTTCGTAATCGATCGTTCCTTTTGAATATCTATCGTAAGCGTCTTTTAGAAAAGCGTTTATCATCGTTATATCGATCGTTTCGTCTTTCGTTTCGTCATCGATTTCAAGAGGGATGATCAATTGTTCTCTGGTTCTGGTCAAGGCAACGTATAGTTGCCTGATTTTTTCCGAGATGTCTTCGTTTCTTTCGTATTCCGAATTCGCGATTTTGACGATATTGGCTTTGTCCGGTCCCTTTTTCATGATCAAGCCGAATTTTTGGGACATCGAGTATCCTTCTTTGCTTTCTTGATTATTGAATTGTTTATAGGTACCTGCCAAATAGACGATGTTGAATTCAAGGCCCTTGGATTTATGGATGTTCATGATGCGAATCGAATCCGATGAGGTGCCGGTGCTAGAGAGTTTTATATCCAAATCATAATCATCGACATTTTCCATAAAGGAGATGAAATCCGATAGGGAGTAGCCTAAATCCGACATCGATTTGTACATCATTAGGAAATAATCGAGGTATTTATGGTTTTTTTCGATATCCCCGATGAATATGCATTTGGAATAAATATCCAATTCGAAGATTAATTTTTCGAACAATTCGTAAGAAGAACGATAATCGTTATCCAAAACGACGCCTCTTATCTTCGAGACGATGTCTTCGTGGGCCAAATCGCCGTTTTTGAAGATTTGGTAGATCTTTTCGTCATCGTACTTGAAAATGAAAGATCTGGCCAATGAGAGCCAGGCTTTTTTGAAATATTCGTCTTTGTAATCAAAGCCGTCAGTTTTGATAAAATCAATCATCCTCAAAAGATTGGTCAAAACCAGAACGATGTCGTTGGAGGATATGTCGACGTCGTTCTCGACATAGATCGGCAATTTAAGATCGTTGAAGACTTTTTGATATTTGTCGAAAGCCGAACCCCTATCCATCAAAATGCAGAAGTCGCTGAAACTGACCGGTCTTAGATATGGTTTTCCGTTCTTTTTAGCTGCCATGACAAGATAGCCGGAATTCATTTTCTCTATTATGTCTCTAGCGATCAATTTGGCTTCGATTTCAGGGTCTTTCTTTTCATCTTCCTTAATGGAGTAGCTCAATATCCTTAGGTGGCTGTCTGCTCCTTTGTCTCCGGCTTGGTCTTTTTCGTATTTATCGTTTCCGAATTCTATCATATGTTCTTCTCTATAAGCCGCTCCGCCGTATTTCTCGCTCATAAGCTGCTTGAAGATGTAATTTATGTCATCTAGGACTTCTTTCCTGGAACGGAAGTTCTTGTTCATATCGATTACCCTACCGGTTCCGTTTTGTTTATAATCCCTGTATTTATCGATGAAAATCGAGACTTCGGCGTTTCTGAAACGATAGATGGATTGTTTTACGTCTCCAACCATATAGACATTATCGGAAGCTATTTCTTTGATGAAATTATCTTGCAGAGAAGAGGTGTCTTGATATTCGTCGATCATGATCATTTTCAAAGATGATTTGATTTCTTCTCTGACTTCTTCGTTTTCTTTCACGAGTCTATAAGCCATCTTGGCTATGTCGGTGAATTCGTAGGCTCCATTAAGGGTTTTGTATTCCGAGATTCTTTCATCCAATTCTTTAATAATCTTCGTGATCGTTTTGGCATATGGTTTGGTCTCTGAAAGGTCTTCGAATGCCTCTTCCTTCGTTTTAGGAAGGGCAGACATGAATTCGACAAGTTCGTTTTTGGCTTCTTTGAACTTTTTCATGGCCTCATTGGCTTCCAGGCTCCAATTCTTGCAAGACCATTGAAAGACGCTGAAGTCGCCTTCTTTCGGATCAAGATCGAACGAAGAGAAAGTAGAGAGCAGCTCATCGTAAGTCGTGGCTTTGAAAAAGAGACTGAATAAGTCGGAGGCATAATGGATGACCGAATCGGATCTATCTTTAAGGGAAACCGAAGATGGGATGTTTTCTATGGCGGAAGAGAGATTTAAGCTAAGGTCTTTTATCTTCTTTACGATGAAACCTATGATTTCTTCGAATTTGGCGTTTGAATAATAGATGTCTTCGAAATTGTTTAGATACCCTTTCGTATCGATTTGCAACAAAGCTTTGTCATAGACATCCAAAACGAGCTTTCTTATGTCTTTGTCATCCTTTAGGCAAAAATGGGAAATCAGATCGAGGAACCCTTTGTCTTTTTCTTTATACGATCTTTCGAATATCTCTTCGATTATCTTCCTTTTCTTAACGTCGATTATGGTTTTGTCGACGATGGAGACATTAGGGGAGACTTTAAGAAGGAGATGGTATTTTTTGACCAAATTCAAAGCGTAGCTATCGAACGTAGAGATATTTGCTGAATCGACTTGGCTTGCGGCTTCGAATAGTTTTTCATCGTTTAGCATCTCGCGGATTCGTTTTTTCATTTCTCCGGCCGCTAACTTGGTGAATGTCAGAATGAGGAATTGGTCCAGCTTATAGTGTTTTTCTTTTACGAAATAGACGACACGGGTGGTTAAAACCTGGGTTTTTCCAGAACCGGCGCCAGCGGATACCAAAATATTGGATCCATCTGAGGTTACCGCTTCCCTTTGGGCAGGAGTCAATTCATCTAGATTCATCTTTTTCCCCTTCTTCTTTTCTCATTTTCGCCAGCGCTTCATCCACTTTGGCATAGTAGGATTTGATTTCCAAAGAATCTCTGCTTTTTCTAAAGCAAATATCTCTGAAATCGCAGAACGGGCATGGACTCTCATTGTCGTTTTGGCCAAGCGGCCTTATGAAGAAATTGCCTTCTTTGATTTCGTTTAAAGTCAGTTTTATCAAGTCTTTGGTCAGCTCGATTTTGCCAGCCATATCGTCGTCTTCGATAAGGGTGCCTGCTCTAGTGGAGAGCATGCCATTTGCATTCAGACCGATATTTCTTACGTAAACTGAATCATTGATCGTCTTTCCTCCGCTATCGGTTTTGCTTCCGACTTCGGTATCGATGCGTTTGGCTATGTCCGTGTCTTTGATGGTCAATCCAGCCAAAATATAAGGAATGCGGTCCCTATTTGATTTTGGATTAGCCAAAGGATCGAATAAAACGTTTTGGATATAGAGACCCGCCGCTTTGTATTCAGGAATATTTTCCCTTAAGAGATAGGCATAGATTGGGAGCTGCATGTTAATCCCGTGTCTGGCTTCTTCGTCTTTATAGGAAAATTGGGATGTCTTATAGTCGACGACGATAAGGTTTTTCCCTTCCTCATCGTATAGGATCTTGTCTATCTTTCCGTTTAGTTTGATTCCTGGCTCGATTTCGATTTCATAGGTTTTTTCGGTCTCAACCCGATTGAATTTGGATTGCTTCTCGAATTCCTTGTTCTTTTTGATGACGTCCAAAGATTTAGGAAGGAGAACGGAGACGAAGAATCTCTCTTTTTCGTTTAAGAAGTTTTCTTCGATGAAATCGTTATAGTCCGAAAGGTCTATCTCTTTCCCGTTTTCGGAATCCTCCAAGACCTTATGAAACAAAGTTCCTAAGTTAGCATTGAAATTGCTTTCGAACGTATCTAATTTCAGGATCTTTTTTAGATAATATGAGAATGGGCATTTGTTGAATTCGTTGATGGAAGAATATGATAATCTGAGGTTCTTGGGAAGCGAATAAGAAGACGATTTGGCAAACGAATTATCGTAACTCATATATCCCAATTTTTCGTTTGGATAGGAATCGACGAATTCCGAATCGAGGTTGTATAGCCTTAAATCGTCTTTGGCTTTGGATGTTAGGATCTTTGAGACTTTCTCTGAATGAATGGACGATGGGAGTTTTCCTTTTTGTTTAACGTAGCCGAGCTCTTCAGTTAAAAGAGATTCGAAATAAAGAGTATTATCCAGCTTGTTTTTCCTTGTTAGGCAAATATTTTGATTGCCATTCAAGAAGTCGACGATCGATTTCTTTTCCATTTCCGATTCAGTTTTCGAATCGTTGATGAGAAGAGAGGCTTTTTCTTCGTCAGAATAAAAATCGTTATCCAAATAAACGCGGGGAAAGGACCCTAGAGAGAAATTGAAAACGAAAATGTATTGATTCTCCAAAGAGCGGAAAGAAGAATCGCATATTTTTATCGAATGATCGTATGATTCCGAACGGAGTTTGGATCCTTTGGCCACAAAATCGAGCAGGATTTTGAATCTTTTTTCGTCAGGCAAAGCAAAAGCGCACGCATTTATAGAGGAAGATAGGGCGGGAAAGGCGCCATAAGGATCGCTTGTTTCGCTTTGCTTTAAAAGCTCATAAGCTTCTTCGACTTCGTACTCGTCCAATAAAGCGAGGAATTTCGAATATAATGGCGAATCAGCAAGATTGATAGCATCGTTTAGTTCGATCGGGAGATCATATAAAGAGGAATATTTTTTAAGCAATGGGATATATTCCGAATCAGGTCGATATATGAAGATGTCGTTTAAATCGACTCCCTTTTCCAATAATCCATAGATTCTTTCGATGACGAAAAGGACTTCATGATCGATATTTTCGAAGGAAATGACTTCTCTTTCGATATTTTCGTTTTCGTCCTTAATGAATGATGGAACGACATTCAAAAGATCGAAGGCATGTTCCAATTCTTTGTCTTTTTCATCATAGCCTAAAACAAGAATTTCCTTGTTTTCGAAAAGGCGTTTGAATCGAGGATTCGTTTTGAGAAAGTCCTTGTCAATCAAATCTTTTTTTATCTTTTTCACCATTTGGGTTTTTTTCGTTAAATTTGAAACATTGTATGAATTAAGAATGATTTCCTTGGCGTTTTCCAAAGAATATCCATAAGTCCTAGACACGTAGTCAATAGCATCTAAGCCAAAGGTGAAATATACGCCTTCGAGCAATTCTTTTTTGTCCAAGAATTTGATGTTGAGTTCAGGGGCTTTTAAGGATCTGAAAGCGATAAGCCGTTTCGCTTCGGTTTTGGGACAAATGACAATCGTGTTGTCTTTTAAGATATCTATGTTCATCGACAATATTATACAACAAATCCGGACATTTGGTTTATGTATTTAAAATAATTATTTTAAATACATACTTTGATATTTGCTGTCTTGAATGCCGATGTCAGCTTATTTGGTTTCCTTCTTTTCTTTTATTTTCTTGATCAATTTCGGCGTGTATTCGTATAGGATCGAGGCAATATAGACCAAAGCTGTGCCGACTGCCAATATGAACCAACAATTAAGCGGGGTTCCAGATAGCAATGGTTGCACGATGCACATCGCTTCTTCCAATTTGAGGAAATGAATCTCGAAGGTACCGACGACGATATAAAGGCAAAATCCGAGAGGGAAAACCCAAGATCTTTTAATGCTTGGCCTAAAGACTTTGAACATGCCCATGGTTATGACCAAGAAAAATATTGTGCCATGATGCAATAAGCTGAATATCGTATTCAAATGCCAAATGGTTTCGGCCTGAACGATGAAATCCGGATAGATTATGGTTGCAAGCCCGCCAACCAAAGCCATATACCAGAGGCAGTTGTAACAATAAAGATTCTTTTTCCCGAACAACACGACGATTGGCAAAATGAAGCTAGTCAACGAACAATAGGTGTTTGGCAAGGCAAAGAGAAAACCACCGCCATCCAAGCCGACTCCGACTCTGTTTAAAATGTTGAACAACAATACCAAAGCCGCCATGATACGCATATAAATCCATTGGCTCTTTTCGCTTTTAAGATAAAGTTTCGCCAAAACCGTGGCAACTATAGCCACAGTCAGAAAAACAGCAAGGAATATCAAATGTTCTTTGCCGAATACTTGAGGTACCAATAACATATTTTCCGCCTTTCGCCTAAATCGTTTTCGCTAATTATATTCGTTGAATTCATCAAAACCAAACAACTAAATTTCGCTTATTGCCTTTTTGAAAAAAAGAACGTCCGTGTCATTTGGGCGTTCTTTGCTTTATTCTTCGCCATTTGATTTGGATGCCTTTTTTTCTTTGATCTTTTTGACCCATTTTGGGGTGAATTCGTATAGGAAGGCGGCTAAATAGACCAAAGCTGTGCCGACTGCCAATATAAGCCAGCAATCGATAGGCGTTCCGGAAAGCATCGGATTCACGATGCACATGGCATCATCGACCTTAAGGAAATGGACCAAGAAGGAGCCAAAGGCGATATAGAGCGCGATCGTAAGCGGGAAAACCCAACTTCTTTTTATGCTTGGCCTAAATACTTTGAACATTCCCATCGCGATGCATAAAAAGAACATGACGCCATGATAAACGAGGGCCGCCATGGTATTCAAATGCCAAATTGTCGCGCCTTGGGAGATAAAATCAGGATAAATGACCGATACCAATCCGCCAAAAATAGCTAAATACCATAAGCCATTATAGACATAGAGATTCTTTTTGCCGAAAAGAACGACCATAGAGAACAAAAAGCCCGTCATTGAACAAAAAGTATTCGGAATGGCGTTAAGCCAGCCATAATCCAAGCCGACGCCGATTCTGGTTATTGTGTCTCCAATCAAAATGATCGCGGCCATCACGCGCATATAAATCCATTGAGATTTTTCGGTTTTTAGATAAAGTTTGGCCAAAACGAGAGAGCCAATTCCAATAATCGATAATAAGGCCAAAAATATCCAATGTTCTTTGCCAAATACTTGGGGATTCAAAAGCATAACATATTCCTTTCAAAAGAAGCTGCTGCTGAGTGGTTTTAGTCAATGGCAGCAGGCAATTGCAAGCGCTCGTTGATAGATAACAAGCCGCAGGCTCAGCCAAGAATGTTTGTTGAATGTCGCTAAGCCCAAAGAGCACAATACAGCTTTATTTTTTTGATATTTCTTTCGAATAATGCCATCCATTTTCATTCAATCACCAGCTTCCTTGGATTGTTTTTTGTCTTTTGATTTTTTTATTAGATTCGGAATGTATTCATAGGATATAGCGGCCAAATAAACCAAGATGGTCCCAACAACAAGAATGAACCAACAATCCAATGGGGTGCCGAACAGAAGCGGATTTCTTATGCACATCGCATCCGAAAATCCCATTTTCGAAATCAAAAAAGCGCCAAAGACGATATAAAGGGAAAAGACGATCGGAAAGGCGAAGCTCTTTTTGATGCTTGGCTTAAAAACATCGAACAAAACGAGCATGAAGCAAAGCAAAGTCAATAACGAATGGTATATCATCCCGGATATGGTATTTAAGTACCAAATCGTTGGGCCTTGGCCTATATAAGGAGGATAAATGGTAGAGGTCAATCCGCCGACTGCCGAAAGGTACCAAAGGCCATGATAAGAATATAGATCCTTTTTGCCAAAAAGAATGAGAATGGGGAAAATCGTGGCCGACATCGAACAGAACGTATCCGGAAAAACTGCAGCCATCCAGTTAGCGCCGTGAATGTAAATGCCAACTCTCGTAAGCCCATTGAAAAGTAAAACCAGACAAGCCAAGATCCTGATATAGATCCATTGGGCCTTTTCGGTTTTGAGATAAAGTTTGGCCAAAACGGAAGAAACGACACAAATCGTTATCCATATAGACAAAAATATAAGGTGTTCTTTCCCGAACACTTCCGCTGCTAAAAACATGATATTCCCTTTTAGACTATGTCAATTTGCGCCTCTTTGAGAGAGGCTAGCTTAGTATAAGCCTTAAAAAGCAGAAGCAAAGACAATAAGGTTCGTTTTCTTCTACGAAACGGAGAACAAGAAAAAAGCTATCTTATATGCGTGAAATTGATGAGATTTTTAGATTTTTGATTATTGAAATGCAGACGAAACCAGCTAAAAAGCAAACAGTTCCTATGCGTTTTTCTTGCTTTTGCCTTTGATCCACTTGATCAAGACGACGATTTCGTGGGCAATCAAAGGAGTAACGCACATCGCCGCGGTTATAAGCCACTCTTTCCAAGTTAAGTCGGAAGTTGAGAAGACATCTCTCATAAACGGAACTTCAACGACGAATAGTTGCAACGCCAAACCGACGATAAAAGCGATTAGCATCATCCAATTTCCGCCTTTGAGCACATAGACAAATGAGCGATTCTGATTGCTCATGCCGACCATATGGACAAGTTCGGATATGGCTAAGGCAACGAAAGCCATGGTTCTGGCTTGCAATAATATATCAGGGGTCAATTCTGCCGCGTTGACTATCGATGACCAGGCATATATGCCATTTAGCCAGAAGGCGCTGAAATACGCCATTAAAACCGATATCGTGATCAATGCGCCATATCCGATTGTTATGGCATAACCGCCTTTGGAGAATATGGCTTCGTTCTTGTCGCGGGGTTTTTCCTTCATGTTGTTAGGGTCTTTCCTATCCATTCCCAAAGCAATGGCTGGGAGCGAATCGGTAAGCAAATTGACCCATAACAAATGAATCGCGATGAAAGAAGACGGGAAGCCAAGGCAGATGACGATGAACATGGCCAACACTTCGGCGATGTTGCTGGAAAGAAGGAACAAAACGGTCTTTTTGATGTTAGCGTATATCCCCCTTCCTTCTTCCACCGCCTTTTCGATCGAGGCGAAGTTGTCATCGACCAAAACCATGTCCGCGGAAGATTTGGCGACGTCGGTACCGGTGATACCCATGGCAATACCGATATCAGCGGTTTTTAAGGACGGCGCGTCGTTTACGCCATCGCCAGTCATTGCGCAAATATTGCCATTGGCTTTGAAGGCTTTGACGATGGAGACCTTGTTTTGAGGTGAAACGCGGGCGAAAACGCGCACGGTCTTGGCCTTTTCCCGCAGTTCTTCGAAAGTCAGCTTATCGATGTCTTTGCCCATCATACATTGGGATATGTCTTCCGCTATGCCTAGTTGCTTAGCAATGGCGAAAGCCGTATCGATATGGTCTCCGGTTATCATTACGGTCGTTATCCCAGCGCCTTTGAAAGTGGCAACGGCTGGGGCCGCTTCTTTTCTGGCTGGATCGATCATCGCTACCAATCCAACGAAAGTAAGATCTTCCTCTTCAATCTCTTCGTCGCTGTATTTGTATGCCAAAGCCAAAACGCGAAGGGCTTTGTCGGAAAAAGTCTTGTTGGCTTTGTAGATGTCTTCGATGTCTTTGTCGGTGATGTCTCTTTCCTTTCCATTAACGAGGATCTTGGTCACGTGGGCGAGGATGCTGTCTAAAGCTCCTTTTGTATAAACGATGCATTTGTCTTCTTCTTTGTGTTTGGTGGACATCATCTTGCGCTCGCTGTCGAAAGGAAGCTCATCTACGCGTGGGGCGAGGGATTCTATGTCTTTTTTATGAAGGTTGAATTTGTTGGCTAACACAACAAGGCATATTTCGGTTGGGTCGCCATAAAAACCATCATCGACAGATGCATTGGAACATAGAGACATTCCTTTGGCCAATAATGCGAGATCCTCTTCTTTTTCCTTGTTTTCCTCTGAAAAATCGGCTTCGGAAAAATAACAATCGTCGACATAAGCTTCGACAACCGTCATGCGATTTTCGGTTAAGGTACCCGTTTTGTCGCTGCAAACTACGGAGACGGAACCAAGGGTTTCGACGCTAGGCAGCTTGCGGACGATGGTGTTGGCTTTGACCATTCGCTGAACGCCGATCGAAAGAACGATCGTAACAACCGCAGCCAAGCCCTCAGGTATAGCGGCTACGGCCAAGGCGATGGCGCTTAGCAAAGAATCGATCCATGAAGAAACGTCAGATTGCTGGTTATGAACGAAGATATAGATGATATCGACTATCAATACCAAAACCACGATGCCCAAGGTCAAAAAGCCCAAAAGCTTGCTTAACTTGGCAAGGACTTTTTGAAGAGGGGTTTGTTCGTCTTCTTCTTGGTCAAGGGCTTTGGCGATATGTCCGATTTCGGTGTTCATGCCGGTTGAAACGACAACGCCCCTGCCTCTTCCATAAGTCACAGGAGTCGACATATAAGCCATATTGACCCTGTCTCCGATGCCTACTTCGCCAGAGAAAGTGATTTCGGCATTTTTCAAAACAGGGACCGATTCGCCGGTCAAAGATGATTCGTTAACTTTCAGATTCACGGATTCGATAAGCCTAATGTCGGCGCCTATCGTGTCCCCTTCTTCCAAAACGACTATG
This sequence comes from uncultured Eubacteriales bacterium, assembly GCA_963652335.1. Lineage (GTDB taxonomy): Bacteria > Bacillota_I > Bacilli_A > RFN20 > CAG-826 > UBA4951. The sequence goes on along the minus strand of CAVJSS010000011.1, from coordinate 16,601 downwards.
TCGCCTGGAACCAAGTCTTGTGATTTGATCTTCAAACGCTGACCACCCCTAAGCACATGACATTCCGGCGCGGCGAGATTCTTTAACGCATCCAATGAGGTGGCAGCCCTGATTTCTTGGACAGTCCCGATTATGGAATTCAAAATGACGACCGCCAAAACGATGACGACATCCGGCCAATCCCCTATTTCCAAAAAGGAGAAACGACCGGCTTTGATGGTTTCGTAAACGGAAACGCCGATGGTCACGGCGATAGCGGCGAACAAAACATAAATCATCGGATTGTTCATCTGCTCGAAAAAGATACGAATCCATGATTTTTTCTTCTTTTCGGCCAATTTGTTCGGGCCATATTTCTCAAGTCGTTTGCTAGCTTCTTCGCTAGTCAAACCGGTCTGAAAATCAGTGCCCAATTCCCTTTCCGTTTCCAAAAGGTTTTTAGTTTCAAACATAAAAGAGCTCCTTAGCAAACATCGTCTCGCGCATAAATGTCTTATGGTAGGGTTCCGGATACGTATTCGTATCGTCTTGACGGTTCCTTACTAAGCTACTCCCGACTGAGTGGTATTATATAGCAATTGGTTTTCCAAAATAGTCAAAAGTTGAAGAATCCTCTTTTGCATATGGCTGTCGATGAAAGACGTTCAGATCAAATGCACGGATGAAAACCATGAAAAAGGCCATTCAAGGAATCAAAACCGATGATTATTAAGACTAACGTTTTTTATTAGAAAATGACAAGTTGGCGGAGGCGGAGGGATTCGAACTCTCGCCAGGTGTGACCCTGCTGCCGGTTTTCAAGACCAGTCCCTTCAGCCACTTGGGTACGCCTCCGTGCCGCTACATTATACACATATTGGGCGTTTAGCAAAAGAAAACCCCCATTTATCAGGGGGCTTTGGCGTTTTTTGGTGGACCATGTAGGATTTGAACCTACGGCCTAGCTCTTATAAGGGGCTCGCTCTAACCGCTGCGCTAATGGTCCGCTTTTGCGTTTGGAATTATAACAACAATACGCCTTTCTATCAAATATGAGGTTCAAAATGTGAAAAATCCCCTATTAAAATAAGTGGATTAACTATCGATTTTTGAATTTTTAGCCCATTTCCTATCATTTTTATCTTTTTATAAGAAAATATTGTAGTAAAGTATCGGTAAACATATTTATAGGAGTTTATGTCACATGAAGAACCTAAAAAAGAAATATAAGCTCATGACGGCTCTCGGCATCATTGCGACCGCGATCGTCTTGGTCTTCTTGATCATCGGTGCCATCGGTGGCAATAATGCATTCGGAATCCCTTGGGCCGTGGCAGTTGCAAATAGCAGCGGCCGCTTTGGCATTTTGAACATCTCCTACCGTTACATCCTTAACATTTTCTTGTGTTTTGGACAATCCGGCTGGACTTGGGATTTCACCAGAATCTTCATTTTGGGAGCTTTCTGGGCTGCGGTTATCGCTTTCATCGTCATCGTCATCTTGTCAGCGAAAAAAGAGAAGAGACTTGTCGTTCCTTCCATTTTTCTCTTCCTTGACTTCATTGGCGGATTGTGGGTCATCGAAGGTATCACTTACGCCCGCTATTTGGACTGCATGCATCTTAGATATGCCGCATCTTTCGCCATTTTGATAATTGGCGGTCTTTGCTCCATCATTTGTTTCTTGATCGCCGTTGCGACATCACATCAGATCACCATTCTCGAAAACAAAGGATGTGATCTCGTGGTCGAATTGGATGGCCGCGTCAAAGCTTTGGAAGAAAAAGTCGCCGAATGCGAAAAGAAACATGAGGTAGTCGAAGAAGCCGCCCCAGTTGAAGAACCGGCTCCAGCACCGGTCGTCGAAGAAACCGTGGTTGAGGAACCGGCCGTCGAAGAAACGGTTGTCGCTGTTCCTGCCGCCGAAGAAAAAACTGGCAATCTGAACATCCAGCGCATCCCATTCGCGGACAAATATAAAGCCGCCGATGATGATCTCCGCGCCAAATTCGACGAATTGTCCGCTTATGTCACAAACACTTATGGAATCAAAGCTCGCGAATCCATCGCTGGCGTTTCCTTCTCTGCCCATAGAGAAAAACTTGTGTTCGTCACCATCATCGGAAAGCATTTGCGTTGCAATTTCGCTCTTGATGCCAACAACTACCACGATTCGACTTTGCCTGTCGTCAATTCAGACAACAAAAAATACGCCGATGTCCCATTGACCCTCAAAGTCAAATCTGGTTTGTCTCTCCGCCGCGCCAAAGGCTTGGTTGACGACGTTATGGCTGCCAAAGGCATCGAAAAAGTTTCCAAATAAGTTTGAATGGCTTAAGGAGCCGAAAAAATCGGCTCCTTTTTTCATTCTCATTTATGCTAATATATCCCCATGAATATCCACGAATCGATGGAAGATTATTTGGAAGCGATCCTTATCCTTAGCCAAAAAGGGCCAGTAAGAAGCAAAGACATAGTCGCCTATAGCGGATTTTCAAAGCCTTCCGTTTCGATCGCGATGAAAAAGCTTAAAGAAAAGGGCTACATTTTACCGGATGAGCATCATGATTTGATTCTGACTAATGAGGGAAGGAAGATAGCTGCCAAAATCTACGAAAGGCACACCGTTTTGAATAAAGCCTTGATCAAAATAGGCGTATCTGAACAAATCGCCAAGGAAGACGCTTGCAAAATCGAACACGAAATATCAGATGAGACATTTGAGGCTTTGAAGGCCTATATGAACGAAAATAATCAATAAGCGTTTTCCATTCTCTTGATTGATTTTCTCGTTTGCCGTATAAAATAGGAAACGTATGAACAACTACGATGTAATCATCGTCGGTGCTGGTCCTTGTGGCTATTTTTGTGCGTTTGAGCTGGCAAAGAAAAGCCCTAAGACAAAGGTCCTTCTAATCGACAAAGGGCATGATATCAATCATCGGTCATGTCCTGTCCTTCAAGGCAAAATCTCCAAATGTCCAATCAACCGCAACAACGAAAGCGGTTGTTATCCAGCGTGTTCCATTTCTTGCGGATTCGGAGGCGCTGGAGCCTATTCTGATGGAAAATTCAACATTACCACCGAATTCGGAGGATGGCTTAATGAATATCTTACCGATAAAGAGGTGATGGATCTCATCAATTACGTCGATTCCATAAATCTCCATTATGGAGCGACCAAAGTAATCACCGACCCAAACACCGAAAAAGTGAAGAAAATCGAAAAAGAAGCCATATCCGTTGGATTGAAGCTTTTAAGATCGAAAGTCAGGCATCTCGGCACCGAAGAGAATCTTGAGATTTTAAAAAGAATCTACAACGACCTTATCGGAAAAATCGAAATGAAATTCGAAACGTGCGTCGAAGACGTGATCGTCGAAAATGGCCAAGCCAAAGGTGTCATAACCAGCAAGGGCGAGACTTTCTTAGCCAGCAACGTCATCCTTTGCGTCGGAAGAGACGGTTCAACTTGGCTAGAGAAAGTCATGGACAAGCACAATGTCATAATGAACAACAATCACGTTGATATCGGCGTCAGGGTCGAAACCAACAATATCGTCATGGATGAGATAAACGAAGCTTTATACGAAGGGAAGTTTATTTATAGGACGTCAGTCGGAACCCAAGTCAGAACCTTTTGCTCCAACCCAAGCGGCAAAGTGGTTTTGGAAAACGAAGCCAATACCATTTTGGCCAACGGACATGCCTACGCCGACCCTTCTTTAGGGAGCAACAACACCAATTTCGCTTTGCTTGTGTCCCACTATTTCGATGAACCTTTCGACGATCCTAACGCTTATGCCCATTCGGTGTCGAGATTGGCCAACAAACTTAGCTGCGGTTCGGTCATCGTCCAAAGATACGGCGATATCAAATTGGGAAGAAGAAGCACCGATAAACGAATAAAGGACGGTTTTGTACAACCGACCTTGAAAGAAGCCATTCCGGGCGATTTGGGATTATGTCTCCCATATAACACGATGAAATCGATAATCGAGATGCTGGAAGCTTTGAATCACGTTACCCCCGGAATAGCGAACGAACACACTCTTTTATATGGAGTCGAAGCCAAATTCTACTCTTCGCGCCCCTTGGTCAATCGCAATCTAGAACTTAAACAGATCAAGAATTTGTATGTAGCTGGGGATGGCGCCGGCATCACACGCGGCTTAGCTCAAGCTTCGGCTTCTGGAATTTATATAGCCAGAGACATGATCAAAAAGATTTAAGAAGGAAAACCAAATGAAATATTCAGGAACTAAATCAATCGGCGTTCGCGCCCCCATCATCAAAAAAGGAGACGACTTGGCCTCCATAGTGGTCGATTCGGTCTTAAAGGCTTGCAAAGAAATGGAGATGCCTTTGGAAGATAAGGACGTTGTCTGCGTAACCGAAGCCGTTTTAGGCATTTCCCAAGGGAATTACGCGACGATTGATGACATAGCCGCCGACGTCAAATCGAAATTCGGAGATTCCACCGTTGGCTTGATCTTCCCAATCCTTTCTAGAAACAGGTTCTCCCAACTGCTTAGGTCCATCTCTCGTGGATGCAAAGAATTGGTCATAATGCTTTCATATCCATCAGATGAAGTAGGAAACCATCTTATTTCCGAAGAAGCGATTTTGGATGCAGGCTTGAATCCATACATCGATGTCTTATCCGAAGAGGAATTCAGGAAGCATTTCCCTGTCACCGTCCACCAATTCACCGGTGTCGATTACATCGAATTCTACAAAAATATCTGTGAATGTCCGGTCAAAATCGTTTTTGCCAACAATCCTGCCGCAATTCTCAAATACGCCAAAAACGTGATCGTCGGTTCCATTCATCGCCGTAAAATGGACAAACGAATACTTCTTTCCAATGGGGCTGAGAAAGTCTTTGGATTAGACGATATCCTGACTTCTCCTATAAATGGTTCTGGATATAACGATAAATATGGCATTTTGGGATCTAATTTCACCAATGAAAAATCAGTGAAACTGTTCCCATTACATGCCCAAGAATTCGCCGAGGACGTCGCTGCGAGATTCAATAAAATCACCGGCAAGAACATCGAAGTCATGGTTTATGGAGATGGAGCCTTCAAGGATCCTCAAGGCCATATTTGGGAATTGGCGGATCCAGTCGTTTCCCCTGGCTTTACCAAAGGCTTGATCGGAACGCCAAACGAATTGAAGCTCAAATTCATCTCCGATAACAAATTGGGGCATCTTAGTGGCGAAGAATTGAATTCAGCGATGAAGAAACTGATTTTGGAAAAAGACGCTGATCTAAAAGGCAAGGACGACACCCTTGGAACCACCCCAAGGCAGTATACAGATTTACTTGGGTCTTTGGCAGATCTTACGTCGGGATCCGGAGATAAAGGAACCCCCATCGTTCTTATCAAGGATTATTTCAAGAACTACGCCAACGAATAGGATAAACTCCTCGCGATTGCGAGGTTTTTATTTGCTTTTAAGGATCGTTTCAAACAACAGATCCAAAAATCCCAATAGGTACAAAGCCATTATGACACAATCGACGATCGTCAAATTGTAAATAGAGAAAAAGAAATCGACAGCAACGAAAGCAAGACCGACGATTGATAAAACAAGCGTTGTTTTTCGAAGCGTCCACGGCAAAAAACAGCGGATGATGGCAAAAACCAAAAGCACGCACGTATATATTCCTATGATAAATGGCAAAATCCTTCCATATCCAAAAACAATTGGATCGAAGTATGAATAATAATAGGCGGTTTTCGTCCCTTCGGCGTTAACGAATATCAATTTGATTCCGTCTGGCAAAAACATCAAAGCAAAAGCAGCGATCAAAAAAGAAAGAATCAAAATAGGACAGATTATTTCTATCGGTTTTCTCAGCCTAAACATTCCAAACATATCAATATCTAAATGTAGTTTGTCAAAAGATGAGCGGAAAGAAAAGAATTTTCTTAAAGACCTCTTTCTCGTTTTTCATCACGTCATAGATTCTCTTTCCTTTTTGGGATTCGGCCGCACAGCCATAGCCTTTTGTGTCTGGTTTGACGGTTCGTTCAAAAAAAGACGATACGGCAATCGTTTTTTCTTTAAAACCATCTATCGAGTTAACGGATTTGGAATTGCTTGCTTGTGCATATCAAATCCTCCGCATCGATGCCGAACAATGCTAAAATGCTTATGCCTCTCATAACGATCCTCCTTATCGTAGCGACAAACCATTATGGAGGATTTTAAATCAATGGTTTGTGGGGTTGATAGGCATGAACAAAACCCCACATTCGCCCCACAAGAAGGTTGAGAATCTAAAAAGGACTGATGCTAGCCATCAATCCAATCGTTGTCATCTGGCGACCCATTCGGTCTTGCATTCGAGCCATTATTTGAACCAGCTTGTTTTCACGACTTTAATCTTATATTTTAGTTAAACACTTGCTATATAAAAACTCCTTTATAGCTTGATCATCATCTTCATAATAATCTATCAAGCGACACTTAAATTCTGATACTAGTTCCGCAGGTATCACAATAAGCCCAATGCCTCTGCTAACTAAATAATGATTTGCGAATATAACCGCCGTTCTCTTGCTGCCATCTAAAAATAACTGCTTTTTCATTACATAGAGCAATAGTTCAATAGAAACATCGTATGACGGTTCTTTGGATAATAAAGATGCCAAATCCTCTTTGACTTGTGGCTCAAATGGAAGTGGAGGAATATATGTTGATCCGCCAATTGAGACAGGAACGCTTCTGATTCTACCGGCAGTGTATGAAAATCCTTCTTCTACCATTTCATTGATTTGACATAAAATTGCATAGTTTGTAGGATAGGTGACGACACCCTCGTTTAATATAAACTCCCACGCATGTTTTAAATTAACGACTTTGGAAATGTCAGATGCAGTCATATCTTTCACTTTGCCACCATTAACAATAGTTTCGGTATCAGAGTATGTTGTAGCTACTCCTTCCAACATAGCTTGTTTATATATTGAATCAACTAGATTTCTTCTTGCCAGATCGATATTGATCTTAACCTTGTCTGTTAGTTCTAATGATTTATATTGCAGTAAACCTAATTCCTTTTTTATTTCTTTCAGTCTTTTTTTGTATTCTTTGACTAATTTATTATTCTCTAAAATAAGATTGCTTAATTCCATGCTATACTCACCTGCATATTTTGAAGTAGACATCCCATCATCACGAAAATGTACGTAGATATATTTCTTTTCGTTTTGTTTTCTTATCTCAATTGATCCATGAACCATTTTATTTATTCGAGATTTTAACATTTCCTGTTCATGTAATAATTCTGCAACATTAGTCATATTAGTCCTCCAAATATGTGAAACTAAAATCATTATTTTGGTTCACATAAATTCTAACAAGCTCAATTAATATGTACAACATTTCAATCGACTTTGTTTCACATTTCTATGTGTGAGCTAAATTCTAATAACAACAATAGATGGCTTTGAATCCTTATCTTTAATATTGCTTGCGCTTATTTAAATGAAAAATCTGATACCGAAGTACCAGATGTTACGATCAAAATGGTGACCCGTACGGGATTCGAACCCATGAATGTATGCGTGAAAGGCATATGAGTTAAGCCGCTTCTCCAACGGGCCACAATGGCGCTCAGCATAGGATTCGAACCTACAACCGATCGGTTAACAGCCGATTGCTCTGCCGTTGAGCTAGCTGAGCACGCCATACGCACTTAAAAGTGCTAATAGATAATACTTAAATGAGGTGAAGTTTGCAAGCAAATATCAATGCTTAGCCAATCTTTTTCTCAATGGCCTTCAAAAGATCGCCAACTGTTTTAAAGGAAGCTAGTTCGCTGGTCTCGAATTGAATCCCGGCTTTTTCTTCCATATCCAAGCACATTTCGACGATATCCAAGCTGTCTAAGCCAAGGTCTTTCAAAGCCTTATTTTCATCTAATGAATCAACGCCGAGCTTCTCGGCAAAAGCTTTACGGATTTCTTCCATTTTGGACATACGTCGTCCTCCTAATCGAATGGGATATTATAAAAATACGCCGATGAGTAATTCAAGGATTAAAAACCCCTCTGATTTGAGAGGGGTCTTCGTTCGTTATTTCGATGCGTCTATTTCGCTGACAATTGTACTATAGCGCGTGTTGACATCATTGGCTTCCTGTTGGAAAACCGATTTGATCGTTCCGGCGATCGAACCAAAGATCGCCAATGTAAGAACCATGCCAAGCAACGTAGCTTTGAATTCCGACATGCTTTTCCTCCTTTCTTTAATATAGATAGCCGATTACGGCTGATCTAACCACGGTTATGACCATTGGGGTTTTGCTCACTATAAGCGAGTTGTATTCCCGATATATCTTGAATCTTAGCGTTTCGCCGAAAGCCACGTTTTTGTCCAGTGCTTCAATAATCCCTTTCGTTTCCTTATAGACGAAGTCTTTGATTTCTTTCGTCAGTCCTTGCTTTAAGGATATTTGATAGGCGGCCGTCACTGAGATCGCATCAAGTTTCGTATATATTCCGTTTATCGCGCACATGTCTCCCGTATAGGCGACCACTTCGATAACGAAGAACAAAGATAGGAGGAATCCCAATTTATATGACATCGGTCATGCTCCTCATCAATACTACTATTCCTGCCACTATCATTAGCATCGATGTTCCTGAGCCAACCAAAGGGAGAAAACATAAGGTATTTAGTTTTTCGATTCTCTTTTCTTTGTCGAAATTTCTTTTCTCCAACGCTAATTGATCGAACGTTTTTTCAAATTGAGGCATGTATACCTCGGCGCCTCCTTGTTCAGCGATTAGATAAAGGGAGACCATTACTTCTTTCACCAGCAATGACGGGAAGTCAGATGCGAAATTGACGTAAGGAGCGACGGTTTTGTCTTCATCAATCTCTTTTAGCAGTTTCCTTAAGCGATTTTTCATTTCTTTTGATGAAAATTCGACGATGTTGTTTAAGCCTGTATAAACCGGCAGACCGTTATGAAGATAAATGTTGAGATAGCTAAAGACTCTGACGAACTCAGTTTCCAAAGCGATGTTGTTTTTGCTGTTGCTTTGCGTCATTTTCCCAAGCGCGAAATAATCGATCAAAGGAATAAGCGAGACCATTCCACCACAAATCAGGACCGATGTTTTCAAAACGAAATAGGAAAGAACGGCGAAACCAACGACGAACAGATCGGCAACTGCCAAATATATCGCTGCTTTCTTGGGCTGTATGCCTGCTTGCAACAATTTATCTTTAAGTTTCTTTTTCTTAGCCATTTTTCTTCCTCCTAATCAGCGGAAGCCTTGTGTATGCCTTGGCGAAGACGAAAAAGCTGGCCAAAACAAGCGCAAGATAGAAAACCCCGATCAATTTAAAAGCCACCGATTGAAGCATGAGCTTGTAATATCCCGACAATCCAAAGCGGAGAAAGCCAAGTATAAAGCCGGACAAAAGCCAAAATATCGAGAATTGGATCAATAATTTTTTCGAGCTTTTATCCAAACTTCGCGTATATTCTTCGTCTCTCGCTATTTCCTTCAATAATGGATCGGCGACTTTCAAGCAATCTCCGCCTTGGTCCGAATAAATTCTATAAATGGATAAAAACATACCGTAAAAGGGGGCTTCAAAGAAATTTCCCAAACTTTCTATCCTTCTATAAATCGGCATCGTATCTATCCTTTTAACGAAGTCTTTGAAAGATTGATCATCGATTCCTTCGCTTGCTGAATTGTAGGCGATTTCATTAGAAGAAGTAACCGAAAGAGAAACGATGAAATTATTCACGAATCGGTATGCTTCGTGATGTTTTTCAACCTTCGTTTGATATCGATTGGCCAATGGCGACAAAAAGCCCATCATCAATGACGCATATATGACAAAGACCACTATAGCATATATGTAATTATCGAAAACAATATAGGACAGGCCTCCATAAAGAAGAGAAATAGCAATGGCAGCAAGATAATATTTCATTTCTTCTTCCTTTCGTAAATTGACTCTATTTTTTCGGTTTTCGGATTCATGATTCCAATAGAAGAAACGAATCTCACAACTTTTCCATTGACTGTTTTTTTGCTTAAATAGACAAAATATTTGAAATGGTGGGCGATGTCGGAGATAAGGGCATCTATATATAGTTTTTGTTCAGACAGCATACATAGCCTCGCCATTCTTTCCGGCATTGATTCCAAATCTTTTGAGTGGATTGAGGTAATGATCGGATGGCCAGACATTGCAGATGTCAAAGCATCAAGCATTTCCTTGCCTCTGGCTTCGGCCACAACGACATAATCCGGATTGTTTCTCAAAGAATTTCTTATCAAGGAAGAAAAAGATGACTGTGGATAATTTTCATTGCTGATCCAAGTGGTCAAATCAACGTTTTCGTTAACGACCATATCCAATTCTTCGACGTTGTCGATGACGATGATCCTGGTATTTTCCTTTGCCTTCGACAACAGCCATTTTTCCAATTCGGTTTTCCCTGTTCCTGTAAGCCCTCCGATTACGATGCTTTCTTCGGAGCGTATCGCTTTAATCAATATTTTTTCCGCTTTCTTGGTGAAAAAGGATTTGTTGTCATCTATTGCGCATTTGGGCGAAGCAAGTCGCAAAGCGAAAGTGTACGTCTTTTCGTTTTTGTGCCTAGCCAAACTCATGAAGGTGGCATTTAGCCTATAGCGTCCGAAAGAAACGTCCAAAATCGGACTGGCGAAAGAAAACTGTTTTTCGCTGAGATTGGCTATTTGCCTTAAAAAATCCCCAACTTCTTTTTTCGGAAAGTTCCTTTTATAAAGAAATCGGCCGCCTTCATTGGTGACGAAATATAAATCAGACCCATTATAGGTAATATCGGTCAATCCTTCCTTTTGAAGAAGTGGTTTCAAAAAGGAATATTCGACGAATTCTTCTGGCGAACTATTCATTAACATATCCCTCCCTGATGGTGAAAACTGCCTCGTTTTCGTATGTGCCAAACCATGAGACAGGACACTTGAACGTCATCCTTATTCCGGTTGGCTTTACCAATGTTCCTTTTTTGTTTATCGAAAACGCATCAAAATAGAAATAGGACAACGTGTAATTGCTATCAGAAGACAAATATCGTTTGAGTCCGTCATCAAAATGCTTTTTGGCTAATTTTCGAAATTGCCAAATGTCAAAATATGGCTTTTCCGATGTGCTTTCGGGAATAATGACCGATATTTCGGCAATGGATTTGCCAAAAGAAGTAAACGAACGAGCCACTCCTGAATAAGAATAAGATAAGGCAAACGTCGCCGTAGAGAGGATGAAAGCCGCCGCCGTCAAAAGAAAATTCAGCATCAGCTAACCTCCACGCACCAAGATGAGTTTCTACAGCTTCCGAAAAAGTCTTTTCCTTTTTCGACGTCGAATTCGTAATAATAGGTTCCAAGCTGAGTTGAATTATTTTCTATCTTGCAATGATATATCGGATATTTGCTTTGACTTTTGGGCATTGAAAGATTCTTCGAATATGCCTCAGATCCCTTTCCCATATCGTAGCCAAAAACCGTTTCATCCAATATTGGGTAAGAATAGCCATCATCATCTTTTTCCCATCTTAACGGAATTTGGATGCTGTCTTCTTTTTGAGACAATGTCCCACCATGCCCCAATAAGGGATCGAAATCCATGAAATTCTCGCCAGAAATGGACAAGGTAAGATTATCGTCTGCTTCTTCGATCGCCTTATGACCATTATTGTTGTAAAAGTCCAGCTTTATCTTATCTAGTGGAATAACGCCTCGGGAATCCGTTTCTATAGCCTCTTTGTAATCAATTATCTCAACGGAGGCTTGCCTATTTATGAAATTTCCCAATGCGTCTACATCTATGTAAGTGTCACCTGATATTTTTCCTTCCAGCCCAAGGTTTTTATTGACCAGGTCGACTTTTTTGTTCAAGGTTATCGACTTGCTGTATTTTGAACCTGATAGGACGTCAGTATCGATGAATTCCATTTTGTTGACGTTGCAAACGTATTTGTAAGGAACGTTGATGTTCAAAACGAATTCTTGCCCCATCACTCCCGCAGCCACATAGTTGATAATGGGCGAAAAGCTAAAATAAGCTCCATCCTTTTCATAAGTTGATGTTTCACTATCCCAAAGGCAGGAAAGTCGATGGGTGCCATTCCCCCATAATTTGTAACGGACATCGAAAGAATAGGCCTTCGCATATTCGAAAGGCGGAATGGTGAAATTTGAAAAATAGCCAACGGAACCACCGATATCTATTCTTTTCGGCGTCAATCCAAAGGAAGAAGATGAAGTCAACAAAACAACCGCGATAGGAAATAAAACAGGTTTTAGCATTTCACGCTAGGCGCAAAAATGGGAATTGACTCTTTTTAAGGTATCCAAATAAAGACGTTTGTATTCTTTTTCTTCGAAAAGATAATTCATCCACCAGAAAGGGAAATAACGGCCATATTCCAATATCTGACAAATGAAGATCTTCGATTCCAATTCGTTGAGTTCCAAATAAAAATCGATGACATCCATCAAGAATTTGGCCTGGATGGAATCCTTCGAGGAAAGGTAATCGTAATCCAAATCGAATACATGGGTGTCGGGCGACATCCCAACTTGAACCAAAGATTGGCGATACAAAGCTCCCAAAAGCAAGGAATAATCCTTCAAGGAGAGATCAACGAATTCAATGTCGATTCCCATCTTGCTTGCTCCTTTCGCTTACTTATAGACGATAACCGGCTATATCTTACAAATTTTTGTCTCAAAAGTCTTTCGTAAAACAATATAATAATAGCCATGATAATCTTGGTTGGGGCATCAGCCTCTGGAAAAACGGAAGCCGCCAAAGAGCTATATCACCTTTTCGAAATCAAAAAAGCCGTGACGACCACAACCAGAGAAATGAGAAAAGGCGAAAAAGATGGGGTCGATTACTTTTTCGTCACCAAAGAAGAATTTCGAAAGAAGATAGATCAAGGACAATTGGTCGAACATGCTTGCTATGCCGGAAATTATTACGGATGTGGCAAAGATCAAGTGGCCGATAACAAGGTTCTGATCGTCGAACCAAACGGCCTTCATTCGTTTTTGTCTTTGAATGACAAAGGCATCATCACTTTCTTTATAAACGTAAGCAAAGGCGTAAGAGAAAAAAGAATGAAGATAAGGGGAGATAACGAAGCCGATATAGAAAAACGATTAGCGAGCGATGAAGAACATTTCTCAAAAGAAAACGTTGGCAAAGTCGATTATGTGATAGACGCAGATTCGTTGACAATCAAAGAAGTCGCCGAAAGAATCCATTCTCTTTATCTAAAAAGCCTCAAAGAGAGAAACTAATTCGTTTTGATTTTCCTTCTTGGATGATATTTGACTGTCGCCGATATCACGTGGTAATTTTCCACTTTGGTCACATATAAATCTATTTTTTCGTAGGTAAAATGGTCCCCAACTTCAGGAAATCTCCCTAATTTATCCGTTATCCAGCCGGAAACCGTCGAGTAATCGTCATCGAGATTTTCGTCCTTCAAATCAAAATAATCGAAGAAATCATCAACCGACATTTCGGCTCTAATCAAGAAAACGTTCCTCTTTTGGCCTTTTACGATGTCATCGGATATCTTATCTTGTTCGTCCCACATCTCTCCAACCAATTCTTCCAATATGTCTTCCAAAGTCACTATCCCTTCGGTACCACCGAATTCGTCGCGAATAAGGCAAATATGGCTTTTGCTTTTTTTCACTATCGAAAGAGCGCGCGATATCTCCATCGTCCTAGGAACGGAAATGATTGGGATTATATAGTCCTCAATATTGAATTTCTTACCAGAAACAATGGCCCTCAAAACGGTCTTAGCTTGTATATAACCAACTATTTTATCTAAATCTCCTTTGCAAACAGGGATTCTGGAATGAACGAACGCATCCTTGTTTTTTATGAATTCTTGGAAAGAATCTTCTAAATCGTAAGCGAAAATCTTTACTCTCGGGGTCATGATCTCATAGCAAGATATGTCTTTGAAATCGATTGAATTCTGAATGATTTCGGATTGCTCTTTGTCTATCAATCCTTCATCGAGAATCTCATCCACCATCGCTTCAAGTTCTTCGTCGGTAGCCAAAGGATCTTCCTTATCGTTTTTCTCGACGAATGGGCGAGCGGCTTTTTGAGAAAGCCAATTCATTGGCCAAACGAACGGAAAGAATATGATTTTGTTGATTTTCATGAACCAAACGAATGTTTTGGCGGATTTTGTAGGATTATGCCTAGCTAAGGTTTTTGGAAGTATTTCGCCGAAAATAAGGATTATGGTCACCGAGATGGCCGAAGTCACAAGAGAAGATGTTTCGCTGTTCGGAAGCACTTCAGCAAACAGGCGCATGCCGATGATCGTTGCTAAAGAAGAGGCCAAAATGTTGATGAAATCGTTGCCAAATAAGATTGTTGCGATCGTGAAATCGTAATCATTGACCAGTTTCAAAGCAGCCTTGGCTTTTTTGTTTCCGTCATCGGCTTCGCGTTCCAGCTGCATTTTGTTTGCCGATGAATAGGCGGTATCGCAATAGCTATATAAAAAGGAAAAGCAAACCAAAATGACGAATGCGGCAATATAGATGCCTAAAAGATAATCTGGCATCGTGCTACTATCAGAAAGAATGAGAGGAAGGTGGTTTTTCATAAGCCAGCCTCCCTTGGGAGATCGTAGATTTCATCGATGTCCCCGACCAATTCTTCCAATAAATCTTCCATTGTGACCAAACCCAAAAGCTCGTCTTTTTGTTTGACTAAAGCCAACTGGGTTTTATGCGTTCTGAATCCATCCGCCAAATCGTTAAGGCAAGTCTTTGGGGATATGACATATGGCTTTTCGACGAAATTGAGATAATTGACGTTCTTGTTGTTTATATATGCCGCAAGAAACGCCTTGACTATCAAAATTCCGATCACATTGTCTTTTTTGCCATAATAAAGAGGGATACGCGAAAAGGTCGTATCGCATATGCGTTTGACGAGTTTCTCAGTTGTCAGATCTTTCGTATCGATGCAGAGCATCCTGCTTTTTGGAGTGAGGACCTCTTTTACTTTCATATCGCCCCAATCAATGGAATTCTGAATTATTTCCGACTCGTTTTTTTCCAATAAGCCAGCATCTTCGTTCTGCTCAATAACCGAAACCAAATCTTGTTCGGTGAACGATGGATTCTTCTTTGATTTGGTTATTTTGGCAATCAAAACATCCATCCCCTTAAAAACCATCATCAAAGGCCAAAAAAGAAAATAAAAGAAGATAAGAACATAAGCGTTTAAAGAAGCGATTTTGTTGGGAATTTTGGCGGCGACTTGCTTCGGAAGGGTTTCGCCAAAGAAATAGACAACGATCGTAATGACCACCGAGCCCAACAAAGAAGCGACACCATCAGGCAATGAGGTTAATAAGAACAAATTGGTGAAAATGACAGACAAGCCGACATTGACTATGTTGTTTCCAATAAGAATGCCGTTTATGGCCTTATCAAAACGGTCATAGATCCATAAAACAGCCTTGCTTACTTTATGCCCATCTCTTGCCCTGACGGCAAAACGAAAATGATTGAGCTTTTGAAAGGCCGTCTCGCTAGCTGAGAAAAAAGCGCTGAATAAGATGAAAACGACACCAAGGATTGCATATAAGGGGTTCGTTTTGCATCAACTCGCTTTCTGTGACTCGGAAATGTTAGCATACCTTACGGCAAATATCAAAATAATGACCAATAAGGCAGCAAGTGGATTAGGAAAAATCAGTATTCGGCTTTGCGGCTTAGCTGTGGCTCATAGTCTTTCAAAGGGGTAACCCAATCTCTATCGATCGTCTCTCCGATATTGATGTTGTCACGCTTGCAGGCATCGGACAAAAGCTGCTTGGCGCGACGCAAGGATAATGGCGATCTGACTTTGAATGCCAAAGGGATATCTTTGTATACGTTTTTTATCCCAGCATCGGTAATTGGCATGCTGGTATCTCGATAATCGACAGGATCAAGGGCGAAATAACATTTTATGAATTTTCCGACGACTGTGATTTTAAGATAGGTTTTAGTATGCAACCTAAAAGTATCTCCCGAATTTGACAAACGTGATTTGAGACCATAAGCCAACGCCTCTGCCTTCAATTCGTTATAGCATTGTTTGAGTTCGTCATCAGCTTCCAACATCTTGATTGGAAACGGAATTCGCGTAGGAGATTCCTCGTTTTCGGTTTGTTCAACGATTTCAATCGCATTGTTTTCAGCGATTATCTTCATGGTTGGGGATTCTTCGCCATCTTCCTTGGCCAATAATTTCCGAAGTTCTTCAGCGACGATTCTCCTTACGTCGGCTTCAGTAAGCATCTTTCTGCGAATTTCCTTTATCAAAGCATCTTGTTTGGTTTCGTTGAAAGAAGCATTTGCCTCTTTGCCATTGTTTTTTCTCTCAGAAGTTTGGCTTACAAGTGTATCTTCCTCGGCTTTCCTTAATGCTTTTCCTTTATTGAATATGACCATAACGATATCCCCGTCGACTAATAAGCTAGTTTTTTATGATACCATAAAGAAACTTTAAATCTTTACCCTATACATCAAATTCCTAAGGCATTAACTATG
>CAVJSS010000010.1:0-39025 GCA_963652335.1 uncultured Eubacteriales bacterium | reverse complement strand
CGCGAGCTGGGTTCAAAACGTCGTGAGACAGTTTGGTCCCTATCTGTCGTGGGCGTAGGAAGTTTGAAGGAACTAGTCCCTAGTACGAGAGGACCGGGATTAACGGAGCACTGGTCTACCAGTTGTCACGCCAGTGGCATGGCTGGGTAGCTACCTCCGGAATAGATAAACGCTGAAAGCATCTAAGCGTGAAGCTAGTCCTAAGATGAGACTTCCCATTCGAAAGAAGTAAGGGCCCCCCAAAGTTAGGGGGTTGATAGGTCGGATCTGTAAGCATATAAGCTTAGCGAAGTTGTTCAGGAGACCGATACTAATAGCCCGAGGGCTTAATTTCACTAATTTAATAAATTTTAAATGTAAGTTAAGTCGCACATTTGATTCAAGTACATGATAGAATATGTTTGATATATCCAGTTTCTAAAGAACAGACAAAGAAAAAAGTCCGGTGGTGATGACGCGGTGGTTCCACCTGTTTCCATCCCGAACACAGCAGTTAAGCACCGCAGTGGCGAAGGTATCGGCTCCGGCCGGGAGAATAGCACGCTGCCGGGCTTTTTTCTTTTATAAGGCCTTTTTATGGCTTTTTTTGCCAAAAAATCCCGATACATTCCCTTATTTTTGGATTCTACTTAGAAGAGAATCACTTGAAAATACCATCTTGCGCATGTCTTATGCCTACGGCATAATATAAGAGTTGAATTTTTCAGCGCAAATTCTATATGAATACTGATTCCTCTACGCCGTTTGGCTCTATACAAATATCCACCAATGCCATTGCCTCAGTCGTCGCTAAGGCTGTTTTGGAATGTTATGGCGTCGTTGGCTTGACTGGCAAAAAGCCAGGAAGCGAGATTTCTGATCAGAAATATTCTCGTGGCATCGAGGTTTTCGAAGATAAAAACGGCTACAGCATCAATGTATATGTCTGTCTCGCTTATGATGTGAAAATTACCGAAATAGCAAATCAGGTTCAAAACAAAGTTCGTTACGTGCTGGAAAAGACTTTCTCTATCCCATTTGACAAAGTGGGCATCTACGTTAACGATTTGAAGGAACTTGAACCATGAAATATATCAAAGGCCAGGATCTGAAAAAGATATTTTTATCTGGCGCGAATAATTTGTACAACCATTATCCAGAAGTCGATAGATTGAACGTTTTCCCGGTCCCTGATGGGGATACTGGGATCAATATGAACCTTACTTTGACCTCGGGGTCGAAGCAGATTGCGAACCGCAACGACGAAAATGTCTATAACATTGCCAGAGCCTTCGCTTATGGGCTTGTCATGGGTGGAAGAGGCAATTCTGGCGTCATCACCTCTCAGATTTTCTCTGGCTTCGCCAATTCCTTGAGCGGAAAAGAGAAAATGAGCGTCAAAGATTTCGTCGAAGCTTGGGAACAAGCACGCATAAAGGCTTATAAAGCAGTTCGTAATCCGGTCGAGGGAACGATTTTGACCGTCATCCGCGAATCTTCGGAAGATCTTTCCAAACGTTTTGCCTCAAAAAACGATCTCTCAATCGAAGAGGCGATGGATTATCTCTTCAAATCCGCGAAGAAATCCTTGAAACATACTCCTGATTTGCTGCCGGTTCTAAAAGAAGTCGGCGTGGTCGATTCAGGCGGTGCTGGATTATGCTTCGTAATGGAAGGAATGTTAAAGGCAATCAAGGGATCATTCGTCGAAAGAAGCGACATGAATGACGTAAACAAAGACAATTCGATCCCTTCGTTTTTGAAAAACGGCGATGGAGACAGCTATGCCGGAGCCAAGCTAGCCGAAGGCGAAGACGGATATGGATACTGTACCCAGTTCTTGCTTAGGCTAGGCAATCCAGAAGAAGGAAAACGTCCGTTCGTAACGAAAAAATTCGAAAGTTTCTTAGCTGCCCATGGCAATTCCATAGTCATGGTCCAAGATGGCGACATAGTCAAAGTCCACGTCCATACATTGTCTCCTGGAACGATGCTCAATTACGCTCAGAATTATGGCGAATTCCTAACCATTACCATCGAGAATATGTCAGAAGAACATGACAATATCTCCCATGGCGAGAAAGCCATGGATATGGAAGGCAATATCGAACGCAACAAACAGAAAGATTGGGTTGAGAACGCGACGATCGTCGTCTCCTCCGGATCAGGCTTAGACGATGCGTTCAAAGAGCTTGGGGCCACTTATGTCGTTTCCGGCGGCCAAACCATGAATCCGTCTACCGAAGATTTCGCCAAAGCCATCGAAAAAGTCCACGCCCATAACGTTTATATCTTCCCGAACAACTCGAATATCATAATGGCTGCTAACCAAGCCGCAGAAATATCGAACAATTCAGACCAAACCGTCAGAGTGGTCCCGACCAGCACGATTTTAGAAGGCATTACAAGCCTAATGCAATTCAGCGAGGATTTAGATCCTAACGAAGCTTATTCCGCGATGAAAGATGCGATCTCAACGGTTAAATCAGGCTCGGTTACCTTTGCCACCAGAGATACCGATATCGAAGGAGTCCATGTGACCAAAGACCATTATTTGGCAATGGCAGGCAAACACAACATCGTTTCCTGCGTCCCTGACAAATTAGAGGCTTTGCGTGATATCCTCGAATCGCTCATCGATGACGACTCTTCCTTGATCACCATCTTCGCCGGCGAAGATGTCAAAGACGAAGAGATGGATAAGATCTCCGAAACCTTAGGCGAGAAATATCCGCTTATCGACATCGATGTCCGCCGCGGAAACCAGCCTGTTTATTCCTTCTTGCTTGGCATCGAATGACAACGAATCGACGTTCCTAAGTCGGGACGTCTTTTATTTTGCTATAATTAGCACGTGAAAAAATTTTCCCTTTCTTCTTCCAAATCGATGAATGCAAAGCTGGCTATGATGGGAATCTTCACTTATGAAGACGCCTTATTTCATCTCCCTTTTCGCTATGACGATTATTCCTACACCAAACCGAAAGACGTTTATGAAGACAAAGAGAGGCTGGTCATACTCGGAAAATTGGAAGGCAACGTCAGATTGACGAGGTTTCCGAACCGTAGTTTGGTCAGCTTTATGTTGCTTACGAAAGACGGATATCTTTTTAAGATCGAAGCCTGGAACCGCCCATATTTGATTAAGACGATCAAACATGGCGAATATTATTCCTTAATCGGCCATTACGATAAAATCAGGCATACGGTCGTAATGAGCAATTGCCTTAAGGGAGAAATAGCCAAAAAAGAGGCTTTAAAGCCTATCTATCGCCTTCTTGACGGGATTAATAATCATTCATTCGTTTCTTTGATAAATCGGGCCTTGATCGAACTAAGGGGCCAAATGGATGAACCGATTCCGTTGGAATTCAGAAAGAAATACAAACTCGATTCCATCTACGAGTCTTTAAGGATGCTTCATCAGCCGGAAAGCAAAGAAGATCTTTATCGTGGGATGCGTTCTCTAAAATACCTTGAGGCTTTGAAATTCTCCCTTAAAACCCAAATAGTAAGGGAGGAGAACATTAGCTTATCCAAAGGAAGCAAAAAACTTATCGATCGGAACAAACTCGAAGCTTTCATCGGCACATTGCCGTATAAACTAACTGCCTCTCAAAGAAAGGCGATAAGGGAATGCCTAGACGATATGGACTCTCCTTCCACGATGTATCGCTTGCTTCAAGGGGATGTTGGAAGCGGAAAAACCTTGGTGGCTGCCTTATTGGCCTATTCTTGCGTTTTAAGAGGGGAACAAGCGGCCCTTATGGCTCCGACGGATGCTTTGGCCAAACAGCATTTCGAGACGATGAAGAAGCTTTTCGCGAACGAAAAAATCAGCATAGGCCTATTGACCGGGTCAATCGATTCATCGAATAAAAGAAACGTTTTGTCTTCTTTGAAAGATGGGACGTTGGATATCGTTGTCGGGACCCATTCCTTATTTTCCAAAGCCGTTAATTATCATTCCTTGGGTTTGGCTATTATCGATGAGCAGCATAAATTCGGTGTCAACCAAAGGACCACTTTGCTCGATAAAGGCGATCACGCCGACCTTTTGCTGATGTCGGCGACCCCGATTCCAAGGACTTTGGCATTGACCATCTATGGTGATTTGGATGTTTCGACTTTAGACGAATTCCCGTCCGGGAAAAGAGAAGTCGAAACCAAGATAATGTCTCCGCATGACAAAAACATCGGTAAATACGTCGAAGAAACCCTATCCTCCAATCATAGGATGTATGTTGTGGTCCCGAAAATCGAAGGCGATGATGATCCCTACACATCAGTCAAAAAGGTTTATGAGTTGTATAAAAAAAGATTCCCGAACAAAGTCACGATGCTCCATGGATCGTTGTCGGAAGAAGAAAAAGACGCCGCCAATATCGCCTTTAGGAACGGATTATGCCAGATTTTGGTAGCCACTTCTTTGATCGAGGTTGGGATCGATGTCAAAGAAGCCAATTTGATGTTGGTTTATTCCCCTTCTTATTTTTCTCTCTCTTCTTTGCATCAACTTAGAGGAAGGATCGGGAGAGATGGATCCAAAGCCACCTTCCTTATGCTGACATCCGAAAGCGAGGAACAAGAGAAACTCAACGTCCTTCTTCATAGCGACGATGGATTCGAGATAGCCGAAGCCGATTTGAAAATGAGAGGCCCTGGAGAGATTGCAGGGGTAAAACAATCCGGTTTGCCGGATTTCAGCTATGTCAATCCAATCAATGATTTCAAAATCTTCGAATGCGCGAGAAATGACGCAAAATATGTGATCGAACACAAAAATGACGATCCTTCTTTCGTGGATTTATACAAAGAATGCGAAGAGGAATCAAAAGGGATATCGATTGGATGAAAAAGAGGGTTACCCCTCTTTTAATATGCCTACCCATTTAATCCCCTTTTTATTACAATAAAGGTGTATCGCCTAAGGCGATGAGGTATTTTCATGATTAAAATCGCGATCGATATGATGGGTGGAGACAATGGAACCAAATCCACCAAAGAAGCCGTCAGGCATTTTTTATCGGACTATAAGGATGTCGAATTGGTCGTGGTTGGCAAAAAAGAAGAATTGGAAGATCTTGAAAACGTCATTTTGATCGAAGCCAACGAAGTCATAAAAATGGAAGCCGGCGTCATGGAAGTCTTAAGAAAAAAGGATAGCTCGATGGTCAAAGCCATAAAGGCCGTTTCCGAATCCGATTGTCAAGCCGTCGTTTCCTCCGGCTCTACCGGGGCGTTTTTGTCCGCCGCGACTTTGATTTTGAAAAAAATACCAGG
The DNA here is from genome assembly GCA_963652335.1 of uncultured Eubacteriales bacterium. Classification (GTDB taxonomy): domain Bacteria; phylum Bacillota_I; class Bacilli_A; order RFN20; family CAG-826; genus UBA4951. The sequence goes on along the minus strand of CAVJSS010000010.1, from coordinate 33,763 downwards.
AGTCAAGCGTCCGGCTTTATGCGCCCAATTCCCTTCAATTAAAACCGGTGGGTATGTCTCGGTTTTGGATATTGGCGCTTCTAATGAGAATACCGCCGATGAAATCGCCCAATTCGGGTTTATGGGCGCATTGTATAACAAAGCCGTAAACGGAACCGAAAACCCACGAGTAGGCCTTTTGTCCAATGGATCGGAAGAAGGCAAAGGATCGGTGGAAGGCAAAGAAGCCTTCAATCTTTTAAGAGCCGATAAGAGAATCAATTTCATTGGTAACATCGAAGGGGATATGGTAATCAATTCCGATGTGGACGTGGTGGTTACCGATGGCTTCTCTGGCAATGTTTGCATGAAGGCTAGCGAAGGAGCCGCCAAAGGAATGGCCTCGCTTTTGAAGAAAGGCTTCAAAAAGAACATCTTCACCAAGATCGGATATCTGTTTGCCAAAAGCGGAATCAAAGAACTCAAAAACAGGATGAACGCCAAAAAAGTCGGCGGAGCGATGCTTCTTGGGGTTAACGCCGTGGCCGTCAAAGCCCACGGCAATTCTGATGCGGAAGCTTTCTATTATGCTATTTTGCTAGCCTACAAATTAGCCAAAGCCAACATTTGCGGAGAAATAAAGAAAGGATTCGAGGAATGAGCCGTTTCGACAAATTGTTCGCCATCTTGGGGATAGTCCCAAACGACCTCTCTTTATATGAAGATGCTTTCACTCATTCTTCGGTCAGAGGGGACCCTGGATTCAAAGGCGGAGATTACGAAAGATTGGAATTCTTGGGCGATTCGGTTTTGGGATATGTTCTGGCCGATATCGTTTTCAAGGAACATCCCGAGCTTGACCAAGGAGGCTTATCCAAAGTCAGAACCCAATTCGCCAAAGGGTATTCCGAAGCTGACGTTTCCTCAAAACTCGACCTTTTAAGCTATGTCAGAGTCGGAAGGGGCTTTGTTTGGGGAGAGAAAAACAAAAGAAAGATCTTGGAAGACGTCTTCGAATCTTTGATAGGGGCCATCTATCTTGACCAAGGGATGGATTTCACCTTCTCTCTGCTTAATAAGATCTTCAAAAAGGAAGTCTCGTTAGCTAAGCCTTCAAGCGATCCCAAAACGACTTTGCAAGAGGCGTTGCAAGCCGAAAGGGAAATATTCGAATACAAGATCCTGAAAGAAGAAGGTCCTGCCAACCAAAGGACTTTCGTGGCGGCCGTTTACGTCGATGGAACGGAATATGGCCATGGAGAAGGGGCGTCCAAGCAAGAAGCCGAAACCAACGCCGCCAAGGATGCATTGAGCAAATATGCTCCGTTAGGAGACTAAAATGGGACTATTGTCATTCATCAAAAGCAAGTTCGGGGGCAAAAAGGATGTCAAGGCCTCCAAATATGACCGTTCGTTAACGAAATCTCGGTCAGCTTTCGCGGATAAGCTCGATCAGTTGACCAAACGTTATAGCAAAGTCAACGAAGAATATTTCGAAGAACTGGAAGAGATATTGATCGAAGCGGACGTTGGGGTCAGACTCAGCCTTTCTTTGATCGACAATCTTTTATCCAAATCCGAAAAAGAAGGAATAACGGAACCGAAATCCATCAACGAAGCCTTGATCGACATGATGTTCGTTTCCTATATCGAAGGCGGGGAATCTGTCACAAACGAGATCTCTTTCAAAGAAGGGAAACCAACCGTTTTGCTTGTCGTTGGGGTTAATGGGGTTGGGAAAACCACCACCATCGCCAAATTGGCCAAACGTTATTTGGACAAAGGCAAAAAAGTGATGTTGGTCGCTGCCGATACCTTTAGGGCTGGGGCTGTCGAACAACTTTCCGTCTGGGCCGATAGGCTTAAATGCCCGATAGTGGTCGGGAAAGAAAACGGAGATCCGGCATCCGTGGCTTATGATGGGGCGAAATACGCGAAAGAGCACAGCATCGATCTTTGCGTCATCGATACGGCCGGAAGGCTTCAAAACAAAGCCAACTTGATGGCGGAATTAGCCAAAATAAAGAGAGTGCTCGGAAGGGAAATCGAAGGAGCCCCCCAGGAAACGTTTTTGATAATCGATGCAACGACAGGTCAAAATGGGGTTGTTCAGGCTAAATCTTTCAAGGAAGTCACCGACCTAACGGGGGTTGTCATAACCAAAATGGATGGGACGGCCAAGGGTGGCATTCTTTTATCTATCCGCGATGAGATCGGAGTCCCTGTCAGATTCGTCGGTTTGGGAGAAAAGATGGATGATTTGGAAGAATTCGATTTGGATCGTTATCTCCATGGATTGCTGATCGGAGACCAAAATGATGAAGATCGAAGATAGGGTGAACCTGAATATCCTTTTGGATCGATACGGGAGTTTATTGACCCAATATCAAGCGGAGATAATGAGAGATTATTGCTCTTATGATCTTTCTTTGTCCGAAATAGCCGAAGCCCGTTCAATTTCCCGCTCGGCGGTGGAAGACGCAATCAAAAAAGCCACCAAAAAACTAGAAAATTACGAAAACAACATAAAATTGGACGAACTTAAGGAAAGGCTTAAGAAAGCCTTGAAAGAAAAGGACCTTAAGAAATTGGAGGAAGAGATCAATGGCATTTGAGAATTTATCTGACCGCTTTCAAGGCGTTTTCAAAAAATTAAGGAAAGAAACCACTTTGACCGAAGACAACATCGATGCGGCCTTAAAGGAAATAAGGGTGGCATTGCTTGAAAGCGACGTCAATTTCAAGGTCGTCAAAGCCTTCGTCAATTCGATAAGGGAAAAGGCGTTGGAGACCAAAGCCATCAAAAACGTCAATCCTGGCGATCAGATGATAAAAATCTGCCATGACGAATTGGAGACATTGCTTGGCAAAGGCAATGCGCCATTGGATTTCAAAAAGAAACCGATGATCATCATGATGGTTGGCCTTCAAGGATCGGGCAAAACCACAACGAGTGGAAAATTGGCCTATCTTGCCAAAAAGAAATATGGCAAAAAAGTCCTTTTGGCTGGCTTGGACGTCTATCGTCCGGCAGCTATAGAACAACTTGGGACCTTAGCCAAATCGATCAATACCGATTTCTTTGAGATGGGAACGTCCGTTTCGCCTATCGAAGTCGCAAAGAAAGCCAAAGAACGTTGCTTAAACGAAAATTACGACGTTCTTATCTTGGATACGGCGGGCCGTTTGCAGATTGACGAAGGATTGATGCAAGAATTGGTGGATATCGAGAACGCCGTAAATCCAGACGAGATCCTTTTGTTGGTGGATTCGATGTCTGGCCAAGAAGCCGTCAACGTAGCCAATGCCTTCAATAGCAAAGTCAAATTGACTGGACTTATAATGTCCAAGCTCGATGGCGACGCAAAAGGCGGTGCGGCTTTATCGATCAAATACATGAGCGGATTGCCGATAAAATTCGCCGGCGTTGGGGAAAAGATAGATGAATTGGACGTTTTCTATCCTGACCGCATGGCTGATAGGATCTTAGGGATGGGAGACGTCGTGACCTTGGTCGAAAAGGCCAAAGAAGCGATAGACGAAAAAGAAGCGGAACGCGAAGCCAAGAAGATGATGTCTGGCAATTTCACTTTGAATGACATGCTTAAGCAAATGAAAATGGCCAACAGATTAGGATCGCTATCTAAATTGGCGGCGATGATCCCGGGAATGCCGAAGATAACCGAAGAACAGCAAGCCCAAGCCAAAAAGGAAATGAAGGCTTTCGAAGCCATCATCAATTCGATGACCCCTTATGAAAGGAACCATCCGGAATGCCTAAAGAATTCAAGAAAGGCAAGAATTGCCAAAGGGTCTGGGAAAACCAATGCCGACGTCAATAGGGTATTGAAGAAATTCGAACAATCCAAAGAAATGATGAAACAGCTCAAACAATATAAGAATTCCCTCAAAGGTGGGATGTTTAGATAAAAAAATGGCTTCCGCGAACAGGAAGTCATTTTTTGATGAATTTGTGCCCTTTTTCCAAAGCATCCGTCTCCCATTTGGGAATTATGTTTTCCTCAGCCTCATTCAAAAGCTTCTTGTCTTCTTTGGATAAATTGAGTTTTTTGAATAAATCGGGCCGATATTTTCTAGTTAGGAGGAGGGATTGCTTTCTCCTCCATTTCCTTATGGCTTCGTGGTTTCCGGAATAGAGGATATCAGGAATGACGGATCCTCTAAAATCATATGGCTCGGTATATTGCGGATATTCCAAGCATGGCTCATTGAAGGATTCATCCTCCAAAGAAGAAGAGGTTATGGCCCCGTCAAGCAGCCGCATGACGGCATCGGTCACGGCCATCGCCGGTATTTCCCCTCCGGTTAGGATATAGTCTCCGATGGATATCAATTCGTCAACGTAAGAGTTGACCCTTTCGTCAATTCCCTCATAATGGCCACAGACCAGAACCAAATGATCCATCTTGGAAAATTCCTTGGCTTTGTTCTGATCGAATGTCTTTCCTCTTGGGGAAAAGAGACAAATATGACTAGTTGGGGTTGATACGTTTTCGATTGCATCGACCAATGGTTGGCATTTGAAAACAAGTCCGGCTCCCCCTCCGATAGGTGGGGTATCGGTCCTTCCGTACCTATCCTTCGTAAAGTCTCTTATATTGACGATTTCTACTTCTATCGCTTTTTTGGAGATCGCCCGTTTTAAAATGGAGGTATCGATATACCCTGCAAACATTTCGGGGAATAAAGTGAGGATCGTTATTTTCATTAATCTAGCATCCCCGGGATAACGTTGATGAAGACCTTATGATTCTCTTCATCGACTTCTTTGATAAAGACCTTAGGGAGCCAAGGGACGAAGAAATCGGGCCCATCCTCCCTTTTGACTCTTAAGGATTTGGTGGCGCAGTTATCGATAAGTTCGATAGCGTGGCCAAGTTTATTGCCGTTTTGGTCATAAACGTCCGAAGCGAAGATATCCTCGTACCGGACCATATCGTTTGGCAATTTGGCATCCTTTTCATCGATCAGAACATCCCATTTGACATAAGGCTCAACCAAGGAAATGTCATTCAGCCCTTCGAAAGACAAATAACAATAATCGCCTGATTGGCGGAAAGAAGCCACTTTGACTTCTATTTCTTGGCTTCCTTTTTTCAAATATAAGGTATTTCCCTTTTTGAATCTCAATTTCGGGAAATCGGTATGTAAAAAACAAAGGACTTCCCCTTTTAGCCCAAATGTTTTCCTAATGTCGGCAACGAGAATCGATTTCATAACTCTATATTATAGAAAACGGTGCCTTTATTCAGCACCGTCGTTCTTTGAATCATTGAAGCTTTCGAATCTAAGGTGGACCCTTATATTGCTATTATCGGCTTTTCCGCAGATGCCAACCGCTTCGCGGAGGGCATTGGCGACGGAGCCATGCTTGCCGATCAAGCGGGCGCAGTCTTCATCATCGGCGGTAATTATGACGGTGATGTCTTTCTTGCTGTTGTTCGGCAATTCCTTGATGACGATGTTTTCTGGCTTTTCGACAAGCGGATCGATAAGGCTGTGGATGATTTTTTGCAAATCCATGCTTATTTGCATTCCTTTTTGCTAGCGGCTTTGGCATTCAAACCTTTGCGGTTGAACATAGCGCGGACAGAGTCTGATGGGGTAGCTCCGGCGGCCAACCATTTGAGGGCCAATTCTTCGTTGATCTCAGCGCCTTCTACTCCTTTGTTTGGGTTATAAAGACCGATTTGTTCGATATAACGGCCATCACGGGCAAAGCGGGAATCCGCTGCGACGATGCGATAGATTGGATCCTTATGGCGTCCGATTCTGGTTAATCTGATTTTGACTGACATGACAATAATCTCCTTATGCGTGGCTAATACTATGCTTCCGTCAATGATGTGTCAAGCAAATTCGCTTTACAGATAAAAAACTGAATATCCACAAGCATTGGAGTCTATAATAGATGCCATGAAACATCGTTTTAAAGCTTATCCAAAGCAATTTTATTTGGGCATTTGCCATCGTGGGTTGCACGATCAAACCCGTTCCGAGAATGGAATGAAGGCCTTTGAAAACGCCATCGAGAACAATATGGCTTTCGAATGCGACATCCATTTGGCCAAAGATGGGGAATTGTTCGTTTGCCATGATTCCGATTTGGAAAGGATGACAGGCAAAAAGGGTATCATCGAAGAATTGGATTCAAAAACCATCAAGACCGAATATCGCCTTCCTGACGGAGGCGGTATCCCCACCCTTCAAGAAGTGCTGGATCTCAATAAAGAAAAAGTTTTGATGGTTATCGAAATAAAAGTTTTCAATGACAATTACAAGGCTGTAGCGAAAGCCACCAAAAAGATCTTGAGGCAAATCAAAGACAAAAAGAAAGTCGCCATCATCTCCTTCGATCCGAGGGCGTTATTCTACATCGGCCATCGTTTTGAACGTCAGCTCCTTTTGTTTAGGGGAAAAGAATGGGTCAAGAAATTCAGGTTCTTCTTCGAATCGATAGACATCGAGATGGATATGGCTAAAGACGATTGGGTGAAGAAATACAGAAAGCACGGCGGAATCGTCAATTGTTGGACTGTTGAGACCAAAGAGCAAGTCGAAGACCTTTCCCCTTACGTTGACACGATGACTTTCCAATATGTCGACAAAGACATCGTCATCGCCGATCGCGAGAATTATTTGAAAAACCATAGATAGGTCCATTTGTTGTTGCGCCTAACGCCTATTGGGCGTATCATACCACATGCGCCAATCCAATAAGGGCGTTGCGTGGGGTCCGCCAGCATAGACTGTGAACCTACTAAGAAAAAGATCGTTATTAGGAGGTAACATATCATGAATACCAATATCGTGAATGAGATTACCGCCCGCCAGATCCGTACCGACATCCCTTCCTTCAAAGGCGGCGACACCGTTAAGGTCTACGTCCGTATCGTCGAAGGCAAAAAGGAACGTATCCAGGCCTTCGAAGGCGTCGTCATCAAACGTCGCGGAGAAGGGGTTGGAGAAACCTTTACCGTCCGTAAGGTTTCCGCCGGCATCGGTGTCGAAAGAACTTTCCCAGTCAATTCCCCAGCCATCGCCAGAATCGATGTCTTGAAGTCTGGCAAAGTTCGTCGTGCCCGCATCTACTACATGCGTGGTCTCTCTGGCAAGGCTGCTCGTATCAAAGAAGTCGAGAGCAAGTAATCAAAGAGAAAGCATGGCTCGCCTTTGGCGGGCCTTTTCTTTACCTAGAAAGCCCATAAAGCTAATATATTCCTATGAATCAGCAAAAGAACGTCCATTATTTCCCCGGCCATATGAAAAAGGCCTTGATTTCCTTAGAAAAATTCATTTCGGCCATCGATTTGGTCGTTGAAGTCGTGGATGCGAGAATCCCTCTTTCTTCGAGGAATACTTTGCTGGATAAACTGATAGGCAACAAAGCCAGAATCATTTTCCTTTCTAAGGAAGACCTTGCTGACCCTAATATCACTAAAGCCTGGCTTTCTTACTTCAAGGAGAGGAACATAATGGCCTCTTCCAGCGATCTCAAACATCAAAAAGCCATGCGTTTGATCGAAGAAGCCACAAAGCCTTATATCGAGAAAAAGAGAATCAAAGAAGCGAAGTCGGGGATGAAGCCCCAACCTTGCAGGCTTCTTATCGTAGGGGTTCCTAACGTCGGGAAATCGACCCTTATCAATAACTTGGCCGGCAAGCAAGTCGCCAAAGCCGGCAATAAGCCAGGAGTAACAAGAGCCGAACAATGGATCAAATTGCCTTCCTCCTTCATCCTTTTGGATTCTCCAGGCATCCTTCCGATGCGATACGAAGATAAGATAGCGGCCATCAATTTGGCTTTGACAGGCTCGATAAAAGAAGAAGTGCTTCCAATTGACGAATTGGCGAATCGCCTTTTGGATATGCTTAAATCTCATTATATCGACGCATTGAACGAAAGATATGGTTTAACTGCATCTAAAGAGACTCCCAACGATGAAATCTTGGCGGATATCGCTTTCAAACGCGGATTTCTTTTGAAAGGAGGAAGCGCGGACATCGAGAAAGCCAATTCCTTGTTGATCAAAGAATTCCAATCAGGATATCTTGGAAAAATCTCATTGGAGGAGCCGGATGCTAGATAAGGAAAGGGAATATTATTCTTCCTCAGTCACTTTGATTGCAGGGGTCGATGAAGCTGGCAGAGGCCCATTGGCTGGACCGGTGGTCGCTGCGGCGGTTGTTTTCCCTCCGACCTACCAAAACGAAGAAATAAACGATTCCAAGAAACTAAGCGAAAAGAAAAGAGAAAAGCTTTTTGAGGAAATCAAAGAAAACGCGATCGCTTACGGCATAGCGTCCGTCTCGGCCAAGGAGATAGATAGAGCAAATATCTATGAAGCCACCAAGATTGCCATGAAAGAAGCTATTGGGCAGTTAAAAGGCCAATATAATCTTGTGATAACCGATGCGATGAAACTGGATTTGGATAAGCCTGTGATTGCCTTGGTCAAAGGGGATGCCAAATGCCTTAACGTCGCAGCGGCTTCGATCTTAGCCAAGGTCACCCGTGACAGATATTTAAAGGAATTGGATGAGGCATATCCTCAATATGGATTCGCCAAACACAAAGGATACGGGACCAAAGAGCACTTGGAAGCATTGAATAAATACGGCCCAATCGAAGGGATTCATAGAAAATCGTTCAAACCAGTAATGGAGATAATAGACGAACAGCTCAGGCTCTTTTGAATTTTGTTCGCACACTATAGTCTCTGTCTTGACTTAATTTGAAAAAATGGGCGGCAATGCGATGAAAATGTTTTTCGCCTAGAAAAATTTTCCTGTTACGAACGTCATGGCACAGAAACGGATCATAGAACCTAAGATGCGTTTGATTGGAGATGTCGAAATTGTCAAAAATCAAATCTCGCACTTAAAATCAGGAAATATTTTGATGGCGACGGGAAACCGCATTCACACAAGCTTAAAGGAACTCCCTAAAGCGAAGAATTCAAACTATTTTGAAAATAGCTTTTGTTTCCGGCTATAAGGAAACGGAGGTGTTTTGATGAATGGAAGAGAAATGATTATAGCCTTGTCTTTAAAAGCCAAAGGCGATTGGGACACGGTGCTTGGAATGATCAAAAACAAAGAGAAGCTTCCAGAAAAAGAAGCCAAGGAACTCCTTTCAAGCTTAAAATGCAAGACGGTGACCATCATCGATCCGGATTATCCAGAGCCTTTGAAAAGATGCCCAAAACCACCACTGGTCCTTTATTATTACGGAGATTTGTCTCTGGCTAACGACCATAGCCGTAACGTGGCCTATATCGGAAGCAGAGACGCTAGCCAATATGGATTGGAAATGGCTAGGTATTTCGCTTCGGCTTTGGTCGAAAGGGGAGCGGTGGTCGTTTCCGGAATGGCTAGAGGCATTGATTCTTGCGCTCAGGAAGAGGTGTTGAACCAAAGAGGCAAAACCATAGCTGTTTTGGGTTCAGGCATCGATTGCCCATTCCCATCCTCTTCGACAAACCTGTATAAAAGGATTAAAACCAATGGGCTGATCCTTTCGGAATATCCTAATGATACGCCTCCTAGCCAAAAGCAGTTTCCATTCAGAAACAGGATCATCGCCGCCTTATCGAAATTGGTCATCGTCGGAGAAGCAAGCAAAAGGAGCGGGACCCTTATTACGGTTGGATATGCGTTATCTTGCGGATCGGATGTGGCTTGCATTCCAACAAGGGCTTGCCTTGAATCCGCTACCAACAATCTCATAAAGGATGGCGCCTATCTTTTGGACAATGCTTCAGACCTGGATGTCTTTTTGAAGAACGAGGAAGAAAAACAAACGGAAAATTTTCTATAAATAATCCTTTATTTATATATAGGCTTAGAGATGTTTGGCTGCTTGACAGCCTTAAAAAATGCTCGTAAGGTTGCTAACGGAAAAAATCAAAGAGCCTCATCATGAAATTAATTATCGTAGAATCCCCAAAGAAATGTGACACCATCGCCAACTATTTAGGCGACGACTATAAAGTAATGGCCTCGCAAGGACATATCCGCGATCTTAGCACGAAAGGCAAAGGTGGCTTGGGCATTGATATAGACCATGATTTTAAGCCCGATTTCGTTATACCCGCTGGCAGAGAACGTATCGTAAACGAATTGAAAAGCGCAGCCAAAAAAGCCGACGAAGTGATTTTGGCCACCGACCCTGACCGCGAAGGAGAAGCCATTTCTTGGCACTTGGCCCAGGTTTTGGGATTGGACGTGAAAACCAATAAAAGGCTTCAGTTCCACGAAATCACCCGTCCGGCGATATTGGAGGCCTTGAAAGATCCGAAAACCATCGACATGAATTTGGTCGAATCGCAGGAAACGAGAAGGATGTATGATAGGATCATCGGCTTTAAGCTATCGGCGTTATTGAAAAATCGCATAGGTTCCAAATCCGCTGGCCGCGTTCAATCCGCAACCTTGAAAATGATCGTTGATAACGACAACGAGATCAAAGCGTTCGTTCCTAGCGAATATTGGAACGTTTTGGTCGATATCAAAGCCAACAAAAACAAATTAAGCATGCTTTTGGACAAAGTGGATGGCAAAGCAGCCGAAATCAAAAACGAGGCTGAAGCCGATCAAATTTTGTCCAGGCTTAGCGATGAATTGATTTTGCAAAGCTTAAGCAAATCGAAAAAATCCACCCCTTCCAAACCGGCTTTGACCACGTCTACGATGCAGCAAGAAGCATATACTCGCTATCATTTTTCTACGTCAAAAACCCAATCTTTGGCCCAAAAATTGTATGAAGGTCTTACGGTCAATGGGGAACATGCTGGCTTAATTACATATATGCGTACCGACTCGACCCGCATTTCTCCTGTTTTCTTCGAAGGACAGGCTAAGCCATTCATCGAAGAACGTTACGGAAAAGAATACGTAGGGCATACCAAGCTTGGAAAGAAACAAGCCAATGCCCAAGATGCCCATGAAGCCATTCGTCCTACTTCCATTGCCCGTACTCCGGAAATGGTGGCTGCTTCGCCTTACGTTACGGCCGATGAAGCCAAGCTTTACAAATTGATTTACGAACGCACTTTGGCAAGCTGCATGTCTGATCACGTTGAAGAAGTCACCACTGCGGTTTTTGAAAATAATGGGCTTTCCTTTAAGATTTCTGGATCCAAAACCTTGTTCCCCGGCTATTGGGCATTGCTTAAAGACGATGAGGAAAACAAGGAACTCCCTGCTCTTATAGAAGGCGATTCCTATCCTTTGGTCAGCAAAGAAAAAGAACAAAAATTCACCAAAGCCCCAGCCAGATTCACCGAGGCCAAGATCGTGAAACTGATGGAAGAAAAAGGCATTGGGAGACCATCGACTTACGCTTCGACTTTAAGGACCTTGCAGCAACGTGGCTATATCGAATCCAAAAAGGGGGTGGTTACCCCAACGGAATCTGGGGCCAAGACCACCTTCGTTTTGAACAAATATTTCCCAGAAATCGTCTCCGTCAAATACACGGCCGATATGGAAAGGACATTGGACGAGATCTCCGATGGCACGATGGAGCATATAACCGCCATGAAGAATTTCTATGAACCTTTCATGGCGAAATTCAGCGAAGTTTCCGAAAAGATGTATAAAGACCCAGATGAACAAACAGGCCATTTCTGTCCGCTTTGTGGATCGCCGCTCGTTATCAAAAAAGGCCGTTATGGCCAATTCGTCGCTTGCGGAAATTATCCAAATTGCTCTTATGTCGAAAAGAAGCCTAAGCAAGAATTGGTTTATGTTGGGCGTGATTGCCCTAAATGTGGCAAGCCATTGGTTGAAAGAAAAGACAAAAAAGGCAATAAGTTCGTCGCTTGCTCTGGCTATCCTTCCTGCACTTTCATCGAAGGACAAGAAGATAAAAAACCAACATATACCGAAGCCGATTACGTTAAGGATTGCCCAAGCTGCAAAACCGGCCATCTTGTTTTGAAACACGGCAAGAAAGTCGATTTCTATGGCTGCACGAATTATCCGAAATGCCGTTATCATGAATGGCTGACGAAAAAGAAAAAATGAAGAAACAGACGATAAAAATCATCGGAGGCGGATTGGCAGGATGCGAAGCCGCTTATTTCCTATGCAAAAAAGGAATCGACGTCACGTTATATGAGCGTCGCCCAAATTACGACGACAAAGCCCATGAGACCGAATTGCTAGGAGAATTGGTCTGCTCGAATTCGCTAAAATCCTTCCAACTTTCGAACGCCTGCGGGCTTTTGAAAGAAGAAATGAGAAAGATGGGATCGATTATGATGAAAGCGGCAGATGCTTCCTCAATTCCTGGCGGGAATGCCTTAACGGTGGATAGGAACATATTCGCCGAATCAATGACTGACATCCTGCTTAAATTTCCGAATTTTCATCTTGTTCGGGAAGAAATCAAAGATTTGGACGATCAAATAATCATTTTGGCAACTGGCCCACTTACAGATGGGCTTTTATATGAAAAGCTAGGTGAAATATGTCAAAGCGCGCATTTGTCTTTTTTTGATGCTTCCGCTCCGATATTGGTCAAATCTTCTTTCGATTTTTCCAAAGTCTATGCCAAATCTCGCTTTTCCCAAGGCGATGACGCTTATCTGAACTGCCCGTTTTCCAAAGAAGAATATTATCGCTTTGTAAATGAATTGATAAAAGCCGAAAGGGCTCACGTCCATTCGATCGATACCGAATATTTCGAGGGCTGTTTGCCTATCGAAGTCATGGCCCAAAGAGGGATCGAAACCTTACGACACGGCATGTTAAAGCCATTTGGTCTAGGAACGGATGAGCACCCAAAGCCATATGCGGTGGCTCAATTAAGGCAAGACACCAAACTCGGAGATTATTATAATCTTGTTGGTTTTCAAACGAATTTGACCTATTCGGAGCAAAAACGCGTTTTCAGAATGATTCCAGGATTGGGAAACGCCGAATTTATCCGTTATGGATTAATGCATAGAAATTCGTATTTGGATTCCCCTCGTTGCCTTAACGAAGATCTATCTTTGAAAAACAAAAGCAACGTTTTCGTCGCAGGGCAATTATCTGGCGTGGAAGGCTATGTCGAATCGGCTGCGACAGGGATAATAGCCGGGGTTGAGGCTTATCGCAGGTTGAATGGGAAAGAGCATATCGATGTTCCAAAAGATACCGTGATCGGCGCTTTGCTTGACTACGTATTCCATGCAATGACAAATTTCGCCCCAATGAACGCCAATTGGGCCTTGTTCCCAAATAGCGACAAAAAACATCGAGAAACAACGATCGAAAAAGCTTTGAATGCGATAAAATCGTATTGGAGCCAAATCGATGAATAAACCGGAAAAAGAATTTTTGGATTATCTTTCCAAAGAACGCAACTATTCATCTAAAACAGTCGATGCTTATCGTAGGGATATCGACATTTTCTTTTCCTATCTGAACGAAAGGGAAATCCTTTTTGATCAAATCGATAGGCAAGACATAAGAGATTTCATGGCCCATGAAATGGATCGAGGCGTATCGAAAAGAAGCATCCAAAGGAGGATGTCGGCTTTGCGTGGGCTCTATTTCTTTATGGTATCGGCCAAATATTCCGCCACGAATCCATTCGCGTTGGTATCTTCCCCAAAAAATCCAACTAGGTATCCAAACGCTTTGTCCATTGAGCAAATTAACACCTTGATGCAAAAAAACGACGAAAGAACCGACGAGTTGGCAAAAAGGGACCAATCCATTTTGGAATTGATGTATGCCTCTGGCATGCGAGCATCTGAAGTCGTGACGTTCACCCCGCAGCAAATCGATTATCCAAACAGAGTCATCAGGATTTTTGGAAAGGGCAAGAAAGAAAGGCTGGTTCCTTTCTCGAAGTCCGCAAGCCTCGCCATGAAATCTTATCAAAAAGAATCAAGGCCTTTGCTTCTTTCCCGCCATCAAAGCAGCAAAATAGCCAATACGTTTTTCCTTTCCTCCAAAGGAGAGCCTTTGACCACGAGAGGGCTGGAATATATTCTTAAGGAAATCGAAAAAAAGACCGGCTGCTATTATGGCCTGCATCCTCATGAATTCAGACACACGTTCGCCACCCATCTTTTGGAAGGCGGTGCGGATTTAAGAATGATTCAGGAACTTCTTGGCCATGAGAGTTTGAACACCACTCAGGTTTATACTCACGTAAGCAAGGAAAACATGAAATGCCAATATGACGAATTTTTCCCTAGGGCAAAGAAAAAGTGAGACTTCCTATCGAATTTTGGTCTTCCTTTAAGGAAGCCCTTTTTTATTGCCGTCGTACGTGATAGTATACACGTCGGCTCTTTTGAAAGAGCTTATGCACACTCTGAGGATTCACCGCCGTGTTCCCATTCGGGCGAAGCAGCTTAAAAAGCGAATGGGTGGTCGGGTGTTCGAATCAGAGGAGGTCTAAAAACAAATGGAGGTCACCAAAATGAGTGACGAATTAACTAAGGTCGAGGCCGAAATCGCCGAACCGACCATGGACGAGATCGTTCACGATCCAAACGCCCCGATCATCACGATCAAAAAACTTTTGAATGCCGGAGTCCACTTCGGTCACCAAACCCGTCGTTGGAACCCAAAAATGGGCCGCTACATCTATGGCGCCCGCAATGGCATCTATCTCATCGATCTTTCCAAGAACGTGGAACAAACCAAAGCCGCTTATACCGCGTTAAAGACCATCGTTGAAAACGGCGGCAAGGTCCTCATCGTCGGAACCAAGAACCAAGCTCAGCAAATCGTCATCGAAGAAGCTACCCGTTCCGGCAGTTTCTATATCACCCATCGTTGGCTCGGCGGAACCCTCACTAATTTCCGCACTATCCTTGGCCGTACCCGCCGCTTGAAGGATCTCCAAGCCATGGAAGAATCCGGAGCCTTCGATAAGCTTCCTAAGAAAGAAGTCGCCTTGCTCCGCAAAGAATTGGATAAGTTATCCAAGAACCTCGAAGGCATCAAAGAAATGCGCCGTTTGCCACAAGCCTTGATCGTCGTCGATCCAACCGTTGAGCACAACGCAGTCAAAGAAGCGACAGCTCTCCATATTCCAGTATTCGCCATCTGCGATACCAACGATGACCCAGATTTGGTCACCTTCCCAATCCCATCCAACAACGACGCCACCAGCGCCATCAAACTTCTCGTCGGCGTTTTAGCCGACGCCATCGTTGAAGCCAAAGGCGGAATCACCGAAATCGCTTATGTTCCGGATGAAGGCGAGGAGGCTACCATGAAGGATGCCGTCAAGAACGCCGATATGATCAACGAACAACGCCGCGCCGCCATCCGCAAAGCCCGCAAAGAACGCGAAGAACGCTTTGCCAAGATGCAAGCCGAACGTCAAGCTCGTTTTGCTGCCAAGAAAGCCGCCAAAGAAGGCAAGAAAGACGAAGCTTCGGCCGAGGAAGCTCCTAAAGCCGATGCTCCTGCCGCTGAAGAAGCCCCAAAGGCTGAGGAGGCCAAATAATGGCTGAAGGAAATCAAATCGAATTAATCAAATCCATCCGCGAAAGAACGGGTGCCGGCATGATGGATTGCAAGCATGCTCTCGAAGATTGCGGTTGGGACATCGAAAAGGCCATCGACCTTCTTCGTGAAAAAGGCATCGCCAAGCAAGCCAAACGCGCCGGAAGAACCGCCAGTGAAGGCTTGGCCACTATCAAGGTTTGCGACAAATGCGGAGCCGCGGTGATCGTCGAAACCAACTGCGAAACCGATTTCGTCGCCGCCTCTGACAAATTCATCGCATTCTCCAACGCCGTGGCCGAAAAGGTTTTGAAAAACAAGCCAGCTACCATCGAAGAAGCCAAAGAACTAGTCGCCGGCGATTTGAATGATTGCGCTCTTGCCTGTGGCGAAAAACTCGATTTCCGTCGTTATCGGCTTTTCCAAGCTAGCGAAGGCCAGGCTTATGGAACTTATTCCCATATGGCTGGAAAGATCGGCGTCATCGTCCTCCTTTCCAAAGACGATCCAGAAGTCGCCAAACCAATTGCCATGCATATTGCCGCAAACGCTCCTCTCTACATCGCTTTGGAGAACGTCCCGGCCGCTGATCGCGAAAGAGAAAAGAACATCGCTCTCGCCGAAGTCCACGACGATCCGAAACTTGCCAACAAGCCAGAACAGATGCTCAACCAAATCGTCGAACGCAAAGTCGACAAAGTTCTCTCTCAAAGTTGCTTGGCTCTCCAACCATTCTTGCTTGATGATTCCAAGACCGTTGGCCAATTCTTGAAAGAGAAAGGCGTCGAAGTCGTTTCCTTCGTCCGTTATCAAGTCGGAGAAGGCATCGTCAAAGAATAAGATTCGAATCGAAATGATCCCTTGGTTTTCCATGGGATTTTTTCTTTGGCAGCATTCTTTTTAAAAAAATGAGCCCTAGGGGCTCTTTCTTTGTATAATAAAGGCAATATGAAACCTAAGTACACCAAAGTCATCATCAAAATCAGTGGCGAATCATTGGCCGATCGCTCTGATTCCACAATTCTTGACAACGTTCAATTAGCCAATGTCGCGAAAGCCATCAAGAGCGTCAAAGACCTCGGTGTCGAAATCGGGGTCGTCGTTGGGGCTGGCAATATTTGGAGGGGACGTTTGGCCGAAAAAATCGGAATCGAACCTTCCGTTGCCGACTATATGGGAATGCTTGGGACGATCATGAACGCATTGGCTCTTCAATCCGCCATCGAAAAAGATGGAATGGAATGCCGGGTCATGAGTTCGATCAACGTTCCTCAGGTCTGCGAACCATATCTTAGAAGGAAAGCCATCCACCATATGGATCAGGGCCGGGTTGTCATCTTTGCCGGTGGCACGGGAAATCCGTTTTTCACTACTGATTCGGCGGCCGCATTGAGGGCCAAAGAAGTCGGAGCCCAGGCCATATTGATGGGCAAAAACGGGGTCGAAGGAGTCTTGGATGACGATCCTAGGGCCAATCCGAATGCCAAATTGATCAAGAAAATCACTTTCAGAGAAGTGGTCGAAAGAAAATTGGGCGTCATGGATTTGACGGCAGTTGCCATGCTTGAAGACAGCGATGTCGAAATAAGAGTGTTCAACATGGCTTCTCCGGAAGTTTTGAAGGACGTTGTCTGCGGAGCGGATTTAGGCACCATAGTCAGCAAGGAGTAATTTATGGATCCATTGGTAAATGAAGCGAGAGAATCTCTCAACAAATGCATCGAAGCTTTGAAACACAACTTTTCCAAGCTTCGTTCGGGAAGAGCCAACCCTGCCATTTTGAATGGCATCAACTGCGATTATTACGGAGATCAGATGGATATCGATTCACTTTGCCAGATCTCCATGCCTGAGCCACGCCAGCTTCTCGTTAAGCCATATTCGAGAGAAGATCTGAAAACGATAGCGTCTGCGATTGCGGCAGCCAATATCGGCATCAATCCGCAAGTCGAAGCCGATTCCATCCGTTTGATTTTCCCTCCGATGACGGAGGATGTTCGCAAAAACGTCGCCAAGGACGCCAAAAAGATCGCCGAAGAATCAAGAGTCGCCATCCGCAACATCCGCCGCGATTTCATGGAATTGGTGAAAAACGACGAAGAAATGAGCGAAGACTATCAAAAGAGAGTCCAAGAAGACATTCAGAAAGAAGTGGATGTCGTAAACAAACAAGTCGATGAACTTCTAGCTAGCAAAACCGAAGAGATTCTATCCATCTGAGAAAATGGCCAACAACGAAGAACATGAAATAAAAAAGATCCAGCCCAATGAGATTACCGGAGAGCAAAAAGCGAGCATAAGGACTCGCACATTGGTCGCTATACCATTGGTGGCATGCTTTCTCGTGGCCGCTATTTTCGGTGGTTGGGTAATGATGGCTTTCATTGCCGTCTTGGCTGGTTTTGGGATTTGCGAGATACTCAAATCATCCAAGAAAAAGTTTGGCTGGTGGATCTGGGTTCTTACTTATTTATTTGGCTATTTGCTTATATTTTGGCCATTGATTGATACTAATGTCCAAAATGCCATATTGGCAAAAGAAGCCGGAACAGAATTCTTTTTCAAATTAGAAGATTCTTTTGTCGGGCTTAATATTCCGGTAAGCATAATAGGGATATGTTTGATTATTTACTTCCTTATCGCTATTTTAGACAAAGGGTTTGATTTCAAAGACATCGCCCATTTGTTCACGCTTTCCTTGCTCGTGTCTTTGGGATTGCAGTCGATGATCGTTTGTCGTTTTTATCCAGTCATAGCGATTGAATCCCAGTTTGCGAAAGACATAAGTGATTCCTTGGCGTTCAAATGGGTTTGGTCTGCTGGCTTATTGTTCATCGTGTTTGCGATAGTTTCAATAACTGATGTATTTGCTTATTTTGGTGGCATGTTATTTGGCAAACACAAGATGAACCCAAGGGTTTCCCCAAAAAAGACTTGGGAAGGATTCTTTATCGGTTGGGGCACGGGAGCGTTGTTCTCCATTGGCATCATGTTCTTGGCTGCTGGCCTAAATTACCCGATTTTGCCTATTTTGGATATCTATCATTGGTGGAGGATATTGATTTTAGGCATCCTTTTGCCTTTGATTGGAACATTAGGAGATTTGGCCTTCTCTTTGATCAAACGTGGACAGGAAATCAAAGATTTTTCAAATTTGCTTCCAGGGCATGGAGGAATCTTAGATAGATTCGATTCGCCTATTTTAGCTTCATTGGGGACCGCGATTATCATTTCGTTGTTCGCTCAAGGATGGATTTTCTAAATGCGTAGCGTCGTCATTTTGGGTGCCTCTGGTTCCATAGGCAGCCAAACAATCGAAGTTTTGGAGCGCGAAGGCTGCTCCTTTAATTTGCTTGGCGTAAGCGTCGGAAAGAGAATCGATTGCCTTGAATCGATAATTCAAAAATTTCCAACTTGCAAACATATATGCGTCAGAAACGAAGCGGATCTCGCTTATTTCAAAAGCAAATATCCCAATATAAATTGGTATTGCGGAAATGATGGATTGATAAAGCTAATCAAAGAAAGCAAGGCTGAAATTGTCGTTAATGCATTGCTTGGATTTGTCGGCTTGAAGCCGAGTTTATATACGTTGGAAAACGATAAGATATTGTGCCTAGCCAATAAAGAATCGTTGGTCTGCGGCGGCGATTTGATAAAAAAAGCCCTCATTGAGCATAATGGTAAATTGTACCCAATCGATTCTGAACATGTCGCGATTGCAAAGTGTTTGCATGAAAACAAAAAAGAAATCGAAAATGTAATCCTTACCGCAAGCGGTGGGCCATTTTACTTCAAAAATGTTGATTTGGGCAAAGTGAGCAAAGAAGAGGCCTTGATACACCCTTCTTGGAAAATGGGACAAAAGATAACGATCGATTCAGCTACTTTGATGAACAAAGGATTCGAGATCATCGAAGCCTCGGAGCTTTTCGGATTCAAAACGAGCCAAATAGAAATAATCGTCCATCCGGAATCATACGTACATTCCGGCTTGTTATTAAAAGACGGAACCTATTTGATCCAAGTTGGTAAGCCTGATATGAAAAAGCCAATTGAATTCGCTTTGAAAGAAGGAAATGTTTCCTATGATGACGTCATTGAGGTCGATTCCCTAAGCGAGCTCCCATATACATTTTCTAAATTCGATGATAAAAGGTTTCCGGCTGTTCCTTTATGCGAAAAAGCAAAGGAAATGGGTGGCGCTGCCTTAACGATTCTAAATGCCGCAGACGAAGAAGCGGTGCATCTTTTTCTACAAAACGAAATCAAATTCTTAGACATAGTCTATTTGTGCGAATTGGCATTAAAGAACATCTCCAATATAATTGAACCATCATTTGACGAACTTGAATCGATTGATATTAAGACACGCGAATGGATTAAAGCAAATAAGGAGGACTTATGAGCCAAGCTTTGAACATCATCCTGACCATTATCCTTCTTATAGCTATATTAGGCATATTGGTTTCCGCCCATGAAGCTGGTCATTTCCTTTTCGCTAAGTTATTCGGTGTTTATTGCAACGAATTTTCGATTGGTTTCGGTCCCAAGATCTTTTCAAAAAAACGCAAGAAAGGCGAAACGACTTTTTCTTTGCGCATCATCCCGTTAGGTGGCTATGTATCGATGTATTCCGCCGATGCGCAGGAAAAGGAAGCTAAGCGCAAGGGCGAAGAATACGTCGCCAATGATGAGATCGGCCCAAATGAGATGAAGGACGCGGACGGCAATGTCATCCCATTGGATCGTTCTTTAGAAAGAAAGCCATTGTGGCAACGCATAATAATCATGCTTGCCGGCGTTGTTGTCAATTTCATCATTTCGTTCGTTTTTTGCTTGATTTATGCGACAGCATATCCGCAATATCGTGTCGGTTATCGCATTAATACGGGAATTACATTAAGCGAGTCAAATACAGGAATCGTCACCAATGATTATGGGAAAATGAGTCTTTTCGCCTCTGGGACCGATAATTATGCCGTTGGGTTCGTTTCTTCTTACGATGAAACGTTGTCTTGGGACGATGGATATGTCTACGTTACGGGCCTTGCTCAAAACAAGAGTGGTTCCGTAGCCGGATATTTGATCGATAACGAAGCTACTTTGATTTCTTTGGGGCAAGAAAAGAAAGTGACTGCCCTTTATTATCCCAAATATGAAACAAAAGCTAACGATTTGATGTCGTGCCTTACGTTTTATATAAACAGCGACACTCTGATCGATAACGAAAATTTCAATAAATTAGATATAACCGCGATGCCAAATATGGAGGCAGGGGCCATCAATCTTACAGATGGTGACCAAATATCCTTGAATCTAAGCTCCTTAGAATCCAAGGACGAAAAATACTCGGTTGTCAAGCATTCGATTACCTCGACTTACAAAGATAAAACATGGGATTTCAATAAAGTTCAGATGACCCCCGTCAAGGTTCAAACCAAATATGGGGAAAAGCTGAAAACAGGATGTGAGCAATGGGTATCGTTCTTCCCAATGATCGGAAATGCCTTAAAACAAATGTTCAGTTTCAATTTCGATAATATCGGTGGCGTAGTCGCTATGGGGGCTTCCATCTCTTCCTTGACGAATTACATGGGGGCTGGCAGGACTTTCTTCTTCTATGGTGGGTTGATTTCTCTGAATTTAGCCATCCTGAATTTATTGCCGTTCCCTGGTTTAGATGGATGGCAGATCGTCGTTGCGATTGTCGAAAAAGTTGCAAGAAAGAAGATCCCAACAAAGGTCAAACAGACCATTTCCTATATTGGAATCGGGCTGCTTATGGTCTTTGCGGCATTTATATTGGTAAAGGATATCATTAGGCTTATATGAGTACGAAAATCGTTAGATTCCTCAATTCTATCGGCATTCAGAACACCGATGGTTTCGACATGGATTTCAAGGTGGCCAAATTGGATCCAAACGACCCATCAGTTTTTCATATGACCATCAAAAAGGAGACTGGGTGGGATTTTTACGCCTTTGAACAATTCCAAAGCGGATTAGAAACAATCGAATACCCTTTTGTGCTTGATTTCGAATACGGAGAGATCAGCGAAGACTCTATCGCTTCTTTCGTCAACGATTGGCTAGTTAGCGAAAGAAGAATATTTCATAACCTCGATATAAGCATAGTCGGAAACAAATTGGTCATTTCCTACACGAATGAAAGGCAACGTTCTCAAGCTGAAGATATCGCCGATGATCTCTTCGATCTTTTCCAATATATAAATTACCCTTACGAAGTCGAGGCAAAAGAAATAATCGATGAAGAAGAGAAAAAAAGAAAAGAAGAAATGCGACTAGCCGAAAAGGTGGCCCTTCAAGGCAAACGCAACGTCAAATTCAACACGAAGGGCAATTACATGAAACTTAATTGCATCGAAGAAGTTGAATCGCTTTCGCCGCAAAACATCGATTTGGTTGGTGATTTGTTCAACGTCGAAGCCAAAACGGCACAGGGCGGGAAAATCCGAGTTTCGTTTGGCATCGGAGATGGCAAAGGCGCCATCAAATGCACGGCGATGGAAAACGACGCTGCCTTGCCAAGAACCAAATTATTGGAATTGAAAGACGATCTTCATGTCAATGTCAGAGGGAAGATGGATTTTGACCGTTATTCCGGAGAGCGCAGCCTTTTTTTGGATTATGTCGACATCCTTCCTCCGAAAGAATTGAGAACCGATCCGGAAGAAGAAAAAAGAGTCGAGCTCCATCTTCATTCCAAAATGTCAGTCATGGACGGGCTTGGTGAAGTGGAAAATTACTGCAAAGTAGCCAAATCCATGGGAATGAAGGCAATCGCTTTAACTGATCATGGCAATATTCAAGCCTTCCCCGAACTTCAGAAATTCGCTGCCAAAAACGGGCTTAAGCCTATTTATGGATGCGAATTCTATATGTTTGAACCGCGTCAGAAATATGTCTTCAATCCATGCGATAGATTATTGAATACGGCCCGTTATTGCATATTCGACTTGGAAACCACTGGACTTTCTGCTGTTTTTGATCGGATTACCGAATTCGGCGGAGTCATTATGGAAAACGGCATCATAGTGGATAGATTGGATATTCTGATCAATCCGGAAATGCCTATTCCAGCAAAAATCCAAGCCAAAACCCATATCACCGACGAAATGGTCAAGGATTGTCCAACAATCGAACAAGTGATGGATAGAATCGAAAAATTCATCGGAGACAACATACTTGTCACCCACAACGCCTCATTCGACTTCTCTTTCATAAACGAAGCAAGGCGTAGAATGGGTAAGGAAATCTTCAAAAACCCTGTTATCGATACCTTGGCCTTGTCTCACTATTTGTTCCCAGAACGTAGATATCATAACTTAGGCGCCCTTTCATCTGCTTTATGCTTGGATACCTATAATGATGAAGAGGCTCACCGCGCCGATTTTGATGCCGAAGCCCTGTCTGAAGCTTGGTCGGTTATTTTGATGCGGTTGGATGAAAGCCAAACCATGAAGCACGAAGATCTGATGAATCTGCGCTTTACTGAAGACAATTTTCCTAATCTTATCGGCAACGAACTTCAAATGAAGATTAAGATGACCGTTTCCTCATTCTTCAAGAACATTCGTCCTCATCATGCGATCGTGTTGGTGAAAGATGAGCAAGGACTTAAAGATCTTTATGAATTGGTCTCGCTTTCGAACACGGAATATTTGGCAGACGTGCCGAAAATCCCAAAGCACGTCATCGCCAAATACCGCCAGCATCTTTTGATTGGCTCAGCTTGCTGGAACGGCGAGGTTTTCGATACGGCCATGTATTCTGGCTACGAAAAGCTAAAAGAAGTCATCTCCTATTACGATTACGTTGAAATACAACCGATAGAAAACTATTCCTACTTGCTAAATGTCGGAGACCTTACGGAAGAAAGGCTTCATCAAATGCTGAGATTGATCATCAAAGCCGCGGATGAAGTCGGAGTCAGAATCGTTGCGACTGGCGATTGTCATTACGTGAATCCAGAAGACAAAATTGCCCGTGATGTATTCATCGACACCAAAGCTATTGGCGGTGGCAGGCACCCCCTTAATCCGTCCTTTAGAGAAAAGCTTCCGCCGTTTCCAAACCCAGACCAACATTTCCGCTCCACAAGGGAGATGCTTGATTCATTCAAAGCATGGGTGTCGGAAGATAGGGCCAAGGAATTCGTCATCGGTAATTCCAATTGGGTTGCCGATCAAATTGAAACCGTCTATCCAATAAAGGAAGGAACGTTCGCCCCAAACGCCAACTTGCCCGGATCGGATGAATTGCTTAGAAAACTCTGCTATTCGAATTTGGAAAAATATTATGGCCCGAACCCGGATCCAAAAGTAAAAGAACGTTTAGACAAAGAACTTAACGGCATTATCAACGGCGGATATTCGGTTATTTATTACATTGCCCATAAAATTATCAACAAAGCAGATGCTGACGGATATTTCGTCGGTTCACGTGGTTCGGTCGGCTCTTCTTTCGTTGCTACGATGGCCGATATTACCGAAGTGAACCCTCTTGAGCCTCACTATCTTTGCCCTAAATGCAAACATTTCGAATGGAGCACCGATCCAAAGATCTGCTCGGGCTTTGATTTGGAAGACAAATATTGCCCAGAATGTGGCACTTTGATGAAAGCCAATGGTCAAAATATCCCATTCGAAACGTTCTTGGGCTTCAATGCGGACAAAACGCCTGATATCGATTTGAACTTCCCGCCAGATTATCAATCCATTGCCCATGATTATACAAGGCAGCTTCTTGGACCTGAGAATTGCTTTAGGGCCGGCACGATCCAAACCGTTGCCGATAAGAACGCTTTCGGTTACGTAAGGGGCTATTTTGAAAGGCAAGGTATCGATCCAAGCAGCATCCCATCTGCCAAAATCGCAATGATCGCCAATATGTGCAAAGGGGTCAAGCGCACCACTGGACAGCATCCAGGAGGTATCGTCGTCATACCGAAAGATATGTCAGTTTTCGATTTCACCCCTTACCAATATCCAGCAGAAGACATAGGTTCCGATTGGCTAACGACTCATTTTGACTTCAATTCAATGCATGACGAAGTCCTTAAATTAGATCTTTTAGGCCAACTTGAGCCAATGATTTTGCGCAAGTTGGCCTTAAGCTCAGGAGTTCCATTCAAATCGATTCCGATGAATGACAAGAAGGTCATTTCGCTGTTTTATTCTCCTAAGAATCTAGGGCTTAAGACCAATCCGTTGAAATTCCAAACGGGAGCGATAGGCATCCCTGAATTCGGAACATCATTCGTTCAAGGGCTTTTAAGCGAAGCCAAACCAAGAACCTTCAACGACTTATTGGCGATCTCAGGCTTATCCCATGGAACCGATGTTTGGGCCTTCAATGCCCAAGATTTGATCAAGCAGGGGAAAGCCGACATCACTTCGGTCATTGGCTGCCGTGACGATATCATGCGGTATTTGATCGAAATGGGCTGTGACAAGCTCGAATCTTTCAAATTCATGGAAATAGTTCGTAAGAACAAAGGGCATGCCAATCGAACCAAGATTGAAGAAAAGGTCGGAATGCTTAGAGAACACGGCATTCCCGAATGGTATATTGAATCCTGCAGAAGAATCCAATATCTTTTCCCTAGGGCACATGCAACGGCCTACGTTATCAACGCCGTTAGAAACGCTTGGTATAAGTTATACAAACCGCTTCACTTCTATGGCGTTTATTTGTCCGACCATGTCGAAAAATTCGATTTGAAGGTGATGATCGAAGGCTTATCTGCGGTGGTCGAACGCATCGATTCTTTGGAGGCGAGAAGCAAAGATCGGAGCAATCCTCTTTCTGCTAAGGAAGAAGAAATTTTGAAAGGTTTGAGGGTTTGCGCGGAATTTTTGGATCGCGGATTCAAATTCCATGACATCGACCTTTATAAATCAGAAGCTCACGATTTTGTCATCGATGAGGAAAACAACGCCCTATATCCTCCTTTTGCCGTTATCGATGGTTTGGGTCAAAGTGCGGCCGAGTCGGTTGTGAAGGCAAGGAAAGACGGAGAATTCACTTCCAAAGAGGATCTCCGCAAAAGAACGTCTTTGTCAGAAACCAATATCGTTGATTTAAGCGATGCCGGGGCGTTGGATGGAATGGGAGAGAGCGATCAATTGTCTCTCTTTGATTTCTTCAATTAGTGGTGATATATTTTAGCCTATGCGGTTGATTCGCATCGGGACGTAGCACAGTCGGTAGTGCGCCTGGTTCGGGACCAGGAGGTCACGAGTTCGATTCTCGTCGTTCCGACCACTGATAAAGAAAACGGCCTTATTATTAATGGCCGTTTTTATTATTTGATGCTGATGTTCATAAGTCAAAATAGCAACCTAATCCACAGACCAAATAATGACATCGCGAACGTGGGAATCGATATTGCCAATCCATATTTGATAAAATCGAGGAAGCTGAATTTTAAGCCATCCTTCTTGATTATTCCCATCCACATAATGCCTGCCAAAGCGCCCAAAGGAGTCAAATATGCAGCGATGTTGGTGGCGATGATCGTTGAATATAACGCCCCATTTGAAAAAGGAATAAATTTAAGAATATCGGAAAACAAGACGCTTAAAGGTATATTGTTTATTATATTGGCCCCGATAAACGCTGTAATGCCAAAACTTAATATTGGATAATCAGTATTTAAAAGCGTGGCAGACTTCTCCGTTACCCCATACTGTTTTAAAGTTAAGACAATAACGAACATCGAAAGCAACAATGGAATCAATCCGAAAGGAAGACGTTTTATGGAA
Organism: uncultured Eubacteriales bacterium; assembly: GCA_963652335.1. Classification (GTDB taxonomy): domain Bacteria; phylum Bacillota_I; class Bacilli_A; order RFN20; family CAG-826; genus UBA4951. The sequence goes on along the minus strand of CAVJSS010000010.1, from coordinate 7,511 downwards.
GATGCCAAATATTTGTAGTGAGTCCTGTCTTTAATCCCATAAAAGATAATGAAAAGCAAAAGGAGACCCGCTGCAAAGACACATATGATCCATAATGGGATATTGATGAAAGATGAAATGACCATCATTGCTACGGTTGTGCCTAGGAGAGATACCGCAGCAATGAAAATAGGCTTGTCTTTGATCGCTGACGTTTCGGAAGATGATTCTATCGGATCCTTGAGCTTCTTTCTGAAGATTAAATACATAATCGCGGTACTGCTTACGAAGGCGAATAGAGAAGGCAGCCACATAATAAAGAAGTAATCAGCGAAAGAAACATTAAACGATGATGCTAAATAAACATTGGTGGGATTGCCAATCAAAAACACCATTGAAATCGTGTTGGCTGAAACGAATTCGGCAATCAAATATGACCAAGGATCTATTTTCGATCTTTTGCAAAAGTGAAGAATGAACGGCGTGAACGTAATGATTATCACATCATTCGAAGTAAATAGCGTCAGAATGGAAGTCAAAAGAATCAGAATGAAGAAAAAACTTATTTGTTTCCCTTTTGCTTTCGCTGCTGCTTTGGAAGCCAAATAATTAAAAAAAATTAACTTCGTCTAACACCTCGGATATAAACACCATGGAAAAGAATAGGCCAAGTATCTGCAATGGATTGATGCCATCGTTTGTCACCAATCCTTTTAAAAAGGCGTTGAAATCAGTCAAGGTCGAGGATAATAAAATAATGGCTCCTATCAATGGAGCCCAGTAAAAAGTTTGGAAGCCATGACCTTTTATTTTGACGACAGGACATAACGACACGCAAAAAATCATCCCAAGAACCGAAACAACAACGATTGATAAAGCCGCCCATAACATAGCGCGTTAAAGCATAACACCATTTAAAGCGCCAAGTGACCTTTTTAGCTTAAAGATTATTTCAAAAGAGAGGAGGACATGTCGCCGAAATAAAGGATTTGTCCGCCGAAGTTTGTGGTGCAGTTGCGGTCGGCTTTGTAAAACCCAAGTATTTGACCGCCGAAATTTCTGATTGTTTTGTTTCCTGATGAATCGGTATCGATAAAGCCGATTATTTGACCTTGGAAATTTCTTATAGTTTCTCTCATAAGCAAACCTCCTAACTTATTTTTACCATGATGATATAGAATATCAACATGAACAAAGTCGTTATCTATTATTCGAAAATCAAGGAATTTCAACCGGATGACTATGAACATTGTCTTGCTTCCGTCCCTTTTAAGAAAAGAGAATCGATAGCCAAATTATCTCAACAAAAAAATAAAAACGCATCGGTTTCGGCTTATTTGCTATTGAAGGAAGCGTTAAAACTTAATTCCATCAATATCGATGACTATGAATATTCGATTGGAGAAAAGGGAAAGTCCTTTTTAAAGTATTGTCCATATCAATTTTCAATAAGCCATTCGAAAGGGTTTTGCGTTGTCGCGCTTAGTCTTGACGACGTTGGAATAGATATTGAAAAAATGGTGCCACACAATTCGAAAATAGAGCGGATGTTCACTGATTTGGACCGCAGATTCATCAATGATTCAAACAGAAAAGATCAAGCTTTTTATCAAATATGGACATCAAAGGAAGCTTATGTCAAAGCCTTAGGCAATGGATTATCAATTCCGCTTGATTCTTTTGAAACGACTCTTTTTGCCGAAAACCATCTAAAGCATTTCGTTTTAGATGATAATTATTTGATCTCCGTTTATTCCAAAACTTGTTCTGATTTTAAAACTCCAATAAGAATAACCTTATAACTAAATTGTGCAGTATGTATCCGCTTTATTTTAAAAATTCTTTTATTGCTTCCGCCATCGCTTTGGGCTGATCGGAAATCGGGCTATGTCCAGAATCGAGTTCAACATAAGTGAATTTGCCCGGATCTCTAGTTCTAAAATAATCGTAATTTTCATGTTGGTAGAACCATGGGATAGCTAAATCATGCTTTCCCCAAAATAGAAGGACAGGTTGCTTTATTTTGCTTATTTTGCCGTTTCCAGGCGCATATAGGCTTGGGGCATTGGATATATTGAAAGTCGATAAAGCCCAATATGATTCAGGCATGCATCTTTGCTTGCAGGTTTCTTTTAGATAGATCAAATGATCTTCTTTGTTTGGATGATGGTCGGCTGAATAAATAAGTTTGTCCCACATGGCACCCATATGTTTGAAATCGTTGTTTTCCGCCCATATTCCGGTTATTTTCAATGGCGTATCATTAGCCATTTCTTCTTGCGATGAATAAGTGGCTCCGTAAATTGTTTTTCCGCTTTCATCCCGTTTGAAATAGGGATGGCCTCTAAATGACAAAGGATCGATCAAGATTAGTTTCTTGACGATATCCGGTCGATCCGCGGCCAAATCCATCGCAGCTGCCCCACCTGTTGACCAGCCGGCCACGGCCTCAGGCTTTAGATTCAACGAATCGCAAAACTCTTCGATCAGCTCACTCCATTCGTGGACGTGCCTAAAAGGCCTTTGATTATATGTGGTATCGCCATAACCTCTCATGTCTGGGACGACTACTCTATAATCGCATTCCAGTAATTCTATGAGCGGGGTGTAATGGATCGAACTTGATTGGTTGCCATGGATCAGCAATATGACTTTTTCAGACTTTCCGACATCTAAATAAGCGACCCTTTCGTTGGCTTGCTCAAGTTCGATAAAACGCTTTACGTAATGTTTCATGACTGAATAATAACTCTAAATTTGGCTTAAGCGCATAAATGAGACCGCTTTTTTCTTAAGAAAACCGCATATTTATGGCTTTCATAGTATAATGCATTAAGGTGCTTTGGAGGATATTTATATGGTTATTTTAGGCAACATAGTGACTATCGACCAAAAGATTGCCGAATGGTTCAATAACAATTTCTCCACGACCCCTCTTCCTGAGGGAACTTGGAGCTATGGCAACTTCGTTCTATGCTTGATTGCCGTCGCTTTATGCGCCCTTTTGACGGGCTTGATTGGCATGGAAAGGGAAAAACGCAGAAGAAGCGCCGGTCTCCGTACTCACTTATTGGTCGGACTTGGCTCTTGTATCATCATGATTATTTCAATCTATGGTTTCCCACTTTCGGATTCTCAACGCGACGCTGCTCGTTTGGCGGCTCAAGTCATAGCTGGCATCGGTTTTTTGGGCGCAGGTGCCATTATTCATAACCGCGCTAGCGTTACTGGGCTAACGACCGCCTCTTCGATTTGGGCGACCATGGCCGTCGGCCTTGCGTGTGGTTCGATGAATTTCATCATCGCTGTCCTAGCTACCGTATTTATCCTCTTCATTTTGACTTATTTTAGGAAAGCCGAGGAAAAAATAGCCTCTGTCTCCCCAATGTTCATCCTTTCTGGACCGGCTGAGCAGCCTTTGTTGACTACCTTGAATAAAATAGCCGAAGACGAAGGTTGGGAATTATCGAGAATAAATTCGCAGCTTGTCGAGGGAAGCGATGGCAGGAGCTCCCTGCAAATAGCTTTTACCGTTACCGCATTGGATAAGAGAAAACTGGACAAAAACGAAATAATGTCTATTATCGATTCAAGAATGACTTTGACCAGCATTCTTCCAATCGACAATCGTTGATCATTGAGTTAACCTCTTAGGAGGCGATGTCGCCGTAGCTCAGCTGGATAGAGCAACTGCCTCCTAAGCAGTAGGTCAGCCGTTCGAATCGGCTCGGCGACGCCAATTAATCATCCAAGGCCCAAATGCTGGGCCTTTTTCAATCGTTTGGATATCATTTTCTTGACAAGCGTTTGTCTGATGAATATATTTTTCAATGCGCTAAGCGCAAGTTTGGGGCGTTAGCTCAGCTGGGAGAGCGCCTCCATGGCATGGAGGAGGTCGAGAGTTCGATCCTCTTACGCTCCACCAAACTTACAAAACGCCGTCCTTAAGGGACGGTTTTCTTTTGCTTATCGAGATTGATTACCCCTTGGTTTGCTTTTTGGAATCAATTCCAAAATCCGCTTCATGAGAGTATTATCGAATAAGCGTGATTTTCATTATGAAATCAGCCTATTATCATTCTTTGGGGAAAGAACACGTCAAGGAAGAAAACGATGAAAAAAAACAAATGGAAAAAGGAAAGCGCCAACGCCGAAGAATTGCTCAAACTCTTGAAAAAAAAGGAGAAGGTGACTTTGCTTTATGGAAACGGCGCACACCTAAGCAACAAACTTCCTAAATACGACGTTCCTTCTTTTTCGATGCGTGATGGATCGAATGGCATCGCACTCAATTGCGATCTGAAATCTCTTTGCTTTCCTTCCTCCGTTGCTTTGGCTTCAACTTGGAACAAAACCCTTGCCACCGATTTAGGCAAAGCGTTGGCCTATGAAGCAATCAAAGCCAATACCGATGTGATTTTGGCTCCGTCGCTTGGAATAAAAAGGAACCCTTTGAACGGCGCTAATTTCAATTTGTATTCAGAAGACCCTATATTGACTGGGAAGATCGGCGCAGCTTTCGCTTTAGGCATCCAATCGGAAGGCGTTGGAGCTTGCTTTAAAGATTTCGTTTGCTCAAACCAGATGACTTCCTTCGCCCATATGGATGCCCAAGTGGATATGAGGGCATTAAAAGAAATATATCTGAAAGCCTTTGAAATCGGGATAAAAGAAAGCGATCCATGGATGGTCATGACCGCTTATAACAAAATAAACGGAACCGATTGCAGCAATAATCCGCATTTGCTTAACGACATATTGAAAAAAGAAATGAAATTCAGAGGTGTGGTTGTGTCTGACTGGAACGCCTGCCCAAGCCCTATATTGAGCCATAATTCGGGAATCGACTTGGAGATGCCTTGCTTCGTCAAACGAAGCGGGGATTTGCTCTGCGCTTTGAAAAAGAAAAAACTAGACAGCGACAAGGTCGATGATTCGGCCAAAAGGATTTTGACTTTGGCTTTGAAAGCCAAGGAAAGACCAAAAATGGCGGCCATAAGCGACGAAGATCAATATAACATCCTTGAAGAAGTGGCCGAAGAAAGCATTGTTTTAGCCAAAAACAGCGATGGCATCTTGCCTCTTCGCTCTTATAAAGACACTTGCGTAATCGGAGCTTTGGCGGAGACGTTTCAAATATCCGGAAAATGCGAAAACAGCGTCAATCCGAAGCTCTCTGACTCATTGCTTAGGGAAATATCCAAATATTGCAACGAATCCGGCCATTCTCTAGCTTACGCACCTGGATATTCTTTGAAGGAAAACGTTAGCCAATCGGAAGCTGAAAGATTGATGATCGATGCCGAAGAATTAGCCTCCAGATGCAAAAACGTGGTTTATGTCGTCGGCAGTCTTCCTTACGACGAATCCGAAGAATACGATCGTCAGAACATGCGTTTGCCCGCTTCTCAGATAGCGACCTTCAAGCACATCTATGAGCACAACAAAAACGTCATATTGGTCGTTGTGTCCGGGACGCCATATGAATTGCCGATGGCTGAGGAGGCTAAAGCCATAGTCATTTGCTATTTCGGCGGGGAAATGTCGGCCAAAGCCTTGCATCGTATCTTAATTGGCAGAGTCAATCCTTCCGGCCGTCTCCCGGAGACATGGCCCCTTTCCTATTCATCCGTCCCATCGTCTTGCTTCTATCCGATATACAAAGTCCCATCTCCTTACAAAGAATCGATCTATGTGGGATATAGATATTATGCTTCTGCTGGACTGGATGTCCTTTTCCCATTTGGGCATGGGCTTAGTTATAGCCGCATTGTTTGCAAAGAGCCATCTTTAGACAAAAACGCCTTAAACGAAGGCGAGAAAATCGAGGCCTCCTTGAAGGTTTACAACATGAGCCGCAGAAAAGTCAAAGAAACGGTGCAGTTTTACGTTTCATGCAAGGGCGGAAATGTTTTTAGGCCCATCGTCGAATTGAAGGATTTCATCAAAGTGGATTTGGACGAAGGGGAAACGAAACAAGTAAAAACGACTTTGTCTTACAAGGATTTCGCTTACTTCGATATCGAGACCAACCAATGGCAAGTAGAAGAAGGGAAATATGATATCTTGGCAGGAAAATCATCCGATAGCCTACAACTTATTGGGAAGATAACAATCAAATCCAATTTCAAGAAGCCTCATAAAGAAGCCCTTCCTTCGTATTATTATTTCACAAATAAATCCTTATTCATTCCAAGCGATAACGAATTCGAAAAGCTTTTGGGGCACCGAATCAAAAACAGATCCTTATATAATGGGGACGCCTTTTCTTTCGAATCGACGTTGAAAAACGTTTCCGAAAAAAAGATCGGTAAGAAGATAATCGAAGAACTCCAAAAACAAATGGATCCATCGTTGTCCAAAGCCCATCAAAAACAATGGACCGCCAACAAAATCGAGATGCCTATCCGTCTATTGAACAATTATGGGGCCAAAGAAAACAAATTGATGTCTTGCCTCAATTTGGCAAATGGTAATATCATTTCGGCATTATTCCATCTTATCGGGGGACGGAGAAAATGATCGGCACGCTGCTTTCTGTTAAATTGCTCAAAAAGAAAATGGATCACCGCTGGGATGGAAATCCCAGCTTTCCTTACTTCAGCCCAGAAAATTTAGGCATCAAAGAAACGAACTTTTCCTTTTTTGATGGCAAATATCTGATAGACGGATCCAAATATTTCGTTGAAGGCGTTAAGCCGAAGGCATTGGTCTGTCTCTTTCACGGAATAGGATCCGGAAGAAATGCCTACATGATGGAAATAGCTAGGTTATGCAAGGAAGGTTATCTTGTTTATGCCTATGATTGCCTTGGCTGTATGCGCTCCGAAGGAAAAGGGATAAAGTCCTTGGGGCGGGTATATGAAACCCAAAGGAAATTCTTCGAATGGATAGAAAACGATGAAGAAGCGAAGGGATTAAGAAGATTCGCCTATGGACATTCGTGGGGCGGTTATCAGTCAATGCTGGCTTTAAACCCTAAATACAAAATCGAGAAATGCGTTTCATTAGCCGGTTTTTTGAAACCATCGTCCACGATAGTCAATAGGACTCAAAAACATAAAAAGCTCACCTATATCCCAATCGCCTTGGCCAATAGGCTTATGGGAGGGAAAAATTCCGATATAGACGCAAGGAAGATGATTCGTCAAAGCAAGGCGGAATTGCTATATATCGTTGGAAGCGAGGATCCATTGGTGCCTCACGAATTCAACGGAGACGTCCTAAATAAGGAATTTGGCAATGACGATAGATTCAAATACGTGATGGTCCATGGATCGAAACATCAAGTCATGTATACCCATGAGGCTGAAAATTATCTTGGAGATCTCCTAAAACACGGGATAGGGACGATCAATTGTTCCGATTCGTTGAAGATGGATATTCATAAGGCTACGACATTAGATGAAAAAGTGATGTCGACGATATTCGACTTTTTGAGAGATTGATAGTAATATTTCCTGTCTTTCCGACTTGCAAAAGAATAAAAACCCTTATAAAGCGAGATAACATCTAACTTTTATAAGGGTATT
>CAVJSS010000009.1:0-42093 GCA_963652335.1 uncultured Eubacteriales bacterium | reverse complement strand
GGAAGCTGCTGGAGAAGAAAAAGGAATACGAGGGCCTAGGCATGATCCTTCACTCGGACCAAGGCGCCGTGTATTCCTCCAAAAGCTTCAATGAGCTTTTGCCCACATACGATATCACGAGATCGATGTCCAGGGCAGGGACCCCTACCGACAACGGGGCCATGGAGGCCATAAACGGCTGGGTGAAGGACGAGCTATTCTCGGATTTCTCCATAGGCTCCTCGGAGGACGTGGAGGAGAGCGTGGGGGCATACGTCGAGTACTTCAACGAGAGAAGGCCGGCCTTCGCCCTCGGATATCTGACGCCAAAGCAGTTCACAGAGAAGTTCTATGGCAGCTGGAGAGGCGCGAAAAGGGAGAAAGGCGAGAAACAGGGGCAAGAGGACAGCGAATAGCCGACGGTGGACAGCCAAGGCGAAAAAAGGACAGGGGGCTGTCCACTTTCTCTTGACTAGTGCAGAGTACGAATTCATCGAGCCAGACAGCGTCTTCCTGAGCCCGGAACTGATCGGATAATTGCCGTCCGGGGGATTTGGAGATGACCTCTTAATTTGGAAATGGGTTTTCTCAGGGCCCCTTTTCGGCGCGCCTTCTTTCCGACGCCTTTGGCCTGCAATCAAATCATAAGGCGCCGCTTTCGGTCAATCAAGGCCGGAAATCACGGCGCGAGATCCGTTAAAAGCTCGAATTTTGCTGCTTCGCTCTAAAATTTGGAGATGAGTTTTTTATTTAACATTGAAGTACTTTGAAATCCATGAAGCCATAATAAAAGCCCTCGAAAATTGTGTTTTCCAAGGGCTTGGTTTATTTCTTAAGGGCAATGACTTTTGTTCCGTCTCTGTTTACGTAATAAGATCCGCCGGAAATGAATTGGTCGGACCAAAACATATAAGCTTTGTATGTTGAGGTTAATTCCCAAGCCGCCAATTCATTGTTTGACGCATCCGTCAAGGTATACGATCCTGACTGCAACGAAGTTGAAGTGTTATATATAGATCCGTTTACGGTCTCTCCGATTTGGCCGATCGCTACAAGAGTTCCTCCATTGACGGATATTGTTCCATCAACATCCAAAGTTCCGCCGGTTTGAGGCTGATATCCACCATTTGAGCCATTTCTAAGGATCAACGTGCCACCAGTCATTTCAAACGAACCATTGGAATCGATCGTATCAGTATCTCCGCTTGGAACGGTGACATCATTCAATCCTCCACTAATTTTTACTAATGGGGTATAGCTGCCGGTTTCCGCGGCATTGATGCCGTCATCCGAAGCATACAAAGTCGATTCTCCGCCTTCGACCAATACGCGATTAGCTTCATAAGCTTCATAGGATTTGGTGACGTTGATGATACCGCCAGTCACTAGCAAATCTTGGTCAGCCTTAACGCCATCATCATCGGAAGCTACGCTGATTGTACCTCCGGAAATGGTTATGTTCCCAAGTCCGTTGGCGTTGGTTGATTCCAAAATATTATCGTTATTGCAATGAATGCCATCATCTCTGGCCACGATATTTATCGTTCCGCCGGTAATATTGATTTCATTGTCCGCTTTGATCCCTTTGCAAGAATAATCAAGGCCATTATTGCCGCTTGAAGACGCGTATGAATTCCAACCGCCGCTTACGATCGTAGTTCCATAGATTTGGGTGACTTGATAGGTATCACCGCTGGTTGGAATGGTCGTATTTGAAGTTGTTTTAGCTACATAAGAAGAAGATTGGCCTTGGCTTTGGGACGAACTATAAGCATAGAAAACGACGGATGCCGCATTCGTTGGCTTTGCGACTTTGTAATAATAATAGGTCGTAGATCCGCCATGGCCTCCGCCAGGACCGCCAGGACCACCCCCATTCGGACCCCCTTCGTTAGCGGCTGCGGAGGTGTGATATTCGAGATTTGACCATGTTCCGTTGCCATCGGAATCAGTGAAATAAGCCGAATATTTATAATTTTTGGAATAGATAGACGATGGCAGGCGAAGATAGATCATGCTTTGGCTAGTCGATGTCCCATCCGCGGTATATGAAGAATATTTATCGGTATAGATATTGACTTCGCCGCCTGATATATCGACATTGGAAGCCGAATCGATGCCATCTTGAGCCGAATAAAGATTCAATGTGGAGCCATCTAAAATCGTAACCGTTCCGCGCTGGACGTTCTTTTTGTTATAGTCTGTCGAATTGGTCTTTATTGCATCTCCGCCAGAAGATACCGCGGTTATGCTGGCACTATCTATTTTCAAAGAATCGTTGCCTTTGATCGCGTTATTGACGGCTTTGGACAAAAGAGTGAGGTTCTTTATTTCCAAATCATCTTTGGTATGGATGCCATTGTTGTAATTTGAAATGACCTTCAGAGTCCCTTTTCCTTTGATGGTCAAATCGCATTCGGCATAAATCGCCGCACCACCTAGAGTCGAATCCTCATCGGTGTCGACGTTTCTTAAATCATATATTTTGTTCTCGGTTCCTTTTTTGGCTGAAATATCGACTTGATCCGCCTCGATTATATAAATCGGAGAATTGTTTGAATTGGATATGGTCGCGCCATTCAATTCAATCGTCACTTCCAAATCTGGGGCGTTAACGACCAATTGCCCTTCGATCAATTTCCCTGAACATGAATAGGTGCCCGCAGAATTGATCGTGTATGTATTGCTCGTCTCATCAAAGACAAAGCCTTCCGGAGCGTCTTCACTGCTAAGCGAAAAATCAGACGCTTCATCAGAAGAAATATCGACATCCGAATCAAATCCCCAGTCAATGGAACTTGACGATGAAGATGAAGATGAAGATGAAGAGAAACTCTCGCTGCCAGCTGTAGATGATGAATAGTCAGAGTTCGGAGAATCGTTCGTTTCGCCGCAAGATCCTAGCAAAAACGTCGCACTTAATACAAACAAAATCGATATTTTTTTAATTTTCATTTTAGTCATCCTCGCTTTCGATGTCGTCATTATCATTTTCGCCATCAAAATCGCAATGATTTTTTTCTTGTTTGGCTATTTTTTTGAGTTCTTCGAAATTTTCTTTTATTTCATTTTGCTCGTTTTCGTTGAATTCTTCCAAGAATTCTGGGTCAGACAGCATATCCTCCGCCGACTTCATCAAGAAATCCACTACCATTTTGGCATAAACGTTTTCCATCAAAGCCAAAGCGTGGACATAATAGCCAAAGCACATCGAAAGCAGGACTATGGCAACCCCGATAGCAAAGATTATCCTTTGTTCCAAATTAAATGACGAAATCAGAGTCGATAAAAAATAACCGCCAACCCCGCCTATTGTTTCAATGATAAGCAACGGATATAACATCCCATAATATATTTTGAAGAATTCTTTCCAATTCGTTCTAACGACCTTCGAAAACAAACGATTCGTCGGAGAATTGATCAAAGCAGCCGATTTGGATAAGGCATTTATCCCATAAACTCCAAACGAATGGAGAAAAATCAAAAAGAATATGACGAATTCAACCGCGAATATCGTCTCTATCATTTTGGTCAAAGAAGATTCCACGGACAAAAGCGATTTCAACGAGGCCATGTCCCCATTGGATAGATAGAAATAAGCCTGGCTTAACAATTTGGATAATTCGCCACCGGCTTTTACGGCTATGAAATAATAAATAGCCCCGGTGATGAATGACACGAACAAGGAGACCAATAAGCCAACGAAATAATTTCTTATCAATCGATACGATCCAAATACCCCATTCCGATAATAATATGAAAACGAAGCAAAAAACATTGATGGGGCCGATTCGTCATTGGCGTTTTTATCCAAAATCATCATCGTCGAAGCATAAGCCCAAGGTATCAAAATGAAGGGGATAAGCAAATATAAAACATTCCTCGTAAAGAAAATGGCACCCGCGAAAACGGCAATAGTAGCAAGAGCCAAGTTCAAAGAATAGACAAAAGTCCTCCTTTGGCTGCATTTCATCTCTTTTATGACGGTTTTCGGGTTGAATTTGATTTCTTTATTCGCTTGCATTGTTTTTCTTTTTGACGAAATGGTCGACTATTATATTCAAGGCGTTGCCATCGAAATTGCCTATTGGCTGGGATTCAAAGTTATTGATTATTTTTTCCAATTTGGACAAAGTGGCCAAATTGATTTTCTGATTCGTGTTTTTTATCGGATTTATGAAGCAATCGTCATTGATCAACACGATAGTCAAAACATAGGAGGAATCCAAAGAATTCGCCAAAGAGAAATAGTCGCTTATTTCAAATGACTTCCGTAAAGGATTGATGATTTTCGATTTGGTCCCGCCCATTTTATGGTAAGTCCAATAATCATCGTTTAGAGCCGCATCCACCGCACCTTCGAAATAATAATCGTATATCAGATAAAAATATTTGTTTCCGATCAAAAGATGATCGATGGAAGGAGAAGAAGGATCCTCTGGATGTACTTTGATTTCGTTAAGAAGGTAATAATCGCCATATTCAGCTATTTTCATTACTTTCTTATGAAATATTTTCTTTGGGTCCCTTCGCATTTTGTTCTTTTTTATCAAAGGGAAGAATATCCAAAAAAGAAACGCCAAGACGATTACGATAAATAAAATTATCCATATGGTTAAGCGAATCTCTTTTGGCATAATTTTTCTTAATCGGCGTATTTCTCCGCCAAAGTTATGGCAAGGCTGACCATGTCATTTAAGCCTTCTTGGCGTTGCTCGACGGTCATTCCTTCGCCTTTGGCGTCGGAAACAGTAAGAATGGCCAAGGCTTTTTTGTTCAAATAAGCCGCATTGGAGAATAATGAATAAGCTTCCATTTCGACTGCCAAAACGCCTAATCTCGCCCATTTCTCTCCGGCATTAGGATCGACATCGTAGAAGATATCGGAAGAGAACACATTTCCGACATGATATGGAAGATTCTGTCTTTCGGCTATCTCGACCGTATCTCTTAATAATCCGAAATCCGATATAGCGGAATATTTGCCGCCATTAAGATTATATTGGGCCATCCAATCCGAATCGGTGCATGCGCCTTGGGCGATGACGATATCGCGAAGATGGACATTAGGTTGGTAGGATCCGCATGTTCCGATCCTAACGATGATATCAACGCCATATTCGGTGAACAATTCATGAGAATAAATCCCAATGGATGGAATTCCCATCCCTGAAGCCATGACCGAAATCCTTTTTCCGTTCGGAGTATATCCAGTGTATCCAAAAATACCGCGGACATCGCTCACCAATTTCGCGTCTTTCAAGAAATTTTCGGCAATCCAGCGAGTGCGATAGCTATCTCCTGGCATCAAAACGATATTGGCAAAATCGCCTTGGTTGGCATTTATGTGCGGGGTACCCATAATTCGTATTTCCTTTCTTAGTTAGCGTTATCTTCGCTTTGAGATTCCATATCTTCTTTCAAGATGCGAAGAATATTATCGGGAGTTACTGGGGTCAATTCGCCTTGAAAGGCTATCGAGATACGTCCGGTTTCTTCCGAAACCAAGATGGTTACCGAATCCGTTGTCTCGGAAATGCCATAAGCAGCCCTATGCCTTGAACCGAATTTTCCGGTCAATGGGCGGGTAGTCGGTCTAAAATATACCGAAGCCGCAGCGATTTTGTCCTTGCGGATTATGACTGCGCCATCATGCAAACGGGTTCCAGGATAGAATATCGTTTGCAATAATTCGGCGGATACAGGGGCATTCAACATCGATCCCGTCTTCATCTGATCGCTTAGATCATCGCATCTTTCAAACGTGATCAAAGCACCGATTTTGCTTCTGCTAAGGTTAACCACCGCAGCAACGACTTTTTGATAAACTTCTTCTCTATCGAAAAGTTCCTCGCCTTTGTTATTGCTGTCTTTGCCTCTTTTGAAAATATTGGCCAAGAATTTGTTTTTGCCGCTTTTTATCGTAGCTCTGACTTCGCCGAAATTGACGAAGATCGCGAAAACCAATGAGCCGATCCAAAGCAGTCCGGACAATAACATCAAAACATAGATATCAAACATCCATCCAGCGAAACACGCTATCTCGCTTCCTAAAATCAATAATCTGAGTGACCACTTCTTGACCAACAAGAAAACCACTACGTCGATAGCGGCGAAAATCAAAACTCCGAAAACGATATTCAATATGGTTATCGTGGTTGCTTCAGGCGTTGAAAAAATCAAATTGCCAATATCCGTCAATAGCATAAACGAAAGCCCCCTTTATGGACTAAGAGAAATCATAGCAAAGAAAACGCATTCTTTAAATTATTAAAGAAAAGAGACTGGGATTTCTCCCAATCTCTTTGGCTAAAACATAATTGTTTTACTATTAGCGGAGGTCGGCAGTGGTCTTGAAGGTACGAGCTGGCTCTCCTAAGGTGTGGTTTTCAGCGGTTGCTTCGACAAGAGTGAAGGCTTCGGCGCCAGTACGACGGCCATTTTTAAGACTGACTTCGACGGTGGACATAGGAATCTTCATTCCGTATTTTTCCATGACGGCGGTATAGTCTTCGGTAGAAGCGGTATCCAAAAGTTTTTGGTCATAGAGATGGGTCAAACCTTCGGCGAAGACATACATTCCGATATAGCCAGCCATGGCATAGGAGTCATAGAAGTAAGTGGAAACGCCATTTTTGGCCCAATCATATTTTTTGATGAGCTCTTCGACAACGTCAGGGTTACCGGCAGCGCCTTTCGCGGTTTCGGTTTCGACGGTAGCGAGGGTCTCGCCATTTTCTTTGGCATAAAGGGTCAAAGCTTTGACATATTCGGCCCATTCATCATAGGTCTCTGCGTTCTGGACGCCAGCGGCAATCCAGCCCGGAGTGAGCAAACGACGTCCGTCGTTGCAAGCGCCATAAGCATAAGCGCCACTCAAATAAAGAGAATTGGAGAGCTTATAGGAGGCTAAGACGGTGACATTCTTCCAATCTTGGGCGGCCATTTGCTGGATTGAAGTAAGGAAGAAATAAGTCGCGTCGGTGATGAGAACAACATCGCAGCCGCTATCTTTCAAAGATTTGACGGCGGCAGTTGGATCGGCGCCGGTGACGTTATCCAAACGTTGGATGAAGTAATCTTTGTTTTCGGTTTTTCCCCATTTCTTGGCTTCGGCCTTCATGGCTTCGACTTCATCGTTGCCAGTATTGGATTTGCCGGCGATAACACCGACTTTGGTGGCACCCAAGCCGCCCTTCTTGGTGGAGGCAAAGGCAGTAGCCATCAAATGTTCGCCTTCAACATAGTCAATAGGCTGAACCGGGAAGGAAGCGATGGAAGTGCCAGATTCGAGATAATAGGATTTAGTCAAAGGGGTATAGACTTCGACTTTGTTGTAGTTTTCGAGCAAAGTGCCCTGATCTTCGTAAGTATAAACAAGACCGAAGCATTTCTCACTGTTCAAAAGGGTGACTGTATGGGCCTGACGGGTAGCTGCGACATAGCCGTCATCGAGATGTTTGTAGTCAATCTTAATTTTGCCATCGTTGACGTTCTCGCCATAATACCAAGCATATGCAGCTAAGCCATATTCCATTGGTCCGAAAACGGTAGGAAGCAAGGAAGTGGCGTTGGTGTTTCCGACACGGACGGTGTACGTTCCGTCGGCATTGACGGTGACGCCATTGTTAGGCTCACCAGTGTGGGTAATGCCGCAACTAGCCAACGAAATTGCAGCAGCTACGCCAAGGGTAGGAATCAAAATCTTTTTGATTTCTTTCATTTTTTTCTCCTTTGTGATCTATATAAGGTAAATCACTATTTGGTTAATTATCACATCTAAGCAAAATAAACGCAAATTAATTAGATTAATTTCCGCCTAAATACGCCTCAATAAGCCCTTTGTCATTCAAAAGTTCCTCGCCAGTGCCTTCTTTGGTGATCTTTCCAAGTTCAAGCAAATAGGCATAGTCGGCGATTTTCAGAGTCTGTTTTGCGTTTTGCTCAACGATGAGGATGGTTGTGCCTTCGTCTCTGATTTTGACCAATGTTTCGAAAATGGTCTTTATGACGAGCGGGGCCAAACCCAAGGATGGCTCATCCAAGACCAGAAGCCTTGGGGAGCCCATCAAAGCACGGCCGACGGCCAACATCTGAAGCTCGCCGCCGGAAAGGGTACCGGCCTGCTGCTTGCGTCTTTCCTTCAATATAGGAAACAAGTCGTAAACGCGGTCGAAATTGGCTTTGACTTCTTTTTTGTTCCTAAGCTTATAAGCACCAGCGATAAGGTTGTCTTCAACAGACAATTCCGAGAAGATCTTACGGCCTTCCGGAGACTGCATGATTCCCAATTTGGATACTTTGTCGGGTCTCATGTTAGTGATGTCGATTAACTCATCCGATTCTTCGTCGGAGCCTTTGGTTTTCTTTTTAAAGTTGTAGACGATTTCGCCGGATTTGGCTTTGACTACGCCAGAGACGCAGGAAAGGGTCGTGGTCTTGCCGGCACCGTTGGCGCCGAGCAAAGCAACGATCTGTCCCTCGCCTACCTTAAGATTTATGCCTTTGATGGCTTCGATAGGACCATAGGCAACGCGCAAGTCTTTAATTTCTAAGATATTTGGCATATTGTTTCGATCCTTTCGTTATTTATCATCGTCATCCGAGGAACCCAAATAAGCTTCCTGGACGGCTTTGTTGGCTTGGATCTCGGCCGGAGTGCCAATGGCCAACAATTTGCCGAAGGCGATGGCACAAATACGATCGCAGATGCTCATGACCAAGCCCATGTCGTGTTCGACAAGCAAGATGGTGCAATGGTATTCATCGCGGATATGGCGAATCAATTTAGCCAAATCTTTGGTTTCTGAGTCATTAAGACCGGCGGCAGGCTCATCCAAAATGATCAATTGGGGGTTGGTCATCAAGGTGCGGGCGATCTCGATTTTCTTAAGGACGCCATAAGGCAAACCCATGGCCAAGTGATTGGCATATGGGGTCAAGCCCATGAAATCCAAGACTTTCAAAGCGCGTTGGGTGATGACTGCGTCTTCAAGCTTAAGCATGTTGTCATGGATGATATGATCGAAGAGATTCGACTGATATTGCCTATTGGCAGCGATCAGCATGTTTTCCAAAACGGTGCATTCTCTGATGACTTCGACGTTTTGAAAGGTACGGGCAATTCCCAATGTAACGACGTTATGGACCTTTTCTTTGTTAAGGCTTATGATGTCGCCTTCTTTGGTTCGGAATTCCAATACACCGGCAGTTGGCTTATAGAACTGGGTGATGCAATTGAAAACCGTGGTCTTGCCTGCTCCATTAGGACCGATCAAGCCAAAGATTTCGCCTTCTTTGACATTGAAATTGAGCATATCGACGGCGTGCAAACCGCCAAAATACATGCAAAGATCCTGGACGCGCAAGATATCGTCGGCTTCGAGAATCGTGTTTTGCTTTTGGATTTCATTGATGTCAGCGAGAGCTTGTTCCATGCCGACCAATTTGGCATTGATTTTCTCAATGCGCTTATTTTGCTTGGCTTTGTTCAAAGCGAATTTCTTCTCGTTGTTCGCTTTTTGCTTTTCGTCGAAAGTGGTAAATTCAGCTTCGTGTTTGGCTTTCAAAGCCTCATAGTCAGCTTTGATTTGGCCGATATCAGCAGCTGCGCGAGCAGCCTCAATGTCGGCAAGAACACCATCTTTGTAAGCGGACAATTCCTTGTCGCAGTCTTCTTTGATGGTGGCTAAGGCAGAATCGAGATCTTCTTTGGCATCTGGATTCTTGGCCAGCAAACGTTTGTTCTCTTCGCGGTTTTTGCGATAGAGAAGATTAAGTTCTTTTTCTTTCTCTTTGATGTCAGTCGCTTCGAATGTGGCGTAAACTTCTTCGACAGGTTTCAAATAGAATTCGTAAGCGGCGAGTTCAGCTTCGTGTTTTTGCAAAAGCCTTTGCCTCTTATCAGCGGTCTTTTTGTTGAGCAAGTCGCCATAATATTCGATATATTCCGAGAAGAGATTGACTTTGCCTTTGTTGGAAAGGATGGCCTGATAAAGCTTGCGTGAATTGATTTTCTTATTCTGCGCCATACAAACGGACCTCCCTTTTTGCCTTTGCGGCTTTCAGTTTCAATTTTATCGTCCAATACAACTGCCAGAAACCGCCTGGATAGAACATGACGACAAGGATGGTCAAAACGCCGATGATCAAGTTCATATAAGGGGCGATGGCGCTAGAAGCCGTCGGGAACAGAGCCCCAAACAAAGATGTCAAGCCGAAGACGAACACTACGCCTCCGAAGGTTCCCCATAGCGATTTGTAACCGCCGATGATGACGGCTGCCAAAACATTCAATGACAGCGATAGGCTCAAAGCCGGATCCGATGCGTTTGTCGGGGTGATAGATAGGCCGATGGACAAATAGCAAACGCCGGTCAAAGCCGCGGTGACGCAAGCGATGATGAACGCCAAAACCCTGTAATAAAGAAGGTTGACGCCGAAGGCTTGGGCTACTGGAACAGAGTTCTTCATGGCTAACATGCTACGTCCGGTCGGAGAACGCATAATGTTATAAATGACAAAGACCGTCAGAAGCATCATTATCAAGACGACGAAGAACAATTGCGATTGGGTGACCACCTGACCAAATAATTTAAATTTGAGGAAACGGGTGACGCTGATTGGCGAAGAATAAATGTTTTGCAGGCAAATACGGATGATTTCCGATAAGCCCAATGTGACGATAGCCAAGAACAAACCTTCGATACGAAGAGAGATAAAGCCGATCGCCAAGCCGATGATGACGGAGACTACGATGGCCATGATAATGGCGACGATATATGGTAAGCCCCAGGTCAAACACGCATAGAAAGCGCAATAGGCTCCGATCCCTAAGAAGCAGGAAGAACCCAATGATGCCAAGCCGGCATATCCAAGAAGCAAGCAATAGCCGAACGAAACGATGGTATACATCATGATGTTTGCGATGACTGACGAATATTTTTGAGATATGACGCCCACTGATGGCAAAGACAATAGACCAAGGACCAAGAATACGACACCCATGATCAAAAACTGATTGATGGTGTTGCCGAAGATGGTTTTGGCTTTCTCTTTGCCGAAGTTGCGGTGATTGTTCGCGGTACAAGTGGCCGCGACATAAGATTTGACTACGTTGCTCATGCTTATACCTTCTTTCTAACCGCTTTGCCGAATAGGCCGCTCGGTTTGATCAAAACCAAAATCATGGCGATGCCATACACGATGACATCCTTCCACATGGTGATATCAGAGATAGCTGGAACGCTTCCCAACAAATTGACCAAGGCGCCCAAAAGCCAAATGATGACCGTGGCAACGGCTGGTCCCCAAAAAGTATTGAAACCACCGACGACGCAGGCTAGGAACGCCAATAATTGGACGGAAGTCATAATCGACGTATTCAACGCGCCGGTCGTGTTATTCAAGAAAACGCAGGCGAAGCATCCTAACATGGTAGCAAACGACCAGGAGAATGCGGTGATCAAATGGGTATTGACGCCCATCATCTGCGCAGTCGTCTCGTTGGAGGCGGTCATACGAACGCCAAGACCGAATTTGGTCTTATAAACGAGGATGAAGAATACGGCAATCAAAATCGCAGCCATGCCAACGCAAATCAAAGTGTTCCAATAATAGGTGACGTTTCCGATTTTGAAGCCATAGGCGCTTGAATCGACCGTATTGGTCAAAGGCAAGAAAACGGTTGCCGGGTTCTGCTGGATCAAGGAGCCATCGGCTTCGTGAATCTGCATCACCACGGAAATCAAAGAAAGCAAAACATAAGTGAAGCCCATGGTGATGATTTGCTTTGAGACGGCGTTGGCCGCTTTGGCACGCCTAATAATACATGTATCGATGAATAAGCCCATCAATAAGCAAACGACCAAGCCGATGATCAACGAAACCCAGATATTGATGTTGTGTTCGTATCCGAGCTTCGCAACCAAATAGCCGCCGAAGGTTGCGATAGTGGTTTGAGCGAAGTTCGTCGTGGTCGAGGTCTTGAAGACAAGAGTGATGGCCAAGACGGTAATCAACGATACAAAGAGGTTCAATATGGATGCATTAGAGAAGATAACGCTCATATCATTTTTCCTTTCGTGTCGATGTAGGGAGGCGGGTGTACGCCTCCCTTAATTATGCTGTTGAAGGTGTTGTTTTATAAGATTGGTTAGCTGTTTTATTTGGCTTCGCCCCATTTGATGACGTTGGCGGACCAGACATATCCGATGCCGGCAGCGATCATGCAAACGACGTCTCCGTCTTTGACTTTGCCTTCTTTGAGGGCAAGGTGCAGAGACAATATTTGGTCGCATTGGCCAATATGGCCATAATCTTCAAGATAAATGGAGTTGGCGTCGGTCAATCCCCAATGAGCCAATAAGCCGTTGTGTCCGGATCTCTTCATGTGCAAGACGGAGAGATAATCGATCTTTTCTGGGAGACCGGCTTTCTTAAAGGCCTGAGTAACGCAGTTATACCAGTTTGGCATGGAAACTTCGTTAAGGCGGTTCTTCATTTTGACGGCATCCATCAAGCGTAAAGACTTTTTGGCTTCTTGCCAGTTATCGGCATTGATTGGGTTGGCTTGGCCACCGATTTCGACGCCGGCTGTACGAGCAAGGGAGCCATCGGACATAAGGTGGGATCCCAATAAAAGGTTCTTGTTGTAATTCTTTTTCAAAATGATGGCAGCTCCGCCAGCGGCTAAGTTGTACATCATGGACATGTTCTTGTCGGTATAGTCGACGAAATCTCCGTTACGATATCCGCCACAGACCAAAATGGTGTCGATGGTGTCATCGGCAATCAACATGCAGCGAGCGATTTCCATGGCGGCGACGCAAGTGCAGCAACGGTTTTGGACGTCGATGCCCCAAGCGTTCCAAGCACCGATCCTATCTTGGATATAGCAAGCTGAAGTGGTGAGTGGGAATTCTTTCCATTCTTCGCCGAAGCAAAGGATGACGTCGATATCCATTGGGTCAACGCCGGTGTTCTTTAAGCAATCAAGAGCGGCTTTGGCGCCCATTTCCTGAGTGCCATCGACCGTCCAATCGGATGATGGGATTGGCTTTTGCTTGATGCCGAGTTTGCTAACGACGGCTTCTTCGGACCAAACGCCATTGGTGGCTTCCGAAATTTCTTTTGCGGTCATGCGGCCTTCTGGAATATAGATACCAGTTCCGACGATACCAACATTTGGTTTAGTAGACATAATTGTTTTTATCTCCTTATTTTTTAGATAACTTTATTTCATTCGGCGACTTTGCCGGTCAGAAGATAGGAATTGAGATCCTTGAAGAACTTGGTCTTCTGTCCGCCCTCGGATTCAGGGGCGTAGATGTTATGGATGCAATTAGGATAGTTAATATGGATGAAGTCTTTGCCTTTCCATTTCAATGCATTCACGTTCGCTTCGGTCATAAACGGAAGAACGAAGGTGTCGTTTTCCGCAGTGAAGAGAAGCGTTGGGGCTAAGATTTTCTTATATTCCCCGGTTCCTGGAGAATATAGGCTTGGCGTATCGGTTATATTCCAAGTCATCAAAGCCCAGTCGGCAGCTAGCAAATCCCTTTGAAGCATGCTTTCTTTGATGGTCGCGATAAAACGTTCGCTTGGCTCTTCGCTATGACCGCCTAAGCCGCTCATAAGCTTGATGCAAGCATTGAGATCGCCTGACTTGAAGGTATTGACCGTAAGTTGGATAGCTTTGCCGACAGGATCGGTTGAAGTCATGCAGTCTTCCATCGATTCAAATGGCTTAAATCCATCTTTTTGGTTTCCCTTGAATAGCGGATAGCCATAAACCGAGGTTGGAGCCACCAAAATCAGCCTTTCGGTGATATTTGGGGCATCGATTGCGAATTGCATGGCGACTCCGCCGCCCAAAGAATGTCCGAGAACCGTGGCTTTCGTTATCCCGATAACGTGGCACAATTCAATCAAGTCGTCGCTCATTTCCTTAAGCGTGAAATATGGGTGATTGTAAGAACTTCTTCCAAAGCCTCTCAAATCAGGGATGACGACACGATAGTTTTTCGGGCTTTCTTCGAGAAATGCGCTCATTCCAAAGTACGATCCATAGTTTCCGTGAATGCAGAGGAGAACCGGTCCATTAGGATTGCCGCCTTCGGCATAGCAGAGGCGTTCGTCTCGTGCCGGCAAGTCGGCATACTTTAGTTCAAAGGCCATGAATATTTCCTTTCTTGTGCTGGTAGGCGAAACATCATTCGTTCTAGATAGAACGCATCAGAAACAAATTCCGTCTGCGCAAATCATCTTGGCACTAGTTTAGTCTTTCTCGCACACACATAACAAGAAAAAAATCGCTTCAAGTGAATAAATATTCACCGGATGAATTAAACTAAATCATGATGACTTCTTGAAACCACTTGCCGAAATCAATCTTTTCGCTGACGCTTTTTCAAGCGTTTGACTTTGATTATTTTCGTTAACGTGATCATGCCTTTTGCAATTAGAACAAGCGCTAGGATAGCAACGGAAAGCAAAACGATCGTAGCTCCTGGAGCCCAGTCAGCGTAATAAGATATGGTCAAACCGATAAGCATCGTGGCAATTGATATGGCAACGCCTAAAGCAAGTGTGAATTTATAGCCTTTTTTGAAAGTCATTGCAGTTGCGCATGGGAGAATGATCATTGAGGCAATAACGAGTGAACCGACTATTTTTTCGCCGATTGCCACCGTTAAAGCAAGCAATAAGGAATGAGAAAAATTAAGAACGCTCGTTTTGATGCCACTGACTTTGGCTTCGTCTTTCGAATACCACAATGCGAATAGCTGCGGACCGAACAAAACGGTGAAGATGATGATGAGAACGGTCAAAACGCCAGTGATTATCAGTTGGGTCTTATCGATTAAAATAATGGATCCGAACAAGTAGGAATTGAGATTGGAAACACCTGCTTTGTTTGACAAAATGCCAATAAGGCCGATAGCTGCGCTTAAAACGACCACCAATCCTATCTCGACATATTTCGAAAAATAATTTCTCAAAAATTCGACGATCAGCAATGCCGCTATGGTGACGATTATCGAAATGAGAGTCGTATTTAGTCCGGCGGCCAAGCCGATCGCAACTCCAGAGAGAGCCGAATGAGCTAAAGCATCGCCGGAATTGGCAATGCCTTTATAGATCGCTCCGCTACCGATAAGAGGCAGCGCAATGCCCAAAAGCAGAGCGGCCACAAACGCTATTTGCATGAAATCATAGCTCAGCATGATGGTGCCCCCTTTTCAATTCGTCTTCATAAGAAAGCATCTCGCCATCCTCTATGAAACATATTTTGTCCGCCTCTTTTAGATCCTCTGGGTGATGGGAAACGAAAAGCAGGCCGATTCCTTTTTTATGAAGATACCCAATCGTTTCCATAAGTCTTTCATGAGAATGCTCATCCATTCCGGCATCCGGTTCGTCCAAAACGATCAAAGACGGATCGGAAATCAAGGCCCTTGCGACTTTGACCCTTTGGGCTTGCCCGCCGGAAAGTTCGTTGACCAAGCGGTGTCTTAAAGGAGCCAGTTCCATTTCATTTAGAATGCATTCGATCTTGTTTTTGTCCTTCTTTGTCAAAAAAGGATGAAACTTTCCGCTGGTTAATCCGGATGCGACGACTTCTTGAACCGTGGCTGGGAACGATTCATCATTGGCGCCGGTTGTTTGGGATATATAGCTAATCCGTTCTTCGTCAATGGTTATTTTGCCGCTTTGAGGCTTAAGCAAACCTATGGCCAAGCGCAAAAACGTTGACTTCCCGCCGCCATTAGGGCCTAAAATGCCAACGAATTCGCCATTGCCAAGCTGAAAGGAGACGTTATTTAGCACTTCTTGTTTTTCGAAAGAAAATGATACGTTTTCAAATTTGATCATTTGCCAGCCTCCTTTATCTTTTCAAAATTATCTTTGAATACGGAGCAATAGGTTTCGCTTTCACCCATAGATTCCATAGTCGATAGGATCTCAAGCGAGCATCCCGTTTCATCGGCGATCTTCTTGGATATCTCTTTGTTTCCTATCTCTTCGGCGAATATGGTCGTTATCTTATATTCTTTGACTAAGGATATTATTTGTTCCAATGTCTTGGTCGTTGGTTCTTGGCCTGCCTCCAATCCATTTACGGAAATCTGAGTGAGGCCATATCTGTCGCACAGGTATCCGAAGGCCGCATGACTAACGCACAAATATTTGTTGTTGAGGTCATTAGCGATTTGTTCACATTCGGAATCAAGGTTAGAAAAATTAACCACCGCATTCCTATAATTCGATAGGTAATCCGCTGAATTGGCGGAATCAATCGATATCATTACGTTTTTTATAATTTCAAGTTCTTTGATGGCGTTTTGAGGATTAAGCCATATATGCGGATCGATATTTCCATCGATACATACTGTATTAATTCCCTCTGATAAGGTATAAGTTTTTTCTTTTGCCGTTTTAGGCAACTTATTTTCCCAACATTCCATTCCGAGTCCGTTTATAAACAAACCTAGTCCATCATAAACCCTAGCTACCTTTCTGGCCGATATCTCATAATCGTGGGCTTCCACTCCGTCGGGGGTAATCACTTCTATAGGACGTATGTTGCCAACCACTTCCTTAACCAAAGCGCAAACAGGTGAGCAAGAAACGAAAATCGTCTTAGGATCTGCTTTGTCGTTGCAGGAAGTCAAAATGGCAGGTGAACATAAAGAAACTATCAGAACATATGAAGTTTTTTTCAATTTCGTTTTATTCATATTAGGCATAAATATTTAAATTGTGATATTTGAATAAAGCAAGAGTATTATATCCACGACCAAAAGAAAGGTTCTTGACCCATGGCCAAAAAGGAAAAGCCAAAAAAAGAATATACGAAATCGCAACAGGTTTGGATTCAGATAGGAAAATTCATCGCCTTCGAAGCCAGCGCAGGGATAATCCAATTTGGATCATTTACATTGATGCACGAAGTCATTTGTCCAAAGTGGTCTTATTGGCCGGTTTATTTGATTTCCGTCGTATTGTCGGTTATCTGGAGTTTCACTTTCAATAGGAAATATACCTTCAAATCCGCCAACAACATCCCTATAGCGATGCTTGAGGTTTTGGCCTTCTATGCCGTATTCATCCCTTTGTCCACTTGGCTTGGATCGCTTGCGATAGGGGAAAGCCTTGATCAATTTACTGTCGATGGATGGAAATATTATGTTTGCCTAGCCGTTACGATGATAATAAATTTCGTCCTCGAATTCGTTTGGGAGAAGTTCTTTGTCTTTAGAAAGAAAAAATCCAAAGAAGAGATAAAAGAAAACGAGCCTATCAACAAAACAAAAGATGGAGATTTCGGAAAATAGTCTCGATTGACTTTGAAATAAAACATTCGTTATAGAATACTTTTGCAATCAATTAGACGACCTATATTGGTTGCCGCAGATCAATTTGATGAAATAATATGACATCTTTTTTTTCGATCTGAATGTTGATCCGACTCCATCAAAATACATATATCTGTTATTGTGACTTATATAAAAATTAAAAGTGAGATTGGATTGATTGCTTTCGTCAATCAAATCAGTTGTCACCTGCAAGCAATAAGCATCTTCTTTGACGCTTCTGGAATTTTGGGACTCGTTAAAGAAAGTTTTGCCTATGTCGAAATCAGTTTCCACATATGATTGGCTAAAATAAGAAAACGCATCCCTTCCAACGCTCCAACAAAAACTTTGGTAAACGCTAGCTCTAGCGTTCATAGAGGTCATATTCCAAACATCGAAACCAGCCGATTCCTTTAAGGTATAAGTTTGGTGTCCTTCACACGAAGAAAGGCAAAATGAAGCGATGATCAACGGTAATATCAGATAGCTTTTCGTTTTCATTGCAACGGTTCCTCGATGTACGATAATTATACTTCAAAATGCATTTTTAGGCAAGAAACTACAAGTTTTTATAATATGGCCAAATAAAGAAAACCGCCGGGAATTAGCCGACGGTGACTTTGAATTTATAAGGCAATCACCCTAAGATAAGTGGCGCCATTTATGGTGTAGATGAAGTATTCGACCAAAATCGAACAATATTTATTCAAGAAATTATAGCGCAGTCTGCTGCCGTCAATTTTTTTATCGTCGACATAATCGGATACTTTGTCCCAACCACTTTCGTATTTTTCGAAATCGCTTAAGGAAAACTTGGTCTCAACCAATTCTTTGATTTCGGAAACGCTGGCCGATTTTCCGAAATCGACTGTGACGCTATCGATTTTATCATTATGGACAACGTTCCCTTTGAATCCGGCTTCGGAAATTAATGAATTAATGTTATCGATGACTTCAGCCGGAGTATAAGACGTGACTTTAATGGCCGTTACAACGCACTCCGTAGTAATCGTTTCGCCGCTTGGCAAAGTAATAGAGGCAGTTATGGTCGCAGTGGTTCCTTCTTTGACGGAATCATCCACTTTTACGTATCCTTTGTCGTCAACCGATATCTTTCCGGTAGCATCATTAGAAGAATATGTCACATCATATGGATACATGTTTTTGACTAATTCAAGGTAGGTTTCGTGGCCAATCGCAACGTTGGTTTCGTCCACAACGAAACGGAATTCAGGAGAATGTTTTTTCTCGGATCCAGGGTGGAAAAAGAAGGTTGTAACTCCTTCGTTATCATGAGAAGGATCTTGATAGGAATCTAAAGTTATGGCTAGTTTGCCTTCAGGGTCTTCGTAGGTAACTTGATTGTAATTATCGATAAACCTATACCATCCGGCATTATATAAGGCTTGTTCATAAGAATTGTAAGCTTTCAATTCGACGTCGAAGACGGATACCAAAATCCCTTCTTCCAAGCGAGCAAGCCGGGAGGCTTCAGCCCTTATCGTTTCATCGCTTGCGTCTTTTTCCAATCCATAATAGGTAGGTTCTTCTTTGATTTCAGAATAATAGAAATCGAAATACTGATCGTAATATTCTTGTCCCCTGATCGAATATTTGATTTGCTTGCCGGTATCAGGAAACGAGGAAGAATCAAACGATGGCAGCGAAACGTCTTTTATGTTAAGTAAAGACGATATGACGCCGTCTATTTTATCGCTTGGCCAAGAAGAAACGAACGTGCTTGTGGGAGAAACGACGTTCACAATGATCATAAAGCCCACGGTAGTCCCATTATCGTCCGTTAGATTGTAGGTAATGAAATTGACAGTTTCTTCCCAAGATAGAGATGGATTTCTTAAAACGTTTAGGTTATAAGTCTCATAGTTGTAGCCGTTGAGCAAATCGTAAGTATAAATGAAATATGAATCATTCTTTTTGTAAGCCAAATATGTTCCGCCTTCGGCTATTTCGAAATGCGGGATTTCGACACCGCTTTTATCTTTAATCTCATCCGTCAATTCGCTTGGCCAAGAAGAATAAGATGTCGGAGTCGCGCTAAAATAGAAGCTGAAGTTGTTTCCGCCATAATAATAGAGGACAGCGGTAAGGCTATTGCCATCACCTAAATTCTTGACAAGATAATATACGTCATACATGGAGCTTAAGGGGCCGCTTTTCACGAATCCGGCATCAATAAGCATTTTGGCGTATTTTTCGGTTAGGTTTTCGACATATACGTCATACATTTGCAACGTGTTTATATTCGTGGCTGAAACCGAATAGGATTCGCCCAAAGCAATGAATGGCAAATCGATGGTCGTTACCTTTTTTATCGCATCCTTGTCAGCATCAGACCAAGAGATTTCGCTTGTCGCCCTAGCCGAAAGGCCGCCATAGCAATGAATGACGTTATATGGGTTATTGAAAAAATAAATTATATCATAGCCATTATCGCCATCTTCAGATCCTTTGGTCAACTCAACGAATGAGGTTCCAGAGGTATCGCTTTGAATGATGAATCCATTGTAGCTAGAGATCGCATTCCAGCCATTGGCTTTCAAAGTCTTGTTATAATCTTTGAGGGTGAATTCGGTGGCTTCGTCATAGATTTCCAAATATGAATAGCCATATTCGTAATCGTATATCTCGTTGACGCTGACTTTCCCGACGAACATATCGGAAGGATAGGGCAGAACTTCACCGCAATATTTCTTTAACAAGGCTTTTTGTTCATCGTCCCACAAAGATCCTTCGTCTTGTTGGCTGGAAGAAGAACTATCTTCCGAAGGCAGGGAGCTGCTCGAGGAGGAATCCGAAATTCCATCCGAGGAATCGGAATTATCGTTTTGATCGCAGGATGCCAATCCACCTATTAAGGCAAAAAGAGCGGCGATAGATAAACATTTAATGCCCACTTTGCTGTTTTTCATAGTTTTCTCCAATCGATTCATCTAATTAAGATGAAGGCTATTATAAACATTAAAATGAAAATTCAACTCTTTAATTACGTTGAACCAAAAAACGATTACCAACGATTCGATACTTTTTCTGCAAAACCGACTTTGTCGATTATCTCGATCTTTTTTCCTTCGATCGAGAAATATCCATTCCATTTTCCGAAAACTTGATGCTGATCGCTTTTCATAATCAGCAAATTAGCCCCGCCATGCCGATCCAAAATAGGCGTGAATTCAAGATTTATGTCTTTGCTTTCTGAAGTTAAGGTCCAAGGAGAAAGAAAATCGTCTTTTCCGTTTTTCTTTGGAATATTGAAAGTGACATCTTTTAGCTTATAAGCTTTATCATTGACGAAAAGCATGTTTTCGTTGGCTTTCGAAGTATCACCAAAGCCATAACCAAGATTCCATCCGATCGTATCTTCTCCGATTTTTCCAGACAAAGAACTCCAATACCAAGTATTGTTATATGTCCAAACCCCTCTTCCCCAATCCAAAACTCCATAGCAGTCCGAAGAAAAATCTAAAACCCTATCGCCAAGCCTTACGTATCCGCTTGCCATAAGGTTGTTGATTTTCTGATTGTAGTAAAAATGGCCCTTTTTGTTGAATGGCGTGGCTATGGTCATCGAATTGCCGTTCGTTTCCTTCAAAAATATATCTACTTCTAGTTTTTCGCCCTTTTTCCCAAATTTATCAAAGATGCACAATATGTGCCTGGAATCTTTTTCGTGCAAGAATTTCATGATGACTTTTTTGTCAATATACATCGTATTGCCTTCGGTAGATGAAGAAGGAAGTTTCCTTTTCCCGAAGCTAAACGGATGGACAACCATCTTTTCTAGATACGAAGAATTCGTAAAATCAAGCAAAGTTACTGAGCAAAGATCCATATAACCATTGTCGTCAATAGTCAAGGCGATTCCATATTCGTTATTCCCAATATAATAGTAGTCCCATTCTTTTGTTCGCCACTTGCTGGCCTTAATCGATTTTCTATCATATTCCTTTATCAAAGAAAAGGCGTATCCAGCTTCATTCAAATCACCGTTTTCATTTAGCAACGGCCCGCTCGAAAGCATATGTTGTTCTTTTTTCATAATCATATTTTACGTCAACAGCTCGGTATCAAAAAGGCGTTCTTCTCTCGTTATCTATATGAATATATTCTGGTTGGAGCTTTCTTGGCAAATCGAAGTTCTACATTCACGTCACAAAAAGGCCAAGAAGCAAAAAGAACCAGCAACAATCGCGCCAGTTCCAATCAAAACAATGGAGCGCGTGGCGGGAATCGAACCCGTGTGACCAGCTTGGGAAGCTGGAATTCTGCCATTGAACTACACGCGCAGCAAAGAGATTATATACGAATTTCGGAGAAATAACAAAAAAACCAGGTGCTGACCCCGGCTTTTCGTTGTAATAGAGATGGTGGGTGCTGCGAGGATCGAACTCACGACCTCCTGTACGTCAAACAGGTGCTCTCCCAGCTGAGCTAAACACCCACTTAGCTGGCCGCGTTTTTAACGCGTCCATTATTATAGAGACGGCATTAATTCGGTGCAAGCAAAAATTAAGCATTTCAAGTACCAAAAAAGCCCAATGGAATCCATCGAGCTTGCCTTTGATAAATGGTGCCGACTAGCGGAATCGAACCACCAACCTACTGATTACGATTCAGTTGCTCTGCCAATTGAGCTAAGTCGGCACGAGAAATAATATACCCCAATTCGTTTATCTATTCAATTCGCGAAAGAGTTATCCAGGCGGCAATCGAGGCAAATAGTTCGCTGATAGGCGATAGCAAAAGCAAAAGAACGGTTATGACGTTGGATAGATCTCCGACAAACAAAAACCATATCCCGATATATGCAGCTTGGCCCAGGATGAGAAGAGCAAAGAAAAAACCAGCCAAAATCTTGACTTGCTTAAGACTCGTTTTCCCAAACCCATAGATCAATCGGCGGAGTTTTACCGCAGTTGCGATGCCAAGCGCGGTCTCCATAGCCATAAGAACGAAAATGACGATTTGGATAATGAGCTGGAGCCTATCGGAAGAAAGCCCGATATCGATGGCGGAATAAATGGTGTCGAAAACAAGGCTGATAGTGGAAAGATAGACGAAAGTAAGGACTCCAACGCATGCCTTCGTCGTATCTTCGACATTCCCTTTGAGCATCCTTACATAGCAAATCATTAAGATAATGAAATTCCAAATGAAGTTGAAAGACGCTTTAGAACCAGATGCGATGTTTATTATGCCGACCGTGAAATTCGCGACTTGGAAGGCGATGGCCAAAATAATGAAGATCAATGCAAACGTCCTTTTCGCATGGTATCTGAATTGATTGATGAATCTGCTCATGTTTTTGATTATATCTCATTTTCATTATTTGAAAAATATCATTCAAAGCCTTAAAAATCGCGTTTATTTCCGTAAATTGCCATCAGAAGACTTTTTCAATCTTTTTTAATCGGTTATCATTTGGCTGTGCCAAAAGAAAAAAAGGAAATAGTCATCAACGTTGATAATGTGACCAAAGACTATGGGTCTGGGCGTGGCGTTTTCGACGTCTCCTTTAAATTATACAAGGGCGAATGCCTTGGATTTTTAGGGCCTAACGGAGCTGGAAAATCCACAACCATCCGTCACATCATAGGATTTTCATCCCCAGACAAAGGAGAAATAACCATAGAAGGGATGAATGCCAGAACCCATTACGATAAAACGTTGAAATACGTCGGTTATGTTCCTGGAGAAATCGCTTTGCCATCGGGATTGAACGGATACCAATTCCTTTCGTTGGAACAATCGATGTCCAACGTTTTCAACGATGAATTGAAGGATAAATTGATCAACTATTTCGAAATAACAAAATCCGAACTCAAAGTCGACACCAAGCGGATGTCTTTGGGAAACAAAAGAAAGCTAGCTATAATCTCCGCCTTCATGAACGATCCCGAGATTCTTATTTTAGATGAGCCTACATCCGGCTTGGATCATAGAATGCAAGAAAAGTTCATCGAACTAGTCAAAGAAGAACAAAAGAAAGGGAAAACCATTCTTTTATCTTCCCATATTTTTTCGGAAGTAGACGCTTGCTGCACTAGGGTTTTGATCATCAAAGATGGCAGATTGGTATCGGAAATCAGCACCGATTCGTTGCATAATTCCTCAAATCAATCGTATACGATAAAATTCAAAAGCAAAAATGACGCCGACTCATTTAAGGCGGCGCATCCAAATTTCGTTTATTTCTCTATTGCTGAAGAAAGCACGTTATTTTTTGCAATGGACGACAAAGATATCAATCGATTGCTCAAGGATCTTTCCTCTTATGAGATTGTTTCTTTAACCAATAAAAAAGAATCGTTGGAAGACTTCTTTATGAAATTCTATTCGTCATCAAAGGAATTCGAGGCCATAAAATGAATGACATCGTTATCAAAGCAACGAATCTCACTAAGGATTATGGGTTAAGCCGTGGCATTTTCGATTTGAATTTCGAAATCAAAAAGGGCGAGATGATCGGCTTCGTCGGATCAAATGGGGCAGGAAAAACGACCACTATCCGACTTATTATGGGGTTCTTGAACCCTACTTCAGGATCGGTAAGCGTAAACGGAATGGCTTGTCATGAACACGAAGCCGATATCGCGAAAATCGTCGGATACGTTCCTGGCGAAATAGCTTTTCCTGATTTGAAAAACGGAATTTCATTTTTGAAAATGCAGGCCGAATTATCCGGATTGAAGGATTTTGGCAAAGCCAATGAATTGATCAAAAAATTGGCCCTGGATCCAAAAGCGTCCCTTAAACGCATGTCTAAAGGAATGAAACAAAAAACCGCTTTGGTGGCAGCGTTGATGAATGATCCAGAAATAATTATTTTAGATGAGCCAACCACCGGTTTGGATCCGCTGATGAGAGACGAATTCCTTTCAATCATCAAAGAAGAACACGAAAAGGGAAAAACCATTTTGATGTCCACTCACCTTTACGAAGAAGTGGAAGCAACCTGCGATAGGGTCGCCTTGATCGACAAAGGCAAAATAATCGATATAGTTGAACTATCCAAAATATCCAATCCAGACACCCAAACATTCTACGTTAAGGCTTTTAAAGAATCCGAAGCGAAAAAAATGGTGAAAGAATCCAAATTCAAAATCGGAAAAACTATGAACGATAGGGAACTGGAATTCAATGTTCCCAAAGAGACCATCGATGAATTCTTAAGATTCTTAAGCAAATACCAAATAGAATCGTTAGTGGAGAAGCATGATACTTTGCAAAACTACTTCAATAGAAAATTCAAGGAGGCGGAAGATGAAACTAAGTAAGGCTTTATTCAAACAATGTCTGAAAACAAACGGCACCAGTTGGCTGATAATAACCGTTTTGGAATGCATCATGGTCGCCTCGATAATGATCATCACTGGCGGTGATTCGATAGGAACGTTGATCTCTTCGATCCGCAACAGCGTGCTTCAATCCGAATTGGATGGATATGTCGGAAAGATGTCTTTAAATTTCTATTCGGTCGGAATGGTGGCCGAAGTCAAATACGATTCGTATTTCGCTTCCGATTTCGCTTCCAATTACGCCGATATAAAAGACTATACGATTTGCATAGACGATTGGTATGCCAAAATGCCTTTGGAAGCAGACTATCAATCTACCGATGAATATCAAAAATCTTATGAATCATGGATTGATGAAAAGCCGGCTTCCGATAGTTCATTGTGTCAAAAATATGCGACTTCCTTTGTTTTTTGGATCGATTCAAAGCCAAGCGAAGGATCATTGGACGAATGGAATTCATCAAAGCCTACCGCGATATCTTTCTCAAAAGAATCAGCCATTGAATCTTCCAACGAAAAGCTTACCGATTATTATGATACATACGCTCAAAGCCTCGGCTATAAGCGTTATTCCGACGACTGGATAATGGTAGTGCAAGCTGGGACTGGACCGGTTCGCCCTATGGATCAGGTGATTGAGATGTATGAAAACAACGATATCGATTTATTGCCAGATTACGATGTGGATAGCATGATTCCCTATATCTTAAATGAATCAATAGAATCATATCTTTCTTCAAATTCCAGATCCTTGTATCGAATCGAACGATCAAGAGAAGCCGCATGCAAAATGGCAGCCTGCACCTTGACTGCCAAAGAATCAGTCGACGTTTTGTTGGCGATGATCGCCGATTATGGAATAGACAAGGAGACTTTCGAAAGTTTTGGGTACACCTACGACAAAGTCTATAACGATTGTTATGAACGAATCCTTTCTTATGAAGCGACTTGCAATTATCGTTTGGAAAAATTGAACGATGAAGCGTTAAAGGAAGGCTGGAGCGATGAAATTTATGCTTCCAAAGTAAAGGAAATGATGAATTCATTGGTCGAAAAACTCGCCGGTTCATTCTTATCCGCATTGCCGGATGACGTTTCCGGAGCGATAGAGGAAGTGGGTCAAATGGATCTTTATGGCCTTATTGTCGGATATATTTTCTATAAGATCGCAGGTTTGTTGCTTCCGATGATTTATATGATCCTTTCGATCAACAACATGGTCGCCGGAGCAGTGGATTCAGGGTCGATGGCCTATATTCTTTCAACCGGGACACGTAGGGAATCCGTAACGATAACTCAGGGGCTGTTCATGACATTGAGTTTATTTATGATGTTCTTATGCACCACCGCGACTTCCGTCGCTTGCTATTGCACGGTACGGGCCATGAACACCGCCGTTACGTTAGGTGGGGTTTTCCTAATGAACCTCGGCGCCTTCTTGGTCTTGTTCGCTTTGAGCGGATTCTGCTTTGCCATAAGTTGCATTTTCAATAGATCCAGGTATTCGTTGGCCATAGGCGGAGGATTGACCATATTCGCTTTGGTTGCGACGATAGTTGGGATGTTCGGATCGGAAATCGTCCCATCGATCATCAGATTCGATGCTTTGAACGTATTCAATTATTTCTCCTTGATTACCCTCTTCGATGTCATGGATATAACCAGGAATTCCGTAAATATATATTGGAAGTTATCCATATTGTTGGTTGTTGGCATCGCTGGATATGTCTTCGGAACAATCAAATTCAAAAAGAAAGATTTGCCGCTTTAAAACAATATCTCCTCGTTGAGTTTCATAGCGAATTGGTCTAACTTATTTTCATGAAAATAATATCTTTCAACGTCAACGGCATAAGAGCCATATTAGGCAAGGATTTCGTTTCTGATTTCGATGCCCTCAATGCCGACATATTCGCAATCCAAGAATCGAAATACAGCGAGGATCTCCATTTGTCTTTCCCATTCGAACCAACTGGCTATAAAACATATTGGACGGTTTCCAAAATCAAAAAGGGGTATTCAGGAGTCACCGTTTTCGTTAAAAGAGAGCCTTTGTCGATCCATTATGGATTGAAAGAAGGAAAATACGATGAAGAAGGGCGTGTCATTACCTTGGAATATAGCGATTTTTATTTCGTAGCTGCCTATGTTCCTAACGCTGGAGAAGGATTGAAAAGATTGGGCTTTAGGATGCAATTCGAGAAGGATTTAGCCGAATATCTGACCGAATTAGACAAAAGCAAGCCGATCATCTATACAGGCGACTTGAACGTAGCCCATAAGCCGATTGACTTAAAGAACCCGAAATCGAACGAAGGGAATCCAGGGTATACGGTTGAGGAAAGAAATGCTTTCTCCAAGCTTTTGTCAAATGGCTTCAAAGACGCTTATAGAGAACTTTATCCCAATAAAATCGAATATAGTTGGTGGTCATATCGTTTCCAATCCCGCGCAAAAAACATCGGCTGGAGAATAGATTATTTTTTAGTATCAGAAAGGATAATGGACAAGGTAAAAGATTCAATAATCCATAACGAAATCTATGGCTCCGACCATTGTCCGATCGAATTGGACATCGATTTATAGAGGAAATTTGAAAACCAAAGAGCAAATATATGAGCCAAGGGCTATCAAAGCGACGAAAATCGTTAGGATAAGCCCTCTTTTTTTACCATCAAAGAATTTCGTGAAACATTTAAGACAAGTTATGATGCCAATAGAAAGAATGACGATAGCCCCAAAGATCGTCATCCATTGAGCGCTGGCATCGTTCCAAAAAATACCACGTTCGGAAATCTGATCGACCCCACAAGTCGCTTTCCAAGAAATGAAATCAGCAACAGCCAAAATCGAGAAGTTGAAGGTGCAAGAACCAATCATATTCCCATATCCAGCGTTGAAATTCTTCAGTTTGAACAAATGGAAGGTGGAAATGACTTCTGGCAAAGACGTGCAAATGCCAAGAAGAACAGCTCCGCCTACCGACCCAGACAACGCCGGAATCTCTTTGATTATAAGTTCCGTAACCAAAGAAATCCCGATCGAAAGTCCTACCAATACGACAGCCAACACGATAAACAATATGATAACGACTTTGAGTGAGAGCTTTGATTCATGCTTTTCTTGAGATATTTCATCGTTGTCTTGCTCTTTCGGCTGCTTGATTATGGTTATCACATAAACGATGAATATGACGATGCTTAAAGCATTGATATCCCCAAGCATCGGCTGATATTCCTTCGGAGCGAATATAGCGTAAGCCGTGCAAACATAGAAAAATATCAAGACAATCAAAGAAATTATGTGGAATTTGTTTATTTTGCATTTTCTGAAATTCTTGAAAAACATCAAGGAATAAACGGCTAAAATCATCAAATTGAAAATATCCGACCCAAGAATGTCTCCAATGACCAAACTAGGGTCCTTGACAATCAAAACCGAACTTATTGCGGTGAACAATTCAGGCAAGGAGGTGACCGCAGCGAGAAGGACTCCACCGATAAACGCGCCGCTAATCTTGGTTTTTTTGTCCAAAAGATCAACCATGTCCCCCAATTTTATCGAAACGAACACAACTAGGGCGACAAGAGCTAAGTACAAAGGATATATCCACCACATAAAGATTCTCCCATCCGATGAATTTGACAATTATATATGGCTGATATGGCGTTAGCGAATGCTAACATCGAACAAATTTAATTGCGTCAATCGATATGAGCGCCAACCTTAATGATAAGGCAAGAAAAAAGACCCTTAGACCAAATCTTTGATCAAATGGTCCGTTATCTTTATCCGAAGATATAAGCGAAGCTAGAAGCCGTATTGGAAACGGTGACGATGGTCCAAAGGATCGTGTTGATCAAAGAGCCAAGCCAAATGTTTCCGGTCTTCTTGTAAATAAGCCTTGAAATGATGGTTGCGAAGATCAAAACGCCGATGGTTGGGAAGAGAACTATGTAGCCCAAGGCCATATTGCCTTGCCACAAAACGCCGGTCGCTTTGAATGTGCCATATTGGATGGCGATGACCAAAACCAAGCCAAAAACGTTGAAGAGCGAATTGATGGCGATGGTGGCCCAATCCGGTAGATTCTTGGCCCGATAGGTCTGGTTGGCAATTCCGGAAAGAATATAATAAATGCCGAAGAAACCCATATAACGAACCATCGTTGGCAGCATCGTAGGAACGTCAAAGACTTTGATGACTAAGGTCCAAAGACGGAAATCTACTGTCCACGCCTTCCAATTGACAAAGACGATCAAATATAAGCCGAATACGACTAGTACCGCTAACAAAACGGTCTTTAATGCATTGCCGATCGAAGAGGCTTTGGCGGTTTCGAACGGATTGGCGTTGTCGATTTCTTCCTTGCCTATGCTGACTCTATATCGGTTGATACAGTATTTGATGGTATAGGCGAGCAATATCACCAAAATGGAAAAGATTCCGCAAGCGGCTGCCCAAACCGACACCCAGTTGGTCGTGTCTTGTGGGAACAATTGAGAATGAGAGAAGATCTTCTCCCCCCATTCATTGCAGAATTTCTGAATCGATAAACCAGCGAATATCGTGCAAGCCACGGCTGGAATCCAAAAGAAGAGATGTGAATACCATTTCTTCAATGGCTTCTTTTCGCTTTCGATGGTTTCTTTGGTCACTGCGATTTCTCTTCTAGCAAGGGTTCCGTCGGCGTTAACCGTGGTAACTCTCTTTTTCTTTAAGGAAGAGAAGAATGGGATCGTAAGCAATAAGGAAACGCCTGGGATGATCAAAGACAATAATGACAGCATCCCAATGAACGAGAACATTTCCTTGACGACCCAAGTTTGACGACCTTCGGCGATGTAGATATGCCCATTAGGTGTGCCGAATGCGCCATAGAAGAAATCCAGCACGTGACTGGTGCTAGGTATCGACCAGTGGTTCAAAGGATGGATTTCATCGGCTTCGTAAATGGCGCGGAATGGTTGCCCAACCGCTTCGCCAGGTACCTTTTCAACGATAGAACCATTAACGTAACGGGCGCAATTGGTAACGTTTATCTCAGTCAATCCGCTAGTATTCATCTTAACGAAATTGGCAGCGCCGACGCTGTGAAGGAAGTTTCTGGAAATAGTTGGGTTTCCGTTAAGATCCTTGCTGTTGAAGAAGAATTCGTCATCGCTAGCCTTGAGCAAGCCGACGCTGACGTCTGAAGCCGCTCCCATAAAGGAGCTCCAGCCTTGCATAAGGCCGGCTTTGATGATGTGATAGCCGTCGGCGATGACCGATTTGCGGTTCAAAGTAATGGTTTGGCTGCTCATATCGGTAACCAAAGCCATCGCTGTGGTAAATCCGCCCATTGAGTGCCCGGAGATACCGATCTTGCTTTGATCGACATAATCGAGGTTATATAAATATTTCGCGGATTCGTATAGCCCTTTGGTCGCCATCATGGCATTTGCGTTGTCTTCGTTATTGTAATTGCCGTGCCCTTCACGATCGATGGTCAAAACGACGAACCCTCTTCTGGCCAATTCGATTGCATTAGGAAGCTGCAATTCGCGATTGTTCAAATAGCCATGGGTCAAAACGACACCAGGTTTCTTATTGTCGGCAGAAGCATCCTTAGGAACGAACAAGATACCGGATTTGACTTCCCCTTTGATTGGGAATTCGGCGGTTAATGTATTTTCCGATGTAGCGCTCTCTTTGTAATTCAAACTGATGGTGCCTTCGTTGGTGGCATCCCTAAGATCCGTCACCTTGACGGAACATCCATCTGTTTGAACCAAAAATTGAGCAAAACTGGTAACGAGGATCACAACGATTCCTATCAGAAACCAGAAAAGGCTCTTTTTGTGTTCTTGCCAATATTTTTTCATGGTTTTCCTTTCAGATTGGAAGATTTTTTGAAATCATCCATAGCGGGCTACCTCCTTTCAAAAGGCCATGCATAATTTCAAGTTGCCTATATTGTTAAACGAAGACCGTTCAAATCATAGTGTTTTTAACTAGTTTAATTATTTTCGTTTCATCAATCGCACATAAAAAAGCCACTGCGTCGCAGCGGCCCATCAGATTCCCTCAATATT
The DNA here is from genome assembly GCA_963652335.1 of uncultured Eubacteriales bacterium. Classification (GTDB taxonomy): domain Bacteria; phylum Bacillota_I; class Bacilli_A; order RFN20; family CAG-826; genus UBA4951. The sequence continues at coordinate 11,364 of CAVJSS010000009.1, read as the reverse complement.
GGTTATTGGTTGTCGTAATCTGGCATCGGATATTCTTTTTCTTTGGCTTTCTTTAGAATTTTGGCTATGGGCTTAGAATGCCTTGATAAGGCCAAAACGCGTTGGAAAGTCACCAAAGATGGCTTATAACGGTTTTCCAATTCCTTAAGCTTATCGTTCTTTTCGGAAACGATTGGCTCGACTTCCGCTCTCTTTGAAGCGTTTATGTTACGGACATCGATCTCGCATTTCTCGCGGATTTGGGTAACTGTCTCTGGATTGTTTTCCTTTTTGGCGGCTTTGACTTTGGCGTTGGCTTCCTTTTTCGTTGCCTTGACTTCTTTGCTATATTTTTTGTTTACTTCTTTGATCTTTTTATCATATTGGGCGGCTGTTTCTTTCCTTTGTCTGCCATAATCCTTGATCACGCCTTTTTTCATGTCTTTTTTGGCTGTCTCGTTTTTTTCGATAGCCGAATCAATGGTCGAATCGGCCTGATCGTCGATGACGGTATAAATAAAGGAAATGCCTTTGTTCAATCTGATGGTGTGAGTGATGAATACTACCAAGGTGATTATGAGGGCAACCCCCAAAGCCAAGGCGATTATGAGACCAACGTCAGCATTGTTTGAATCTGAATTCGTAGCTAGGATGTTCATGTTTTTTCCTCCGAAAAAATTATAGCTTTGTTATTTTCGATTTAATAACAAAGATTGACGTTATCTTTCAATTTATCGATAACAAATCGCTTAAACCAGTCATATTCAGGACTTCCAAAACGGAGCCTGAGGCGTTTTTCAAAGCGAAGTTTCCGCCTTTGGACTTCATGGTTTTGAATCCAATGAGAAACAAACGGAGTCCCGATGAAGAAACGTATTCCAAATCCTTGACGTCCAAAGTCATATCGTTTGTGTCTTCGGAACATTCCTTCATCTCGGTTTCCAATTGATTGGAGGAAAGGGTATCCAGCCTTCCTTTGATGACAAGGACGATTTTATCGTTTTCTTTCGATTTGATGATTTCGATCATATTCATTCAATAGTCAAGTCGTCGACTTCATCAAGAAGGCGATCGAGCTTTTCCAAATATCCTTTTTCTTGTTTCATGTATTTTTCTTCTTTGTCTTTGCCGGTTTTAAGAAAATGGCAGAAGATGCGGAGACTGCTTATGATTCCGATTTTCTTTTCCAAATCATCCCTGAATTCATCGTCCTTCCCTTTAAAATAATATTCGATGGTTTTTTTCCAAATATATTCTCCTTCTTCGAATGTTATCCCAAAGAAATCCATGATATTTTGATGATCGAATATCCCAAATCCGACATAAGCGTCGTAGATGCTGGCAAATTCGAATATTTTGTCCCCATGGCAAAGGGTGTCCATGTCAATCAGCAAGACGTCCCCATTTTGGATCATTATGTTTTTGAAATGAAGGTCGCAATGAAGCAAATGATTGCTTTCCGGTATATTCTCGATCATTTTCGTGAGCTTCCCGTATTTTGCATCAGATAGATACCCTTTAAGAGATGTTGCCCAACTAAGGACGTTTTGCTTTTGGCTGGGCATTTCCTCTGGGCTTACCTCAGCTGCATGGATCTTTTTCATAAGATCTACGCTAAGTTGAATATAATAATCCAACTTGTCTGGCTCTCTTTCTATGCATTTGAAGAAAGAATCGGCATCAAGCAATTCGAAGACAGAACCATATTTGTCTCCGACTTTGACTATATCGAATGGAATGGCGGTTGGAATGCCAAGGATAAAAGCCCTCCTTGCCATTTTGATTTCCCTTTCGATATCCGATATCGATGTGGCGTTCAAATACACTTTGACGATGGTATCAGGTGCAGTTCTATATACTTCTCCGTTGGCGCCCTTAGCTATCGGTTCTGCCTTAACAAGAGAGATTCTTCTGAGGGCTTTTTCGACTTTCATCATCTCGGTGAAACCAGTCATTTCGAAAAGATCGTAAACCTCGCTTGAAGCATTTATTATCTTGAGCCCTGGTTCAACTTTCAAAAGACGGAGGACGACACGCAATCCCGCGCTGGAAATATATTCAAGCTTTTCGACGTCGATAGCCATTTTTTCATGTGGGTTTCCCAAACGGATTTTCTCTGCTTCGGAATCGATGATAGACGCATTGGTGGAATCGATGCGGTCGGAGAAACAAACGACAAGCGTTCCATTTTGGATTTGATATTCAACGTTTTTCATCATTTTTCCCTTCCTCATTAAGACTCTTATGCAAAATCAATCTGTTCTTTGAGTCTTTGTATTCGTATTTCATTTCATCCATCGTGCTTTTGACGATATAAAGACCCATTCCACCGATTTCCCTTTCTTCCAAAGGAACGTCTAATTCAGGATCTTTGTTTCTCAAAGGGTTGTAGGCGATTCCTTCGTCTTCGAAGGTCAATATGACCATATCGTCTTTCTTCTCATACTTAAATGAGAAGGTCAATGGCCCTCCGTTTCCTTCATACCCGTGATTTATGATGTTGGAAACTATTTCGTCCAAAGCCACATCAAGCTGATAAAGAGTCTTTTTCGGGCAATTCAATTTATTTAGCTCTCTCTCAAGAAATTTCGTCATTTCCTCAATATCTTGGATTTTCGCCTTGTCGAAATGAAGGGTACAAACAGGATTAAAACCACGATATTCGAAAGCCAGCATCGTTATATCGTCAGCTTGTTGAATGCCAAAAGAGAATTCTTCGACTCGTTTCAAAACCGCTTCGCACAATTCTTTCATATCCTTAGGCTTTATCTTATTCAAAAGGTTAAGCAGCCTTTCCTCTCCATAAAGCTTCGATTCGTTGTTTATCGATTCGGTAACCCCATCGGTATAGAGGAAAATAATATCCCCTGGTTCGAGTTGGATCTCTGCGGTTTGGTATGGGAAATCGTTGATTCCTCCAAGGATGAAACCGGCTTTCGATTTCAGATATTCGAATTCTCCATTTGAGCCTTTTTTGATCAAAGGAGGGTTGTGTCCGGCATTGACATAAGTTAGAAGACCGGTCTTTAGATCGATGCTTCCTTGCCAAGCGGTGACGAACATCCCGGCCTCGTTCCTCTCACATAAGGCGTTGTTGACCGAAGCGAAGACCTTATCGAGAGGACAATCTGCTTCGGTCATCGACTTAAGGTCAGCCTTGGCCCTCATCATAAACATTGCGGCCGGTATCCCTTTCCCGGAGACGTCGGCTATCGCGATATTGAACTTATCGTTTCCTTCATAAAAATCATAGAAATCACCACCGACTTCCTTGGCGGTTTTCATTAAGGCATACAAATCGAATTCTTGTCGGTTATCGATCTTTTCGGTTATGCTTGGCAATGATGATAATTGGATTTCTTTGGCGAAGGCAAGTTCGTCATCGATTCTTTTGTTCGCTTCTTCGATGAATTTCTTCATGGCGGCCACGGACCTATTGATATCGTTTGAAAGATAAGACATTTCCAAGCTGTTTCTAACATCGAAAGCCAAATCCAAATCGCCATTGGAAATCTTATATAAGGTCTTATTGACTTTCTTGAGAGGCTTTACGACCACTTTCTCGACCAAGGCATAAATCAAAACGAAAAGAATGGCGAAAATGATTATTTCCATAAAAGTCGAAACATAAAGGGAGACGTTTCTCGAATTCATCGCTTCGCTTACGGGAAGAAGGGCTACGATATAATACCCTTCGCTTATTTGATATTCGCAATAGTAATTGGTATCGAAGATAGTCGCTTCGAAGAACGTCCAAGCTTCGCCTTCGGATGCGATATCCAGCGAAGTGGCCAAAATGGTATCAGGAGACGAAACGACATTAAGATTGCTATCAAGGACAAGGACGCACCCCTCTATTCCTATATGTCTGTTTTTGGTTACGTCTTTCACTTGTTCGGCGATATCTTTTTGCAAACGTTCGCCATCGTATCCCACCTGGATAAAGCCATCTTGATAGGTTATTCCGGCAAATTTCCGATAGATATCTTCATTAGATCCGATCGGACCATAGGGCTGAACATAAGAAACCGCTCCGTTAAGCAAGCAAAGGAATTCTTTGGACTGTTCGGTGCTAGACATATCGAATCCGACCAAAGACGAATCGGTGCTTTTTATTATAAAACCTTTCGAATCGACGACATGGATATCAGTAACGTCTCTCTTAATGGCAATGCTCGGCAGATCGATTCCGTCGTTCAAATCGGAAGCGACGCCATTAGCCAAAGACAAAATGTTGGCGTCGGATTTGTCTTGGATATCGGCTTCAGTATCCGAAATAGCTAATTCAATTGACGTTTTTGCATCGCTTTTGGCTAATGTCGTTTCATAGCTATAAACGAAGCCGCCGCTTGCGATTGCGCTCACCACAATCGCCAAAAGAAGCCACTGCTGAATGATTTTCGACGTTTTGGTATCCCTTAGCTTAGGAAATATTTTTTCTCTGCCAAGCAAGATGATCGCCAATGTGGCCAAAGAAAGAGACAATCCGTTTGCCAATACCATCGGTAGCGTTGCGGCTTTGACCACTGCGATAGCCTCTTCTTGAAAAGAAAAATTCGTGAAGAAAATCATCGCCAAATGAAAGACTTCCATAACAACGGCTAAGCAAAATGAGAAAAAGATGCCAGGATGATGGTCTTCCAACATGAATTTTCTAATAAGCCAAGCATAAGCGCCAGCCAAAAGAGTGGAAACGCTACATGCTATCCTGGTGAAAGAAGATATTCCCCAGTAAACGCTTAAGAACCTTTCCAATCCGCCAATGAACCCCGCAATCATTCCAGCCGGTCCACCGAAAAGAAGCCCGGCAGTCAAAACGGCTGCGTCCCGGCAATTCACTTGGGCGCCGGCCATAGGCACCCCAAATTCAGTACCGATGATTGCCAATCCACCGAAAGCGACGCCATAAATTAATTGTTTGATGACATATTTTAGTTTTTTGAAACCAGTATATTTATCCAACAAAAAGAAAATGACCGATAATATAGTCGGAAGCAGGGCTACTATCGTTAATAACAAATACGGATTCATTCTTTTTTGGGATATTTTGCTTAGCAAAATGTTCCTGAAGAATTCTATCATTCATCTAGTCGGAAAGAAAGAAGGCATAGAAACGAAAAAAAGGAGAACAAAATCTCCCTTTTCCAGTCTAACTATTTCAGCCTAACCGACGTAACGTCATATCCAGCAGCGTTGATTGCTAATCTTATTTTGGAGGGGTTCAGCAAATGCTTTGTGACGATAATCGTAGTTTTGCTCTTTCTGGAAGATTTGACTTTGACGACGTCGAATTCCTTGCGGATGATGTCGTTTATGTGGCTTTCGCACATTCCGCATTTCATCCCCTCGATGGAAACGATATAAGTCAAAGTCCCTTTCTTGCTAGGCAAGGAGCAAGCCGAACAATTCCCGATGCACTCGCTTTGCAAATGACCGCATTCGCATTTAAGCGTTCCTTTTTTCTTTTTTATAAAATGGGTTATTATCGGGGCGACCACCAATCCGACGGCCGCAACGATGATAACATATTCAAACCACTGCATCGATCAAGCGACTCTGGCAGCGGCTTTCTTGTTGCCTTTGACAACCAAGATGGCTGCGGTGACGACACCACCGATAAGAGCGAGGGTGACAAGCAATCCGCCCCACCAAACTATTTCATATAACGTTCCGACCCAATAGACCAAGGCCGAAGCAACATAAGAAACGCTAAGCCAGAACAATAATGTCTTCCAAAATTCTTTTCTGGTCTGTTCGGCTCTTGCGGTCGAAATCGCGGCCATGCAAGGGAAAGTCAACAAATTGAAGATGGCGAAGGAATAAACGCCAGATGGGCTTAAGGTCTTTAAGGCCTCAGCCAACGTATCTTCGTTGCCATTATTGAACAAGACCGCCATCGTTCCGACGACATCTTCCTTGGCGACGAGCCCGGTGACTGAAGCGGCGGCGTATTTCCATCCATCCGCGTTGATGGCCCATCCGCATGGGTAAAAAATGTATTTAAGGCCCATGCCGATGTACCCAATCAGCGAATGATCGATATCTTCGACCATGCAGAATTTGTCGTTTTCGACGCCAAAAGTCTTCAAGAACCAGATAACGATCAACGAGGCGGTAAGGATAGTTGCGGCTTTGATGACATAATGCTTTAGTTTTTCCCAAAGGTGGGCAGCCACGTTTCTGGCTTGCGGCAAATGGTATTGCGGCAATTCCATGATGAATGGGGAAACGTATTTTTCTTTGGTGAAGACTCGCATAAAGATCGCAAGAATGATGGCTAAAGCGATCCCGCCGATATAAATCGTGAAGACAAACACATCGCCATACCCATATCCGCAAGCTGTGGCGACTCCGGCAAGCAAGGCCCAAATAGGGGCTTTCGCACCGCAAGAGAAGCAAGTCATCAAACGGATCGTCCTGTTCTTTTCGACGTCGTTTTCGATTGTTCTAGTGGCCATTATACCCGGCACAGAACATCCGAAACCGGTAAGCATCGGGATGAAGGCTTTTCCAGACAATCCGAATTTTCTAAAGGCCCTATCGAGAATGAAGGCAATACGGGCCATATAACCGGTATCCTCCATGATTGCGATAAAGAAGAACAAAAGCATGATTTGAGGGATGAATGAGCAAACGGCATCCAATCCATTCAAAACACCATCGCAGATCAACGATCCATACCATGTTGAGCTAGCGGCTGCGGCAGCGACATCGCCGAAGTCCTTGCAGCCATTGCATAGCCATTGGAATCCTTTGATGAATTCACCTGAGAACCAACCCATCCAAGATTGAAGGAAAACGCCTAATGAAGGTATGCCTTCCATCATTTGCCCCTCTTCATATCCCATGCCGGTGAAAAAATTGATCGCCGTTTCGTTGCTGATCGTCAGCCCCATCTTGCCCATGAAGAAGAGATCTTCGCTAAAAGTAAAATGGAAGACGAAGAACATGATGATGATAAAAATCGGCAAACCCCAGATACGGTGGGTAAGGACTTTGTCGATACGATCGGATTTTGTTCCGACTTTGGCTTTTTTCTTTTTCTTTTTCTTGCCGTTTTCGTCGACTTCGATCGCTTCTGGCTCTGGCTCGGCTTCTTTTCTGACGATGACTTTGCCAAATTCCTTGGCGATGTATTTGTAGCGTGCATCGGCAATCAACGCCTCAAAGTCATCTCCGAAGGTATCGTCATTGAACGTTTCTTTGAATTTTTCCACCATCGGGAGCAGATCCGGATGGTTTTTGGTCTCGATTTCGTCGGCTTCGACGAGCTTGACCGCATGAAATAGTGGGTTTTCTACGCCTTTTCCTTCGAAAGCGATGGTGACATCCCTTACAAGATGCATGAGGTTTTGGTCTTCCAATAAGGTGGTTCCGCTCCTCCTTGTTTTGCTGGCTTCAAGAGTTGCTTTCATCAACTCTTCCAAGCCTTCTCCTCGCAAAGCGGAGATCTCGACCACCGGAACGCCCAATTTCTTTGAAAGAAGCTCAGGATTCAATTTGCTTCCTTCTTTTCTGACTAAATCGCACATATTGAGGGCAATGACGATTGGAACGTCGATTTCCATCAATTGGGTGGTCAAATAAAGGTTTCTTTCGATATTGGTGGCATCGACGACGTTGATGACGGCATCTGGCTTTTCATCCAAGATATAGTTTCTTGAGACAATCTCCTCCGGAGTGTATGGAGAAAGAGAATAAATGCCCGGAAGGTCAACGATTTCAAGCGGCTCTTCCAATTTCTTATAAAGGCCGCTTTTTTTATCGACCGTGACGCCTGGCCAGTTTCCCACGTGTGCCGTCGATCCGGTCAAAATATTGAATAAAGTCGTTTTGCCGCAGTTTGGATTGCCGGCTAATGCTATGTGTTTCATTCATCAGCCTCCATTACAACCAAGCTAGCCTCAGCTTTCCTCAAAGACAATTCGTAGCCTCTGATGGTGATTTCAATAGGATCGCCCAATGGGGCTTTCTTTTTCATGGAAACCTTGGCACCTGGGGTCACCCCCATGTCGAACAGCCTGCGACGCAGGCGCCCTTCCCCTTCTACTTTGACGATTAGGCCAGTCTCGCCTATGGAGAATTCGTTTAGTTTTTTCTGCATGATTCCTGCCTTTCTATGCAACGAGGATTTTTCCGGCTATGTCTTTATCGAGAGCCAATCTGACATTTTTTACGACGATGATGAGATTCCCGTTCACATTGTCGATCACCTTGATATCGGAGTCGATGGTAATTCCCAAAGATTGAAGATGTTTTTTCAATTTTTCATCGACGATGATCTTTTTGATTTTAAGATCAACGTTCATCGGGGCGATAATCAATGGCATGTCGTACCTCCTTAGTTAGTGTAGGCTAACTATCTTCTCAAAAAAATAGTCCTTTTGACTAAACAACGGTCATATTCGTCTCCCCTCGGCAGGGGGTGAATAATCATTAGTTAGTCTCGGCTAACTGGCAATACTCTACACCTATTTATATATAATGCAACTCTTTTGAAATACGATGTTGCAATCCCCGATGGCAATATGACAGACTGATGGAAATCCCTTCTTGAAGTTACCGTCCCCTTCCAAAGCCTTTTCTATGATATTTGAGCCAAGTCACGAGAACAGATTATATATTCGCGCTCATTCGAATTAAAACCAATACCGTCAGCAAAGCCTTGGGGTCGGTTATCAGAATGAAGTATGCGGCACAACTCTCATCAGCAAAACAAAGTCCTTCGACACGGGGATTGCAAAGAAAAGAAGAACTACGTTATTTATTCTTCAAAGCAAGAACCACTGAGTTTTCCAAAGGTCCCGATTGCTAGACATTTCAAAGGATTGATCGTGCATTGAAGATGGATTTTCGCATTGTTTTTGATCACAATTGCCGCACAGGTCAACATAATTCGTTGTCGGAAGTCAATCTTCCAAACGCGGTTTGTCATTCAAATATTTAAGCAAATCACTGAGTTTAGCGATTGGATGATCGCAATAATCGCTATCCGAAGCATCGCTGATGCCAAAGGAAACGAAGCCACCGGCCTTGGCTGCCTCAACGCCAGATTTGGCATCTTCTACCACAGCGCAATCGGCTGGTTTCAAATTCAATTTATCGGCAGCCAATAAGAAAACTTCCGGGTTTGGCTTGGAATGGGTGATCATATTGCCGTCAACCACGGCATCGAAGAAATCTTTCAAACCGATCTTTTTTAAAATGAACGTGGCGTTCCTGCTGCCGCTTCCCAAAGCCAATTTGATTCCTTTTTCTCTCAAAGCCTTAAGAGCCAATAAGACTTCCTTGTCTACATCAGTAGGTTCCAAAGATTCCAAATAACGTCGGTATATGTCGTTTTTCTTTTCGCAAAGAGCTTCTTTTTCGCCTTTTGAATATTCCTTATCGGCTTTTCCCAAGACGATATCCAACGAGTCCATGCGAGAGATTCCGCGAAGGCGATTGTTGATCTTTTCGTCAAAAGGGATGCCTTCGTCATCCGCTATCTTTTTCCAAGATGCGTAATGCAGCTTATCAGTTGAGATGATAACGCCATCTAAGTCAAATATAATTCCCTTAATCATCGCCTATTCCCTCTGCCTTGGCTTCTTTTTTGTCTATTTTAATCCTATTGGTTTTGCCTTTGACCTCAATTTATGTTTCATGCCCTTCATTTGGCGGATACCCAACAGCAAAAACTATATTCTTTGCCTATTTTGAAGCCCTTGAATCCAATATGAGTCCCTCCTACGTCAGTGCCATATGATGACCATCGATATTGATGCCGTCACATCAAACCGATGTTTGAGGATTCGCGTTCGTTTGCCTGTTAACTGTGTCATTATTCTACGATTGGTCTGTTTTTGATGATTCAGTCCCTTCCATTGACTTTTCGATTTCTTTTATCAAAGTGTTGGCATGTCTGGAAATCACCTCGATATTTCTTCTAAACTTAGAAATATCTCCGCCTGCCCACCCGGTGATGTAAGAGAAATTGAAGTTTTGCGTATCTAAGCCTAGATAGGTACATACGATGCAGGAAATGGATTCTGCCTCCACTTCCTTGATTTCCTTTTTTTCATTTTGGGCAAGGCCTTCGAAATCCTCTCGATATTTGGAATGGGCGAAAGCGTGACCACATTCATGCACCAAAGTAGATATTTGCTGCAGATCCGATAGGTTTTTGACTATTTTTATTTCTTTCGTTTGATGATTGCAAATTCCATAACAGCCAAGGTTCATATTTTCCTTTTCGATATACGAAACCGAATAACCGATCGAATTTGCGGCTTTCACCAATCCATTGATTATCATGCCTTTGTTCTCGACTATCTTCGTTTCGTCGAATCTGAAAACATTCAAATCTTTTCCATCGGTTTGCGAGATATCGAACACATATCCCACCTTAAATGATGCGACATAATATCTTTCGGTTTGGCTTTCATCTTTTTCTTTCTTTTTTCTTATCAGAACCAGGATTTTAATCGATGTCTCTCCCTTTTTGACGTGTCTGCCTAAAGAGTTCCATTTTCTGATCCCATAAACCGTTCTGGCTGAAGGCATTTGGGAAATTATATAAATCTGATTGTTAAGAGAATAATTGGCGAGGTTCCCCATCGAAAGCAGGACATCCTTGTATTTCCCTTCCTTGATGAATCTTTCCAATGAATCATCAATGTCTTTGATTATCTGTTTTATATTGTGTTTGGGATTTAAAGCCATAAGCACCGCCTTTACGTTCTTTCTATATATAGATAGACATGAGATGGCGATTTATGCATGAATGTTAGCCTAGGGATGTATTAGGGACGCCAATCGCTAGAAAAACTGAGCCTAAATGAACTTTAGGTTTTTGCCAAACACGTCAGAAGCGCCGTTTTTCAATGCTTCCGATTGTGTCTCACATCAATTGAAATAAAACAATTGTTCGCCATGACTGAACGGTTTTCCATTTTTTGATAAAGCGTTCGCTAATACTGAGTGATTTTACTCATTAATACTATGGATATTGGCTCAAATAAGAGATGACCCGTCTATTTTATAATGCTTCAGCCAAACAAGTTAGTCTTGGTGGGCTGATTGCAAGACTTACACGGCGATGAACTCTTTCGACAATCGCCCCGCCAAGTTCAGAAAAAGCCTTTGCGAACATAGAAGAGATCGCATCCCTACCGGACAATGGCTCTGTCGAAAAGGAAGCGCAAATCAGTTCACGTTATCCACCGAATCATGCTTTTTTAGGCAGTTCCGAGACACATTTCAACCAAGCTTGAGAGTTTTTTGATTCTTCTTTTCTGCCTTCCTTGATGAATCTCTCTAAAGATGAATCAATCTCATACGAGAGAGCATCCATTTCTTCTTTTGAGATTCTTTTCGATTTATAAGTTTTCTTTTCTTCCAATT
>CAVJSS010000008.1:0-43146 GCA_963652335.1 uncultured Eubacteriales bacterium | reverse complement strand
AATACCCTTATAAAAGTTAGATGTTATCTCGCTTTATAAGGGTTTTTATTCTTTTACAAGTCGGAAAGACAGGATTGTAGCATATCCACCAAAAAATTGTTTCGCCAATTATGGCAGAGAGGAGATTAACTACATGTACAAAGATAACAACGGTGTTATCGAAGATTCGTTCCAAGCATATTTGGTGGATGGAGCGAATTTCACTACAACAGAAGAATATCCGATTCTATTCGATTGGATGGTTCCTGAAATTCCGCCAGTCAAGGTGATGCCTTTCGCCAAGGCAATCAATTACCATGGGGATTTAAGCGATTGCTTCGTTTATTTCTATTCCCCTGACGGAACGTTTGAAAGAGTCAGGAGAAATCCGAAGAGGTATCTCAATTTCTTCAAACGTTGCAAAGGAATAATCGGATTGGATTTCTCGGTTCATTCCGATATGCCGTTAGCCAAGCAAAAATCCCAGCTCAACGACAATTTGTCCTTATCGTTCTATTACGGCAACAATGGAATCCCTATTTATCCAAATTGCCGTGGTGGTTCGGACATAGTCAATGAAGATTATCTTAACGCCTTCCCAAAACATACCTATCTAGCCTTAGGCGTTCATGGGTTCGTTCAATTGAAAGAACAACAACACGAATGGAGGGTTTGGATCGATGAAGTCATCAAAAAACTGGAACCGAAAGGCTTTATAGTCATAGGTCATTTGCCTCAAAGCATCATCGACGATTATAAGGACAAGGTCGAATTCCACGTTTATGACTCGTTTATAGAAGAAAGATATAAGGAGATGAAACGATATGGCGACTAAAGGGCCAAGCATGCGTTATGGCAACACCCGTGGCGCCCACCATCGAGGAGACGTCTCGGATCACATCGGCTACCAATGGGCCAAGGATTTCAACCGTGGAAGATTGGAATACCATTTTCTTAGACATGGCGAGGAGTTTGGCGCAGCCAACATGGCTGACTACGCTTCCAAGGCCGTGCACTTCGCCAATGCTGTCGACAGGCAAAACTACAAAAGCATTATCGCTTATCGCGGTACCACTTACAAATATGATCCTAGGGACGGAAGACTCGCCATCATAACCAAAGATGGCTACGTCGTATCTTATTATCGAGTTAAGGATAAATTCACCTATACCAACAAAAAAGGGGAGGTAATCACAATATGGATAAAACATTGAAGCAAATAAAGCCCATGGAATGCCCGGTCTGCGGGAAATTCTATTTCTCCAAGCTGTTTGACGAGGAAATCGAGGCCGGAGAGACCCCAAATACAACGCAATGCAGCATGTGCGGCTGGTATTACGATCTGGAGCAGCTCGCAGACCCTGATTTGGAACACCAGGCCAACGAGATGTCCCTCAACCAATACAAGGAATGGTACAAAGGGAAAATCAAAAAGAACCGCAGATGGGAATACCGTATTGAGAATGCGCCCGCTCCACGCCCTCACCTTTGCCCAGTCTGCGGAGAATATACTTTCGCGAAATCGCACTCTTACGACATATGCCCCATTTGCGGCTGGGAAGACACTGGTTTTGAAATTTTCCCGGATGAGCAACCGGGAATCTCCATGATGTCCCTAGACGACCATAAAAAATGGTTTGAGGAGCAAAGAAAGCAAGATCCCAAATTCAGGGCGCACCCCGAAATCAAGATCCGGAAAAAGAAAGGGACGGATTGATCGCGAAGACGATGAACGATGACAAAATTGTTAGCATTAACGTTCCGTCCCTATCCGAAAGATATAAGGAGATGAAACGATATGGCGACTAAAGGGCCAAGCATGCGTTATGGCAACACCCGTGGCGCCCACCATCGAGGAGACGTTTCGGATAATATAGGCTATCAGTGGGCTAAAGATTTTAATCGCGGCGGTTTGGAACAGCATTTCAAAGACCACGGCAAGGAATTCGGGGCCGTATCCGCAGCGGATTACGCGTCGAAAGCGGTGCACTTCGCCAACGCTGTCGACAGGCAAAACCACAAAAGCGTGATCGATGGGGATGGGACAACTTACAAATATGATCCTAGGGACGGAAGACTCGCCATCATAACCAAAGATGGCTACGTCGTATCTTATTATCGAGTTAAGGATAAATTCACCTATACCAACAAAAAAGGGGAGGTAATCACAATATGGATAAAACATTGAAGCAAATAAAGCCCATGGAATGCCCGGTCTGCGGGAAATTCTATTTCTCCAAGCTGTTTGACGAGGAAATCGAGGCCGGAGAGACCCCAAATACAACGCAATGCAGCATGTGCGGCTGGTATTACGATCTGGAGCAGCTCGCAGACCCTGATTTGGAACACCAGGCCAACGAGATGTCCCTCAACCAATACAAGGAATGGTACAAAGGGAAAATCAAAAAGAACCGCAGATGGGAATACCGTATTGAGAATGCGCCCGCTCCACGCCCTCACCTTTGCCCAGTCTGCGGAGAATATACTTTCGCGAAATCGCACTCTTACGACATATGCCCCATTTGCGGCTGGGAAGACACTGGTTTTGAAATTTTCCCGGATGAGCAACCGGGAATCTCCATGATGTCCCTAGACGACCATAAAAAATGGTTTGAGGAGCAAAGAAAGCAAGATCCCAAATTCAGGGCGCACCCCGAAATCAAGATCCGGAAAAAGAAAGGGACGGATTGATCGCGAAGACGATGAACGATAACGAAAATTTGGGTATTCACGCCAAAACGATAAGGAGATGAAGCGATATGGCGACTAAAGGGCCAAGCATGCGTTATGGCAACACCCGCGGCTCCCACCATAGAGGAGACGTCTCGGATCACATCGGCTACCAATGGGCCAAGGATTTCAACCGCGGCGGTTTGGAACAGCATTCCAAAAACCACGGCAAGGAATTCGGGGCCGTATCTGCAGCGGATTACGCGTCGAAAGCGGTGCACTTCGCCAACGCTGTCGACAGGCAAAACTACAAAAGCGTGATCGATAAAAATGGAACCACCTACAAATACGACCCAAGGGATGGAAGGCTCGCCATCATAACCAAGGACGGCTATGTCGTGTCCTACCATCACACCGGAAACAAATTCACTTATACGGACAAGAAAGGAAAGAAAATCACGAAATGGATAAAACATTGAAGCAAATAAAACCGATGGAATGCCCGGTCTGCGGGAAATTCTATTTCTCCAAGCTGTTTGACGAGGAAATCGAGGCCGGAGAGACCCCAAATACAACGCAATGCAGCATGTGCGGCTGGTATTACGATCTGGAGCAGCTCGCAGACCCTGATTTGGAACACCAGGCCAACGAGATGTCCCTCAACCAATACAAGGAATGGTACAAAGGGAAAATCAAAAAGAACCGCAGATGGGAATACCGCGTTGAGAATGCGCCCGCTCCACGCCCTCACCTTTGTCCTCTCTGTGGCGAATACACTTTTAAAGACTGCCCATCTTACGACATTTGCCCCATATGTGGTTGGGAAGACTATGGCTTCGATGATGATCCGGATTATCGGCCAAATCCCTTCATGATGACTTTCAACGAACGCAAAAAATGGTTCGAAGAGCAAAGAAAGCTAGATCCCAAATTCAGGGCCTATCCCGAAATCAAGATCCGCAAAAAGAAAAAAGCGAAGTGATTTGCTTATTATTCAACGCTCCTTGCCAACTCTTGGGCTAAGAGCCACGCAAAACGAATAGGAAGTTACTTTTCTTCAAAGAAATGAAAAAGCCGCCAGATCGTCTCTTGGCGGCTTATTCGAATCAGCTTAGAAAAGGACGGATTCGCTCTTTTCTTTGATTTCCTTGCTGGCGATGAATGGGATACGGGTTGTATATCCTTCTTTGGCAGCGACGTATTTCTTGGCCCAAAGGGCGAAGATTTCGGAATTCCATTTGTTGACGTCGTTGTTATAGACTTCTCTCGCAGCGGTGATTTCCTGCTGGAGGTAGCTGTTCTGTTGCAAGGCGTCTTGGATCTCTTGGTGGGCTTTGAGTTCCGGATATTTCTCCAAAACGACGTTAATGCTGTTTTGGGCGGTGTCGAGCTTGCCTTGGAGTTCGTTACGGGCGACATCCTGGTCACTTCCTTTACCGGCACGGGCGTTGGCGACGTCGACGAAGGTCTCTTTGTCTAACTGGATGGCCTTTTCAACGAGCTTGGCGGTATTTTGGAGGATGACGACGCGTTGGGTCATGTAGTTGTCGATCATGGAAGCGTCGCGTTGGATCTTTTGTTCCAATTGTTTGAAATAGGTTCTGGCGTGGTTCTTTTTGATGGTGTAGACAACGCCTCCGATGATAAAGAGGAACCAAACCCCGACGTTGATGAATTTGTCGGTTCCGTTCAATTCCACTGGAACCTTCTTATCGATGACGTGTACCGATCTTCCTTCGGTGTTTTCTAAGCTGACATCTGTCTCGTCTAATTGTGCCATGGTATGTTCTCCTTTTGCTTTAGGCTAATTGTAAATTTGTTTTATTTTGCTTGGGTAGTGTTTTCTTCAAAAACATCTTTTAAGATCTCATCGAGATCGCTTCTCGTTTCGTTATCGAAGCACATCAATAGCATTCCCTTAGCGTATGCCGATGCGGCGGAAGCGCCGACTATCGAAGATAATCGTTTGTTCTCTTTAAGCTTTTGATCGAATCCCATTCTGCTTGATCCGACATAACGCATATCGAGATTTCTGTCTCGGTCCACGCGATCATATTGGATCCAATTGACTGGGACGTCATGGAAACGGCCATCTCCTCCCAAGACCGGTATATAGTCTGTTCTATTTTGCGTCTTATAGGAATAGGAATGGATTTTGACATGATCGGATTCCCCATTCTTTCTGACTGCTTTGCTCTTTAAGATCAATGGAAGGGATCTATCCGCTCCGCTTGGGATGAAGACGGAGGCATTCATCGTATTGGCCAAGGCTTCATGTTCGAAATAGGAATAGTTCGAAGCGATTTCCTTTTCGTATATGTATTCTCTAGGCTTATGCATCTGATAGAGAGGGATCGAAAGAAGCGGTGCCAAATCGAAGAAGAGGTTCTTGATATATTCATCGCAATAAGAGACGAAGGCGTTTCTGCTTATCGTATAGTCATAAGATACGTAAGCCTGAGGGTTGGCGCTGTAATCGAAGGATTGGGAATGCCTTGATTTGATGAAATTGACCATCCCGCTTTTTTGCATATAGAAGTCATCGCCATAAGGTTCCGGATCTTTCAATAGCGATAACATGTTGGCTTGAGCCAAAGGGGTGAACAGCAAGCGGAATTCGACTTCGTTATTGCGGTTGTTTCCACCGAAGAAGACATCGAATTCATCGTTTCCGGTTGGAGTGAATCCGCTTCCGGAAGCGATTGCCTCATCGGCTTTCTTTCTTATCTCCTTCATGCCGGATTTGACGGCTCTATCGATTTGCGTTTGGCTGGTAAGGCTATTGATGTCGGAAGGGGTTCTAGAGAACGAAAGATGCGGTGCGGCTTCGTTGCCGTATATCAATATCGTATCCGTTCCATAGAATGGGGCCTTATGCGTTGAAGTGGCCCTCAATACTTGGGAATGATGATGAGAAACCCTATTGCCTTTCGAATCGGTGGAATAAGTGGTCCAAGTAATAAGAAGCTCGCCGGTATAGACTTTATCCCTATAATCTTCCTGAAGGACTTTCTTAACGATGAACGGATTGCCTTGGATGTTCCCCGAAATGATTCCTAAAACCGAACGGTTATCGCTTTCTTTGATACTCAAGCCGAATTTCTCTGTTAGATATTCCAACCTTTTTTCCGAGAAATATGGATCGATGTCGATGATGCCGGTAGTGGATTCCATTATCTGTCCTGGAATATTCCAATCATAAGCCGAATTCAAAGCTGATAAATCGGCATAACATTCGTCTAGTTTGGCTTTGGCGGCCGCTTGGGCTTTAGCCAAAGCGTCTTCCCTTTGTTTTATTATCTTGGCTAGGTTTTTGGCGGTGTAGACGATAAAGAAGATTCCAGCGCCAAGGAGAATGATTCCAACGACCAAGAGATACCATTGTTCTTGAATGCGTACTCCTCCTAAAACCGAGAGGATGATGGCCGCCAATAAGAAAAGGATGATGAAGAGAATAAAGAATCCTCTTTGGACTTTGGAAGAATGGAGCATCTTCTCCATTTCCTTTCGCTTGGCATCCAATGTCTTATATTCAGATACGTGCTTTTCGTTTGCTTTGGTATCCGTATTGGTTTCTTTGATCAGCTTATCGAAATATTCTTCCGCGCCTTTATGGTATTGCTCTTTCAAGCTCCTCTCATAAAGGTCTTTTGGCTTATAGAGGATCTCTTTGCTTTCCATATATGCTATCCTTCTTTTCCTAACGAAAGATATTATAGCAAGAAAGTGTGTCAGAACACTTTCAAAACAATAAAACGATTGATTAAAGAAAAGGATAAAACAGGCCTGAGTGGTATGAATATAATCAATATGAAAATGACATTTTAAGAAATGTTCATTTATGTGTTCTTAAACCATTAACCATAAATGGATTTTTATCGTTAAAACAATGATACGTTCTTCTTGTTTCGCCTTTTGGCCATTTGCTTTGAAGAAGAAAAACCAAACGAATTTTCAACCGACGTTTTTAAGGAATATAGATGATTTTGTGGCGTATATGGCTTAATTCAGGAGATTTCAAAAAACTCAAATAAACAAAAGTTATTGATAAGATATAAAAAGTAGAAAAGAAAGAAAACTAAATAAAATATAGTTCTTTTATTATAAAAATATAGAAACCAACATATAAAACAATACATTATGTTAAAAAAAACAATAATTGTATCTATTTAAACAAAAATATCGTTATTTAATAATGGGATATTTCGCATTAATCATTTTGAATGGAAAAATATGCGTATTTTGCGGAATTTTTCAGATTTTGGAAAACGCTATTTCCGGGGGGGGGGTCTTTTAAATTGGCCGATGGGACCTAGAATTTAAGAAATTTTGCGTTTTCTTTGTTGCGTTTATACGCGTATGAGAGAACATATGGGCAACATTTTCTATTTGAAAAGGAGTTTTTATGAAAAAAGAATTGAATGGAAAATCAAGAAGAAAGTGGGTTGTCGGAGGCGCGATGGTGTTCGGATCGATCGCCTTGTTGTCAACTGGCTTTGCTACGTGGGTTATCGGGGCTAGCAACAACACCGCTGAAGGAACGATCGGAGTAAAAGTTGACACTGTTGACAACAAGTCAGTCGATTTGACAGCCACCGTTGATAAAAGTAATAATGACATTACGTTCGGAGACACTAAAGAGGTTTCTGGTGGTGTAGTTAAGGTCAATAACGATGGTATTAACACAAATGTAGATATCTCCGTTTCCTTGACTGCCATTTGCTCTGAAGGCTATCTGGGCGAAAACCAAAATCCTGGGAATGTTTCCGTTGAAATTAAAGGCACCTCAAACCTAATTCCTGCTGTAAATATTGATAATGCTCATAGTGAGGCTAATAAAAATGTCTCTTGGGCTAGAACCGCTGCTAGCAAGATCGAAACTGATGGCGATGCCTTTCAGGTTTTTGGATTAGAAACGACTTCCATTGAATCCAAGTCTTGGATAAAAGATGAATCCGGACCAGCGGCTGCTGGTACCATAAAGTTTACCGCCACTGCTACTATCAAATTTACTATCGGCGGAAATGATTTATGGAATTCAAAGACATCCTTTGCCGAATATGTTAACTCTCTTTACAATACCGATATGGTTGGCGAAAACAAATCTTTCGCAACGAGCACCGAAATGTATGGCGAAATCGAAACCCAAATGGAAGCCGAACTTGATGCTATCAAAGGCTACTTCCAAACGAATCCTTTAACCATCACTTTGAGCGTAGACAAAGACGCCCCAGATGTTCAACAAAACTAGACCAACGTTTTTATGAAAAAGCCTATCAAGAACAAACAACATATCGGCATCATAGTCGTCAGCGCGGCTGTTTTGTCAATGGGGAGTGTTGGCTTCGCTTCTTGGATTATTTCAGGTGGTGACAGCAAGTCTATTGGCTCTATCGGAGTTGAAGTCGCTACGGTCAAAGACGAACGCATTACTATCAGCAATCCAGTTTACACAAATACATGTGTTGCTGGAAATGATAACAATAGCGCAAAGACTTTAGTTGACAAAACCGATTCTCCGACTAAAGCCTATGTTGTCTTTGGCCCTAATTCGACAGATAATAGTGGCTTGATTCAAGCTAAAAACGATGGAAACATTAATGATGTTGAACATTTAAGCGTTTCCTTCCAATTCACTTTGTCTAGTACGGAATTGCCGACGAGACTTAAAACTATTACCATCAAACCTACATACCCGACTTTGCTTACGAATTTAGCTAACAGCTATTACATCATTAATCCGTCTGCTACAAGCGAGGCCGACGTTACCTTATTTACTGAGGGTACGAGCCAGTACGGAACCAAAATAGCTATTCCCAATTCAAGCGAGAACGGTAACTTTGAAATAACAGTAACTAAACCCGCCAAAGACGATAATGGCATCTATAAATCTACCGTAGATATCACCGCCAACTGGGCCTGGGGCAGTGTCTTTGGGAATACTAATCCTGCTTCATTGGATGCTAACGCTGGCACAATCGATTCTGTTTTAAGCAACATCAACGCTTTGAGCAGTTCCGTTAGTGCCGCAACTGATAAAAACGTCAGTTTCATCATCACAGCCAATTCAAATTAATCTTTGCTAACTTAACGAATTAAACAAACTATCTCATGTCGTCCATCGAAATCATTTCATTGGTTGTCACCCTTGTTTGCGTCATCAGCTTCTCGGTTGTCTTCACGATCTTGTTCCGCAATTATTACATTACGAATATCGAGAACGTGAAAGCCGGCCGAGAAGATGCCGATTTGATCGAACAAGCCGTATACCAACAAAAAGAAGCGAGCAACAAGACGAAGAGAGCGTTTAAAAAGGCCTTTAGGATCATCGAATACGTGATAATGAGCCTTATAACCGCATTCTTCATCTTTTCGATGTATTCGCGTTTCTCTGGCAACATTCTGATGTTTGGAAAACATTCCTTCATCGTTATCGCGACCGATTCGATGTCGCTAAAGAATTCCAACAACGCCTATTTGACGGAATATGACTTGAATAACCAATTCAACGCTCATGACATCATCGGATTGGCTCCATATGATTCCGAAGACGATATCAAACTATATGACGTCATCGCCTACAAATCCCGCGATGAGGTCGTCATCGTCCATAGGATCATCAAAATCGAGACTTTGGAAGATGGATCCAAGGCTTACCACACCAGAGGGGATAAGAACGCCGTAGACGATGACAACAACTTCTATGGCGCCTATCTTACCTACGATGACATCATCGGTCATTACACGGGCGCGCGCATTCCTGAATTAGGTATATTCATTATCTTCGTTCAATCCAATGCGGGCATCATCACGATCGTCAGCATCGTTTATTGCTTATTGATGTATGACAGATTAAATAACAAATACGAGAAGGCGATGGATGAGAGAACCAAAATGCTTCTTTCCACCATTTCCTTTGATCCTGAACTCGATGAAAAGGGGGACGTCGTCACCCAATACAAAGAGACGATGATTTTCAAAGGAACCTGCTATGTTTTCGATTCTGGCGAATACATCGCTTCCTTCCCATTAGCGGGAATGGATGTCAATAAAGCCATTGCCAACGAAAGCGCAGGCGCAACGATATCGAATGACAACGATGTCGTTAGCGAATCCGAGCCAAAGGCGGAATCTTCTTTGCCTGAAGCGAATACGCTCGAAAAAGAAGAATCTCTATCTAAGCCTTTCTCTCCAACGGACTTAGCTAAAGATGATGGGTCGGAAAAAGAATCCGATGTTAAGGTGGCTTCCTTAAAGAAACGAGCCAAAGAGAAAAAGGCTCCCAAAAAGCCAAAGGTCAAGAAGGATTATGATTCCTTCTTCGATCATCTAGATGATACGGAGAACATATTATGAGCAAGAAAAAGAAAACTCATTTCACGCGTAAGAACCTTATCCTTCTTAGCGTGGTCTTCTTCTGGGCGTTGTTCGTTTTGATTGCCGGGCTTGGCTTGGATACCGATCTAAGCATCATGGCCAAGAACAATCCATTCCAGAAGCTGAGCGTGGCGATGGGATTCCCCATCATCAAAGAAGGGACGTTGCAAAGATGGGCCATATTGTTGGTCTTCTTCGTTTATGCGATCTTTGTGACCGCGGCTTTGATCTTCGAATACCGCACGGCTATCTATTATGATAAGAAGGGCAATTCCGCCAAGGATGTCGTCATTTATGTCTCGACAGCCATATTAGTCACCGCATTATTCGGCGGCATTTCCTATGCGGCCTTATATCCTTGGAACAAAGAAGCGGTAAGGCTTTGCTATCTTTATTTAGCCGAATCCCTATCGGTTGGGACGATATTCTATGTCATATTAGCCCTATTCGTCCTTAACGTTTGCTTCTTATGGGTCAATTTCAGACATGTCGACGAACCATGGAAATTCTTCGGCAAACATGGCGATGAGCTTTTGGAAGACCAAGAAGAAGAAATGGAAAAAGAAGCCCAAGCCATCTCCGAACAAGGATCCTTGGCCGAATCATTCGGCGAAGGAGTCGACGCCAAAGGTTTTGGAGTCGGACTCAACGGAGGAGGTTCTTCGACCTTATCATCCATCGATAATCCTATCATAAGCGACAAGGAACGCGTCTTCCAGGGGCTATGCTCGGTCGATTATGCCTACACCAATTTCAGGGAACCGACATTCGATGACAATCTCAATTTGAAGGATATATGCGTTCAATTCAGGAACTATTTGGCTAAGGAATTGAAACTTTATTATGACATTGACACGATCCGCGAATTCATCTCTGGTCTTGCTGCTTCCCGTTTCATCATCCTGGAAGGTCTTTCCGGCACCGGCAAATCTTCCCTTGCCCGTTATTTCTCCGAATTCATTTCCGAGAAATCGTTCTTCGAAGCCGTCCAAGCCACTTGGAGGGATAAGACTTCCATCCTTGGCTATTACAACGACTTCTCCAAGAGCTATAACGAAACCGAATTCTTGAAACGCTTATACGAATATTCATATAAGCCAAGGAATCTCAATTTCATGGTTTTGGACGAACTCAACATTTCCCGTATCGAATACTATTTCGCCGACTTCCTATCGGTTTTGGAATATCCAAGCGATGAATGGAAGATCAAAATCATGCAACTCCCTTATGATTTCGATGCTCCGGAACATTTGACTGATGGGATATTGAAGATCCCTTCCAACACCTATTTCATCGGAACGGCCAACAAGGACGATTCGACCTACACCATCACCGATAAGGTCTATGACCGTGCGATCACCATCAATTTCGATGATCGCAACGAACCATTCGAAGTCGAAGGTGACGTCAATAAGATCACTTTGTCTTTCGATAGGCTGCAATCGTTGTTCAAAGAAGCCGAAAGCAAAGAAGAAAATATCATGAGCGCCAAGGATTTCGAGAAATTTCGTTCTTTGGCGGATTTCACCTACGATACCTTCGATATCACCTATGGCAACCGTATCATGCACCAAATCGAATGCTTCGTGCCGGTCTTCGTCGAATGCGGCGGAACCAAAGAAGACGCTTTGGATTTCATGTTCGCAAGGAAAGTCGTCGCCAAATTGGATGGCCGATTCGAAGATTTCGTCAAACCTGGCCTTATGAACCTTAAGACCTTGATCGTGAAAACCTATGGGGAGAACCAATTTCCTCAAACTAACCACACGATTGACCGTTTATTAAGGAAATTATGATCTTTGTTGGATAATCGCGCATATGGGAGAGAAGACGGTAAGCAAATCATTTTTGAAAACCTTCACCGATAGCCTTAGGGAGATAGTCGGAAACGGGATAAAGATCTATTCCGACGAATTCAAAAAGGCTTCGTTCTCTTTTGCTGCGGACTATGACTGCGATGAACATCTATCTCATGCTGAAGACATTCGCTTATCGACCGAAAAGGTCATGTCGATCATCGCTAAGCCTCATATAAAGGTTACGGTGGAAGAAGTCGTCACCAGATCCGAATTATCAGGCGCCTTATCCCATCATTCGTTTGCGTTGACTTTGAAAGACCCGAAGCTTTGGAAGATGAAAAACGGGGATATGTCTCCCGAATATGTCCATACGGTGGAGAACATCGATACGATTGATACTTACGAGAATCAATTCATCTCCTTGTTCATCGATGAATTATCGGAAGACGTCGACTCCATCCTTAGCGACGTCGCTCCTTTGGTGGAATCCCTCCAAGAGCATTTCGAAAGGACCGACAAGACCTTTGGCCAAAAGTCGATGTTCAAAGGTTTTGCCAAATCCAAAGCTCCATTCACCCCATTTATGCTATCTAGCGAAATGGAAGATAGGGCGGAATTGCTTAACTTGGTTAAGAAATTGGAAAAGAGATTGA
Source organism: uncultured Eubacteriales bacterium (assembly GCA_963652335.1). Taxonomy (GTDB): domain Bacteria; phylum Bacillota_I; class Bacilli_A; order RFN20; family CAG-826; genus UBA4951. The sequence goes on along the minus strand of CAVJSS010000008.1, from coordinate 30,668 downwards.
AGAACCTAAAAGAGACCGAATTCTATAAGATAACGTCCAATAAGAGGCTAAATCGTTCGATCATCCCGACCAATATTTTGATCCATGATCCAAGATACAATTATTGTTATAAGAAATATGTCGCTTCTTATAACAAAAGGGATCAAAGCGATCTTAAAAACGACGAACTTTATTATAACTACGTCGTTACTTGCTTCGCTTCGTATCTGGCAAATAACCAGCTTATGACCCCGGATAACAAGCCATCCATATCCTTAGACGAACATGATCATATCGACATGCAATCATTAAGGCTAAGGAAAGACAATTTCTCTTTCACATTCAGATTGGACAAAGAAAACCACGGCATCGAATGCAAGGTCTTCTATATGGGCGGGAAGAGAAAGAACATCGAAAAGAGAAAGGCCAATTATTATCTTTTGGTCAGCCATTCTTATAACGAAAGGAACCAAAAGATCATCAAATCGATCATCGATTCCAAGGCTGGATATGACGACGTCTTATTGATAACGGCCAAAAACGTCATCAAGCAATTCTCCGACGTCGTGAATCTATCTTATTATCGGAAGGATGGCATAACCCTGATCCAAAACGTCTTAGCCTCGATGATGATGTTATTCGAATCATCGATTGGCCTCTATCACGATCGTTGCCCATTTTGCGGGAGCGAGGAAATCACCTTCACCGGAGAGAATTACATCTGCGCCCATTGCGGGACGTCCTATTCGATATTCCCACAATATAATAGAGACTTGGTTTGGCTAACCAGCATTGGAAGGAGGAACAAATAATGGCAGAAGAAGAAAAGAAAGAACCGCTTCCAAATGAAGACCCAAACAACGTTTTAGTCATCGAAGATTTAAAGAAATCCTATGGGAAGAAAGAAGTCTTGAAAGGAATAAACCTCGAAGTCCATAAAGGAGAAGTATTTGGGTTCATTGGCAAAAACGGGGCTGGCAAATCAACCACGATCGATTGCATAGTCGGGCTCAAAGAACCGACTTCCGGCAAGATATATGTCTGCAATTACGATACCAAGACCCAATCATTGGAAGCCAAGAATTCGTTAGGATACGTTTCTTCCGAGCCTATCGCTTATGAGATGATGACAGGCAAGGAATACCTTGAATTCGTCGCCTCTTCCTATGATATGGCCCAAGAGGCCTTCGATAGGAATTTCGCTTTCATCCAAAAGAAATTCAGGATGCCCGAATCCGATCTAAACCGCAAAATAAGGGAATATTCCCATGGTATGAAACAAAAGGTCTGCCTAATGGCCTCATTGATCCACAATCCCAAGATCTGGATCATGGACGAACCCACGGTCGGTTTGGATATCATCGTCTATCAAACATTGTTGGAGATGATCCAAAGCTTTGCCAAAAACGGCAAAACGGTGTTCATCACCTCCCATAACATCGACTTGGTCACCAAGGTTTGCGATAGGGTGGCCATCATAAATAATGGGGTCGTCTCCGAGCTTATCGATTTCAATGAGACCCCGTTAAAGAGAAGGGATCTATCCCGCATATTCTTTAAGACCTATGGAGAAGTGGAGGAAGTCAAATAAGATATGCTTATTGAGCTGATAAGAAAGGAATTTTTGGCTAGAAAGGATTCATCGGATAAGTCCGTCCTTTCTTTGGTCTTTTCTTATTTGCTCAAATTCATCATCTTAGGCGGATTCATCGCCTTGGAATGCTTCATCGCTTTGTCATTGGATAAGAAGATAAACAAATATTCTTCCTATGGGTCATATGACTTTTTGGTCTTCTTCTTATTCATCGCGATGGTGGTAGGGATATTGCATTCGACCGCATCTGCTAGGAAAGTCATCTTCGATAGCGGCGATTCGGAAGTGATTTTAAGATTGCCAATCTCTTCCACGAACGTGATTCTATCCAAGATAATCTATCTTTACATCAAGGATATCTTGCTTGAATTATGCATCGCCACCCCGTTGCTTATATGCTTTGGGGTCTCTCATAACATGATGGCAAGGTTCTTCGTCTTAGCTATCCTTTATCCTATATTCATCTCTTTGTTTTCAATTGGCATTTCCCTTCTTTTGTCGGTTTTATATCAATATATCTATAAGAAGATCAAACAAAGCGATTTGGCTCAGTTTATCATCGCCGCGATTTTGGTTATCGGCTTATGCTTTGCCTACAAATTCGTTTTGAATATGTTCTTGCTTGCTTTAAGCGATTCTTCGGTCGGAGGTGTTTTCTCCGATTCGTTCATAAACGGGATACATGACGCTTCCAAATTCTTTTTGCCGGTCAGAAACATCACTTTGATCATCGTTAGCAAAACCAATATCCTTCAAAACATCGCCATCCTTTTGGGGATGATGATTTTATCGTTATCCTTAGGGATCGTGGTTTCATCTCTGGTTTATGCCAAGATGCTAAGAAGCGGCAATTCGAGAGAAGCCAAGATCTATAAGAAAGACAAGCCATTCAAAGTCGTTTCTCCTTCCAAAGCCTTGTTCAAAAAGGAAATGGATCTTTTGTTCAAAGACGGGACCAATATGTTCTCTTATACTTCTTTATTGATCATGGCCCCATTCCTAACATATGTCGTCATCTCTTCCTTAAGCGGAGTCATCTTCTCCGACCTTAAATTCTATGCGACCTATTTCCCAGAACTGGTATCCGCGATCGATCTGGCTTTGATTTTGCTATTTGCCGGAATCATCAATTCTTCAGCCTCGTTATCAATGAGCAGGGAAGGCAAATGCATCCAGATCGTAAAATACAGCCCTATCCCTCTTTCTAAGCAGATTATCTGCAAATTGGCCATCCCAGTCATTTTCTCGGAAGGGAGCTTTATCATCACCCTTATCGTTTTGATAGCCACCTCTGTTGTCAAATGGCCGGTGATATTGGCTTCGTTTATCATCGGTTCCCTTATGATTCTTTGGAACAACGCCTTTGGGTTATATGCCGATATGCATGACCATTCTTCTTCCAAAGCCAAATTGGGCGTTTGGAACAATCTGGTCCCAATCATCTTGCCTTTGGTATTGTTGGCGTCCCATTTCCTATTTACGACCTATACGACTTTGGATGTCCTTTATGTTTATCTCATCGAATGCGGATTCGTCCTTCTTTGCTTCCTTCCTTTCTTTGTTGGGATCGGAAAGCGTTATAAGAAGGCCTTCTTAAATATGGAGGTCAGGATATGAAGAACAAGACCCTTCCTATTTTGCTATTGATCCCATTCGTGGTCGCTTTATTGGCCTTCGTTTCGGTCATCGCTTTGAATAATACGGTCGCCTCCGACATATTAGGGATCGATTGGTCTTATAAGGATGTGGTAGGCATCAAAGCGGACGAATTGACCGCCATACCGTTAGAAGCCACCCCAAGAATCAACGAATCCTTGATCCTTGCTCCAGGGAATGACCTTACTTGGCATGTTTCCGAACCAAACGGAAGTGAGACCAACAAAGCCAAAATCAAAAACAGCAACGGCAATTATTTCCTCTATGCCTTAAACGAAGGGGAAGTCAAAGTGACTTGCTCTAACGTAAGGGGAACCGTATCCCGTTATTTCACCGCGATCATATACGAAAACGGAACGATAACCATCACCGACAAGCATTCTCGCTCTGGTAATTCGATCGAAAGCAAACGGACATATGGGATGTATGATTTCGTTTACGATGAATTGAGTTTGGATAAATACGATAAGAAACCAGCCAGCTTGGAATTCGAATGGAACGTCTACTTCGAAACCGAGATCAGCCAAGAAGTCACCTTGGTGGATAAATCATCGAATCTCGATTACAAAGATGGGAAGATAATCATAAAAAGCGCGGGAGATTCCTATTTTACCTTGGCTTCAAAACAAGAATCATGGATCAGGGGCACCTATCGATTCAATGTGATAGATGGGGCTTATAACATCTATTCCTATGATGATCTTCTTATGGCCACAAACCTATCTTCCTTAGGTGAGAAAGCGGTCCTCCAAGTCAATCTCGAATCGTTGCAGAATACCTATGTCTACGCCCATGGGGGCTATAACGACACCAAACTCAAAGACAATACGGAATTGATGGGCCACTATGATTGGAAGACAAAGGAATTCTCATTCGACAATGAAATCTATCGTTTCGAAACGACATACAATCATGAATTCATCGACCAATACAATGCCCAACTTGGAACGGAAGTCAAAGCCGAAGTCCTTTCCGGCATCCATATCCAAAAGGATTTCTATGGGAATGGCTTTACCCTCAATTTCCATGAATTGGCCTATCCGACCCATGGATCTGTCGGGGACAACGGCAAGCTTATGCCAGGAAACAAAGATTTATTCAAAGGACCTCTTCCGTTCGTAACTATTGGGGCATTGGAAGACAATTTCATGGTAAAGGCCTTAGGCCAAGACAATTCCGGTCTGTATTTGGATGGAGACGACATCACCCTCGATAACGTGATCGTCTCTAACACCAATAACATCGACGATATGTATAACCTGACATACGCCGGAACGGTGGTTGACGTATATGGGAACAACAACAAGATCACCAATTCGATCATCCAAAACGGCAAGGTGGCTGTCAGGGCCTTCGACGCCGATAATTTCATGATGGATAACTGCATTCTTAGGAACGCCTGCGAATTCCTTTTCAAAGTCGGTTCAAATGACGTAGCTAAGCCAGATACAGATAAGAAAATAAAATACGACATCAACACTGAATCGGTGGATAAGACCTTTGGGCAATTCTTCATCGACGCCTCTTCCAAATCCGGGACCGCGAATTCGATTTATTCAGCCTTCATCGCCAATGCCTTCGGAGGCCATTCCTCAAGCGGTGGCAACAAATACATGGATCTCATCCAATCGATGGTCACGGACGCTTATAAGAATTTCAGCGACGATGATATGAAGCAATTGCTGGATGTCGCCCAAAACGCTTTGGATAACTATGAATATGTTTCGGATCCCGACCATATGGTTGTCAACGACGTCAATTTCTATAATTCCGGCATCTTCTCGATCGCCTTCGAGACTTCCTTTAACGGGGGTTACCTTTATTCCGGTCTTCCGACCCCGATCCAAACGGTCATCCAAATGCTAGGTAGTTCTATCCTTCCGAATATGATCGGAGGAACGTCCAGACCCGTTGATCTTGCAATCAAAGGGAACACCAATTTCTATGATTGGAAGAATCTTGATACGATCGATGTCTCAACCATCATCGATGAGAATATATCATCCATGGCTTCTTCTTTGGCCGGAAAGGACATCAATATGTCGATTGATGACTATTTCCCTATAAAGAAGATGCTTAAGATCATCCTTAAGGAAATGGGATGCATCTATGAAGTTGACGGGAAGCAATACGCGAATACCAAAATCGCCTATTATGGCGGCGGACTTAACAAATCCGAATGGGAAAGAGATAATCTAACCGGGGAGAACGATTTCTCCTCCGACATATTGATCGATTTGGTGGACGCCAACATCGGAAACAAATACATCTCCGATACTTGGTATGTCCAAATCTTCGCCAAGGCGGTCTTAATGGCCACGGGCACCCATCCATTCAAATTCGTCACCAATGACAAAGTGACAGACAACGAAGTCCCTGCTTTGTTTGGCAAAGCCCCACAAATCAAGGACTTGATAGACAATTACGAGAAAGGAGCGTCTATATGAGAAAGAAAGGAATGCTGCTGCTTCTGGCTTCTTCCCTGCTTATGGGGGGATTGACCGGATGCGGATTCTTCAACGATGGAGGGGACTATGCCTTAAGCTCATATGAAACCAGCTATGATTCCTCAACCGGCAATACGACCATCACTTTCTATTTCACCGATGAGGATCGGGATCCGTTCACCGTCACTATCCCAGCCGGTGCCGCTGGGAAGGATGGCGTTTCCGTTTCATCTGCGACAGTAACCGATAACGAAGACGATCATTCCTACACCATCAATATCGCTTTCTCCGATGATTCTATCGATCCGATCGTTTTGACCATCCCTTATTATGAAGGCGTCTCCGTCACCGGAGTCACCGTCGATAAGGACGAAGAAGGGAATACGACCATCCAATTCGCTTATTCCGATGGAACGACTTCCCAAATGATCACCATCCCTTCAGGGAATGGCATCAAAAGCATTACAGCCACCCCGAATAGCAATGGCTATCATTTGGTTATCGAATTCACCGATTCCAGCGTGGAACCAGTCGAATTCGATATCGAAAACGGAAAGGGAATCGATTCCATTTCGGTCGATTTAGAAAAACAAACGACCACCCAATATTGCTTGACCATCACTTATTCGGATGGAACATTCGAAGACGTTATGTTTGATAAGCCAGAGACCACCAAATGGCTATATGGCTCGATCAATCCGACAAGCGATAATACGGAAGGATCCAACGATGGGGATTTTTATCTCAACATGAGCTCTGGTTGGGTTTTCCTTAAGCTTAACGGAAATTGGCAGCCTTTGTTCTGCATGAAAGCAGACGAAGAAAGCGAAGAGGAATATTGCCGCATCACTTTCAATCCGAACGGCGGGCATTGGGAAGGAACGGATGATAGCAACAATGCCTTCATGAACATGGTCGTTGGCAAAACGATGTCCCTTAACGTTATCCCAATCCCTGAATATGAAAATCATATATTCAAGGGCTGGTATACGAATCCTGATAACCCCAATTCTGGCCAATTCACCGATTTGACCATAATAACTGGGAATCTTACTTTATTGGCCAAATGGGAGGCCACAGCCTAATAAGTTAAAACAAAGAAAGGAAAACGAAAGTGAAGCAATTCTTCCAAAATTGGTGGTTTATGATAACGATGCTTCTTATTGGGGCATCGCTCACTTTCGTCTACCTTTTTGTTTGGAACAGAAAGAGGCTGAACGCCAAGTGGTGGGAATGCATCATCATATCTATCGTCTATACCTTCATCGGAGGGATATGTGCCCGGTTCTGGGCTCTTTTGGAAGCTGGGTTCAATGTCAAAGAGGCTGGCAACATATCTTTGTTTGGAACCATCTTTTTGGCGCCTATCTTCTTTTTGATCCATGCGATTATCAAAAAGATCCCGTTTAAGACCATCTTTGATGTCATGTTGATCCCTATGGTTATCGGCTTGTTTTGCTCTAGATGCAACTGCCTTAGGGCTGGGTGCTGCATTGGGATACTTACTTCTGGAGGCAATCGAGTGTCTACTAGAGAAATCGAGATTGCCTATTATTTGCTTTATATAGCCATTTCATTTATTTGGCTAAGAAGCAACAAATCAAATGGATTGATATATCCGACGTTCTTATTATCCTATGGGACATTAAGGTTCATCATCGAATGGTTCAGAGAAAGCGATTCGACGACGATCCTCCATATGGGGCATATATGGTCAATAGTATCCATGGTTATTGGAATTGGATCATTGCTAACTATCGTATTGCTATCGAAGAAACAAGCCAATAAGAAGTACGAGATGAATGAAGGAGCGGCTGTATGAGAAAGAAACGTTCAGATAGGCGTAGCGGATTCATAAAGTTCCTTTTGTCTTTCTTTGCGGCTATATCGGCAGCCGGCATCGGCTTGGCTGTTGGGACTGGGAAGGGGTATTCTGCTAGCACTTCTGAGGCTTTTAGCGTTGATGGATTAAGCCTTAACGTGAATTCCACCGCCACCGACGCCACGTATTATGATTTTAATTCTAATGGCAACGACATCATTAGCAAGGTAAAATCAAAATCCGGCGGATGTGATCCCGATACTGCGTATACGAACACCATTACTTTAACTGTGAATGAAACAATGGGACAGGGCATTATTTTGTTTGATATAACAAAAAATGATACTTACACTGTCAGTTTTACCAATTCATATCAAGGCGAAACACTTAAGGGCGGGGAATCCGTGGTTATATCCCACACGAGCAACAACACTAGTAATTATAGCGAAGTTACGATCAGCAATATTAAATTTGTAGAAATAAAAAATTGCACCACAACATTTACTAATTCTGCGGGGGGGGATTTCACGGTTTCATATGACGGAGAAACTCTTGAAAAGAATGTTGAATATACAAAATCAAATATTGTTCCGTATAAATTGACAGCTATACCAGATGAGGGATATAGCTTTTATGGCTGGCAAATAAATGAAAACGAATTTGAGGGCGTTAACGAAAAAGCATACGATTATCAGCCAAACAAAAACGCGACAGTTACGGCACTTTTTAGACTTACATCTTCGGATTCGCAACCTGCATTGTTTGGGGTCGGAACAAAAAGATTTACAGATTTAAACTTAGCCATCAACGAAGCCGGCGAAAACAGTATTAATATAATTTCAGTTAAAGACTCTGGAACAATACCATCTGGATCCTTCGCAATACCATCTGGCATAACTTTGTTGGTACCATTTGATACCGCAGAAACAATCTATACGAAAATTCCAGAAAATTCCAGGAATGCTAATGAAACAGCAAAAGCATTCCGAACGTTAATTTTGTGTGAAAATGTCTCGTTAACATTTGAATCAGGCTCGTCTCTTTGTATCCCTTCCAAGACATATGCGGCTGGTGGCAGCGAAATGAATGGCGGCTCTCCAATTGGAAATCACGGCAGAATTGATATGCTTGATAACAGCAAAATTACAATGGAATCCGGTTCGTCTCTTTATTGTTGGGGGTATATTGCCGGAAGTGGAGTTGTTGAAGCGAAAGCTGGTTCGAAGGTCTATGAATGTTTTCAAATAGAAGATTTTAGAGGAGGAACAGCCTCAACCAGTTTGCCTTCCGGTGTTTTTCCATTTAGTCAGTATTATATTGCTAATATTGAGGCCAGACTGCTTGTTCGTTCAGGGGCGAAAGAATTTGCCTCTACGGCTCTTTATGCACTTTCTTCAATATATCCGTCAAACGAAATTCCCATAATTGGTGAATCAGGCTTATTTAGCGTAACAGGTGAATCGGCTTATATCGAAAAATATTATGATGTTAGCGAAGACAAACTAGTCATTAATTTTTATGGCAGCGATGATGGCTTATCTGCGGGCGCTTTCGAGATCAATCCATTAAAAGTTAAACTTGCTGGATCTTCGGTTGATAGCGCCAATTATATTTTGCCTATACACGCCGGTATCAACATTGGCTTAAAGAACAAAGCTTCATTGAAACTAAACCAAAATATTTCTTTGTATCCAGGTTTGAAATTTAGCATCGATTTGGGATGTACTTTTAATATAAGCGATGGCAAAGCGCTTTATTTATATGATTTAAATGACTGCAAAGATTATATGAAAAGCGGTTTAAACAATCGACAACTATCTTATGTAGCTGGAGCACCATCTAATAAGCCAATCAGCAGGGATGATGCCTATTTTGAGAATGGCGGTATTGACGTTAATGGCACGTTGAATATTCAAAGCGGAAGCAAATTGTATGCTTCAACAAGCGGAGCAAATATTTATTCATCTGGTGGAAATGGGGCTATTAATTTTGCTAATTTGTCGGAATCTGTGACAGAAATAAATTGTCTTAATTCAGCGCTTAGTCCCACTTATAAAACTATTTCTGTTATTAATGCCATGCTAAAAAATGGAGAAGGCGCTGATTCTCAATATGTTTCGACCAATATAAATTCAAGAGGTTCTATATCGTTTAATTACAATTCTGACCATTGGGAACGTGATGGCTTGCTGGCAGAAGAAATAACTATTACGTTCAAAGAAAGCAAAGACTCAGATAGCAAGGAACACACGGTTGTCTACAAAAAAGAATCAGGCGGATGTTATACATTGCCGGGCAATGATTTTGGCTTTGCATCCGGTGATTTAAAGCTCAGAAGATGGGTCTTGGAAAACAATGACGGAGACAGCACTGTGTCAGTCTACAAACCGGCAGAAACAGATAATGGCGACTTTGGCTCCGATGATATCGTTCTTTATCCTTATTGGGGTGGAGAATGGTTGAAAGTCAAAAATTCCAGCGACATTAACTACAACTATTTGTATATCCATGCGACTTCGGATGAAATTGAAACTCCAGCCAGCGGTATAGAAACAATGGCGGCGCCCGATTCAACGGATTCCTCCACTAAATTGTTATTTAACGATGAAGGTATATGGCAAAGAACATATTTTTCCAAATTGTCAGGTTTGTATCAAAATAATAAAGACGGTGATTGCAACTATTATTATGTGACTGGTGGTATTGCAGATGAAACCACTGGAGTCAAGGAACTGGGCAGTACAAGCGGCATGCAATATTGTTATGTTGGAAACGAGGGGCATGTTTTAACCAACACCCGCAAATACATATCGGGTTCCACTCTATTGCCGGACGGTTTCTATAACATAGGCGCAACAGGCATCATCCATTATGAAGACCCAAGCACCATTTCAGGTGATAAGGCATATTATTCCGACGGCACTTTGGCTATCGGCCATGGCTTGTTCATCAACAAGGGCCATTATTACTACGCCAAAGAAGATGGGACGATAGTTAAATCAACATCAAACCAAGAATACGCTACTTTCTACGTATCCAAGACCAACAACAAACAATATAACGGATCGGATGTAAAGGCTGGATTATATTGCTTCGATTCGAACGGCTATATGCTTGATCCGACAACTCTTAAACCGATGGAGGCAGCCTCATGAACAAGCATAGCAGAACCGTTCTTATGGCTGTTACGATGACCTTAGGGTTGGTCTCCGCCTTTAGCATTGGCTTATCATCATATCTTTTGGTTGAACAAGCCGGCGGAGGATCGGCGGACATAATGGGTGCAGATATCGATGAGAACAGGGATATATCCGGCTTTACCATTTCATATGTCGGAACCAACATGGGGCGTTATCATTTCTATGACGATAATAACGACAAATCCAAAGAAGGGACCATCTCATATACGATCAACATCGAATATAGCAAATTACCGACGTCATTGAAGAAAGAGAATCTTTATATGGTCGGCATCCTTGGCTTTTATAATAACGATTCTTTGAATTCCGAATTGTTCGATGCCGATTCAACGTATTTCTCTTTGGCTTGCAATTGGTCCGCTTCTTCAACCGATAGCATAACGACCTCAACTGGTTCTTTGACCTTTCAAAGCGTCGAGAACGTAATCACCTTAGCCAATTACGAATTCAATCCAAAGGAAACCACCAAATTGGTTTTGTCTTTCACCTTGACTCAGAAATGCTTATTGGATACCAACATCAGATCTTTGCTTTCGGATTCAACCAGCAAATTCCATCTCCAACTTAAAGTCGGAGTCACGGATAAGAACGATACGGAAGGAGAAAGCAACGTATGAAGCACCCACGCAGATTGCTTTGGTTTTTATTGCCTGCCGCTTTAGGGATCGTTTCGGTCTCGATCGGTTTCTCCGCCTATCAATTGAATTATATCGAAAAGAACGACGGCCAAATATCATCTTCCTTATATAGCGTAACATTCCATTGGGAGTATAAGGATGGCGATACATCAACCGACAAGATTGAAACCTATGAAGGATTGGAATATCATTCTGGATTGGACCTTAAGGTATTGCCTGACGAATGGAATATAGGCAATACATTCGAAGGCTGGCAACTAGGAAACGATACCAAAGCGACCGAAACAACGACCACCTATACGAATATGGTTGATCATTCCATAATGGATTTGCTTAATGGATACAGTTCCAAGCCTGAAAAGGTTGACGGTGTGACCACGATCCATCTTTGGGCCGTATGGGCGGCTAGTTAATCGCCCATAAAGTTTTCCTTATCCAAAAACCTTTTTAGCAAAAAGGCCAAGAACCAAGGGAATGTCAGTATTTTGTTTTCGTACCCTATATTGCTATCGGAAAACTTTATCCCATAGCTGATATATTCTGATTTCGAATTGATTATTGCATTCAACGATTTGGCTCGGCCTTGGTTTGCAGCGACAATCTGAAAGTGGGCACGCCAATCGCTATATGAAGGCATCTTTTATTTAAACTATACGTAGAGCCATATATTAAGGTAAACGAACCTAGACTGTTCATTTGGATTGCGGTGGTTTCAATCTTGATAAATCATCAATGCTTAGCTTATCGATATTTTCCTCTTTGTTTAGAAACATCGTCATATATATTGGCGGGTATGTGACGTTGCCGTCGGTCGACATGTTGTGGGTGGAAAAGACCAAGGCATTCTTGAAGAAGGCGGTGCTCATGAAATACGTTAATGCGGAATGAATCTTATAATCCTTGCCGGATTTAACTTCAATCGGCAATAGACTTTCTTGATATTCCAAAAGAAAATCGACTTCGCCATGTTTTTTGTTATTGAAATAATAGGTTTTGAATCTGTGGGTATGCAATTCTTGCGCCACGAAATTCTCGAATATAGCCCCGCAATTGATGCTTTCGCCTCTTTGGAGCAATTTGATGATGGTCGAGCTGCCATAGGAAGACGTAAGCAATCCAACGTCTGAGCAAAAGAATTTGAACAGATTGCTCTTTTTGCTGGCTTCCAACGGAATCTGAAATTCGGTGACATTGTATGTCGGTATGGCAACTCCGGCATCTATAAGCCAATTGAAACTATTCTCGTAGCGGTTGAATTTCTTGTTTTCGCCCAAATCGGAAAATTGATATCTTTTGTTTTTGGAATTCAATTCGCTTGGAAGCAGCTCATACGTTTTTGACAGTTTGAGTTTGGATCTTTCCTCGTATTTGGTGAAATCCCTTTTGTATTCTCTGATTATCGATCGATGGATACGCATCACTTTGTTCAGATCCATTTCGTTGATGTAGCATTGGACGGCTTTAGGCATTCCGCCAACGATCAAATACCTATAGAAAGTGTTTATCAGCTTTTCGTGGATGACTTCATCGACTTTTTCTTTTCTTAAGAATTTTTCCTTTAGATAAGAAAACATGTCTTCGCTTAAGCCGTTGGCGATATAAAATTCTTCCAAATCCATTGGGTACATTTCCAACGTTTCCAAATATCCTACTGGAGCAGAACGCAGAGAAGTGAGCTCCACCCCTAACAAAGAACCGCTGAGAATGTATTTGTATTCGCTATGCCCGGATAAGAATTTCATCATTGTCAGCGTTTCTTTGATTTCCTGTATTTCATCTAAGAAAACAACCATCCCCTTTTTTAATGGTTTAGGAGAAAAAAGCCTTAAAACAAGCAAGAAGTCATTGGTTTCTTGCAACATTGCCTTTGCAAAAGCCGTTTTGGCTTCCGCGTTTTCGATGAAATTCAATTCGATGAAGTCGATTTGCTTTTCTTTGAGAGTCTCGCGAATCAAAAACGATTTGCCGGTTTGCCTAGCTCCCGTAACCAATAAAGGCTTTTGGCCTTCCTCTATCCATTTTTCGATTTTTGGCTTCAGTTTTCTATATAACATAACAATAAGAATCCTATGTTTGAATTTTGTAGCTATTATCGTATATTTCAATATTCAATTTATTGTTTTGTTACCTTTTCTAACTTTTGCCTTGTTCAGGTTTGCAATGGCAAACCGAAAACAGGCGCCTCCAAGAACGGCAGAGACACGATGGTCACCATAAGGATGCTTTCAAATGAATTAAGCTAGAAATCGTATGTGTCTTTGCCTAAAGCGAATGTCAAATAATGAGGGACGGTGATTATGTCACCATCCTCGCTTATGTTGTAATCGCCTATCTTTATCAATTTGGTTTTCCCATAATGTTCAGGGTGGCTCATCACCGTTTTGCTTGATTTGGCATTGCCGGTTTTGGCCTTTGATTCGATCAAGGTCGCATCGCCTTTGTAAGATATCACGAAATCTATTTCTAAACCTGATTCCTTGGCGAAATAATATGCTTCGATTCCAGCTTTGCTTAACGAATCGAAGACCAATGCCTCATATATCGCTCCCTTGCCCTGATTCAGATTGCCGCCGTTAATGGCTGCGACGCTATCCAATCCATACATAGCCATCACTATGCCTATGTCTTCTGGGAACAATTTGAATTGGGATTCTATTTTTTGCCCAGATAACGGCAAACTTGGGGTTTCCAAGTTGTAGACCTTGGAAACGATATGGGCTTGCCTTAAATATTCTATGGCGTCGTTTTTGTCATAATGGTTGCCATTCGTTATTTTGGAAACGATGTATCTTTTGCTTTCTTTGGATAAGAAGGCTGGGATCAGATCAAAAGCGTTTTGGATGCGGGAAACTTCGGATGGCTTGAATGTCGGCTCTCCGTTTTTGTTCTTCCTTCTTCCAAAATCCGATTTCATATCGAAAACGGTGTTGGTCAATTCTTTATAAGCGTCGATCATCTTATGGTCTTTCAAATATTCTTTGACCACTTTGGGAAATCCGCCTACGCAGGCGTATTTCAAAAAGATGTCCTTATATAAATCGTGGATGTTTTTCGGCACTGGCTTTTTCTTTTCGAAATAGCCTATCAAACTGTTTGTTTGCTCTTTTTTGTATCCATAAGCCCAAAGGAATTCCTCGAAATCCATCGTTTTCATCTGCAACACGTTTTCGTATCCGGTCGGGATTGGGGTCGAGTCATCGGTCACATAGCCGTTGATCCCCAAATAAGATCCGCTGCCGATGACGTTGTATCTGCCGTCTATTTTGAAATTCTTGAAGGATAATCTGGCTCTTGGGCAATCCTGTATTTCGTCAAAGAAGATCAACGTGTCTTTTGGGTTTATATCGATATTCGGAAAACGAAGCGAAATGTTGGAAATTATGGTATCGACATCCAAGCTTCCTTCGAAATCCGAAGAATATTCCGGATTGGTCCAAAAATTGATCTGTACCAATTTCAGATCGTTTCTTTTTGCAAATTCCAAAACGGTCTCCGTCTTTCCGCATTGCCTTATTCCAACTATCAATATTGGCGATTTGTCTTTTTGCTTCAGCCAGCTATCTAATGTGGCGTCTATTTTTCTTTCGAAGTACATATCGATTACCCTCTAAAACAAATTCGGAGCGACTTTTCAATCAAGTTCTAACAAATTCGGAGCGACTTTTCAATCAAGTTCTAACAAATCCGGAGCGACTTTTGAAAGTTTGCATGTGTATAAAGCTTATCAGCATCTTAGTTTTATTAAGTAAACATCGATATTTTTGCTGACACACGGACATTGAAACACATGTGTTTTGCGAACTTATTATTGGCTTTGCCACAATCGGAACGCCAGCATTGGCTATATTCGGCTATTTTCATCGTGGCAAATCGGTTGGGAAGCGTTGTGCTTTCAGGACGGACATGCGCCACAAATTGGAAAGGTTTCGTTATTCGTGGCGCCTAAACCAAAATTCAAAGATGGCTTGCCGTTAACTTCACTGGATGTGAAGTAAACAGTGAAGTAAGAGTGAAGCAATACTTCATTGTCACTTCATTTTATTGTATACTTCATCTAATTAGGAGGCTTTATATGGTATTCGAAGAACTGGCTGCGAATCAAAACCTAGAAGATTACGAGCTTGAATTCAAAGGAATCATTTCCGAAGGCCAAGCCAAAGACAATAAAGGCAGGCTGGAGACTTCTTGGCTTAATGAATTGGCTGCCTTTGCCAATTCGTTCGGTGGGATCCTATATGTCGGAGTAGAAGACAAAACTCATAAAATATTGGCTTTGTCGCATAACGATGCCGACCGCATCGTTTTGATGGTTCAGCGTTTGGTTAAAGCCCATATTGAGCCTCCTTTGCATTATTCCATAGAAAAAATGGCCGTCCCTCAAACTTCGCCAACCCGTTATGTGCTTGCAATAAAAGTAGAAAAAAGCAAAATGCCTCCTATTTCCCTTCATATGAATGGGCTAAGCGTCATTTATGTCAGACATTTTGGTCAGACAAGCCCCGCTAGTGGAGAGGAAATCCGCGAGATGATAATGTCTAGCGATTCGGTGGCTTATGACATATTGGAAACCAACGAGACATTCAAAAAAGAAGATTTCAAAATCCTGTATGATTTTTACAAGGAACAAAACGATGGAAAAGAGCTAACCGAAAAGGATCTTTTGAATATTGGCTTTTTCACCTTGGAACGAAAACTTAAAAAGGGATCGCTTCTGTTCCGCGATGATTGTTCCGATATCCGAACTTGCATAGAATGTTCGGCTTTCCCCGGAAACAGCAAAGGTGACAATCTTTTTCTGGCTAGCAAAACGGTGGAGGGCAATCTCATAGATGAATATAAGCAATGCATGGAATTCGTCTTGTCAAGATCGGTCGATGGCTTTGAAAAGACCCCGGAAGGCCGAAAAAAGATCATGTCATTCCCAAAACGTTCTTTGTCTGAAGGCATTGCCAACGCAATCGGACACAGGAATTATTTCATCCAAGGAAGCCAAATCGAAATCAATATGTTTAAAGATAGGCTGGAAATAGTCTCGCCTGGATCGCTCCCATCCCATAGATGGCTAAAAAAGGAAACCAATCTCTCTGAAATACCTCCGATTAGAAGGAACGAGCTTATCTGCGACGTTTTTGCTTTATGTAGAATAATGGACCATAAAGGCAGCGGATTCGACAAAATCGAAGAGGAATATAAACCTTTTGGTCCGAGATTCGCCCCTTATGCCAGCGCATCGGATTCTTTCTTTTCTTTGACGTTGCCTGATCTTACCCATCTTTCTGGACTCATAGAAAACAACGAAAAACCCGATGTTTATACCTTGTTAGGAGAAGAAAGCCCCAAGCAATTGGAAATCCTTTCTTATTGTTGGAACAAAAGCAGGACCGCTTTGGAAATTGCCGAAATGCTGAACATCAAACCATCGACTTATTTTAGAAAGGAAATCCTTCTTCCTTTGACCGAAAAAGGTCTTCTCTTATTGAATAACGAATCCTATCCCGCCTGCTATTATTCCAATCACGACAAGGTATTTCCAAGATAATTGGAAGTCTCTGCTTTCATCGGCCTAAGAATAGCCTTGTTTGGGTTTCGTTACGGCTATCCTATGCCACAAATCTTGAAAAATTTTGAATTTGTGGCTCATAAACATTAATTTGAAGCCGGTTTATCGTTAACTTCACTGGATGTGAAGCAAACAGTGAAGTAAGAGTGAAGTAATACTTCATTGTCACTTCATTTTATGTCGCTTATCGGTGATTGCCCCTTTGCTTTTGCTTATTGGATGCGACAGTTTACAGCGTAGGTTCGAACCTCCATAAGCCATCTAATGATAGAACCGGCAATCATTGCGGTCGTAAAAAAATGTTGGTAAAGGAAAAATGGCCTACGAGCCCCAAAAGAAGATGCTAATTCAGTAAAATCTAATGAATAAATGAAAAATATAACGAATAAACGAATAAAATAACGAATGAACGAATATCTAACGAATGAGCGCTTTAAAAGAACCAAAAGGCAAGCATATAGTTGATGACAATGGCAAAATAGCCAAAGGAAAATTGTTTTCCCTAGCGAAATGAAATTTTTGTTGGAATTCGTTTTTGATTAGAACTTCTCGATTAATATTTCCTTGATGCTTTCTAGTGTTTCTAAGCTAACGCCTGTTCTTTTGATCAGATAATTGGCCGCCTTCTCGGAAAGGGAAGACCCATCTTCCTTGTTGATTTGATATACATACATCCCAGCCCCGGAAATATTGGTTGTCTTCAACGGATCGGAATCGAGATCATCGAAGTTGGAAAACAAATAATCCTTCATCAATTGATCCTCATCCATTCCTAGTAGAGCCCCTAAGGCATAGCTTAATGCCCCGGTTCTATCAGTCCCCCTGACGCAATGGAATATTGCTGGATAGCTATCTGGCTTAGAAAGGTATTCGAAGAAGGCTTTGATGCTTTCGGCATTCGAATTGTTGGTAAAGATATTCATCCCTCCGAAATACATAGGCAAGGAGACCCAATTGACAGAAGAACCTAATGGCGACTCCGTTATGGAATATATTTCGTCTTTCGGGTTTGAGAAAGACTTCGTTCTTCTTAGGTCGATATCGGACTTTATGCCTAATGTGTTCACGAGCTGTTCTTTGCCTAAATCCGTAACTACCGATCCGAATGTCCCATTGAATTCGGCCGAACGATACAAAAGGCCTTGTCTTATCTTTCCGTTATCGACCTTATATCCTCCGATGTCCCTTACGTTTCTGACCCCATCGATATAGAGATTCCTTATTTCTTCGTCGGCGATGCTTTTCTCTCCTATCTCGGAAGTAAATACCGTTCCATCGTAATTTAAGGAAATCGTGTAGTAATAGGTGCTATCGATCCGGAGGTTATAGACGTCTAATTCCTTTGCGTTCGTTTCGTAATGAAACACATTGGAGGCCATATCCGGATCCAAGGAAATATTCAAGGTCGTTTTCGTCGGCTTCATCAAAGAATCGGTTTTGTATTCCCAAACAAACTTAACTGGATTTGGTTTCGAAGCGGATGTCCTCGCGAACGTGTTTTGGTCTTGCTTGGAGATGAATTCGTCATTGTCGTTTTCCTTTAGGAATTCCTTCTGGAAATCGGTGTGGATCGAAACCGATTCCTTAGGAGGCAATTCGAATTCGACTTTGGTTGGTATGCCGCGATTGCAACTAATCAAAGGCAAGATAAATGGCAAGATGAAAAATATGGTTCTTTGTTTGTTCATAGTTATATCATTTTAAAGCAATTTTGAGGGTTTTATTAAAATAAAGAATCTTTTCGCAATAAAAATTGACATTTATGGGGTCTTAGGCATAATACACACGTTTTCAAACGAATTTTTTTGAAAAAGAAAGGAAAATAGGTATGAAAAATAAGAAATTAGTAGCTCTTATGGTCATGTCCTTCGGTGCCGTCGCGGCCTTGGCTTCTTGCGGCGATACGTCATCAAAGGTCAATTACACCTTGAGCACCTACTTGGACGCAAACCCAAAAACCTGGAATTCGCATGCCTGGGAAACCAGTTCCGATTCTTATATCATGGGATATACCGAGATGGGATTCTACGATCTAGGCTTCAACAGCAACAAATCCGGTTATGAATTCTTGCCTGAGATGGCCAGCGAAATGCCAAAGGACGTCACATCAGAACTAACCAGGGAAGAAAAGACCAAATATTTTGGTCGCGCCAACATCAACTTACCTTCCGGAATCGCTTACGATATCAAGCTCAATGACAAAGCGACCTGGGAAGATGGAACCCCAATCAAAGCGAATGATTACGTCGAATCAATGAAGCGTTTGCTCGATCCTGAGATGGTCAATCATCGCGCTGACAGCTGGTATAAAGGAACTACCGTTTTAGCCAACGCCGAGGCTTATTTCAAAAACGGCCAGGTCACCGTCGAGCCTGCCTACAATTACATCAAAGATAACGAGAACCTCGATTCTGATGATATAAACTTCTGCGGCAACAACATCTGGTATATAAATATCGGTGCGGATGGTCCTTATGCCGGCGCTATCTTCTCCAACGTCGAGGAAGGTAGCTTCTATACCGTTTTGAACAATCGCGGTTCCAAATTGACTGATGATGCCGAAGCGGCTGCCACCCGTATTACCGATGCGGTTTTGGAAGGCCTTATCAAGATCCGCCGTGATGGCGCACTTGGTTCTGACAAGGTGTCTTCGGACTGGAAGAACGTCGAAAAAGCCAGCGATGTCACCGAAGATATGAGGGATTATTCCATTCAGCAATATGATTGGGATAACCTCGATCTCAAATTGAATGGGACCAAAATCGTCCCTGAAGCCGAATTGGCATCCAGTGGAAAATCGTTGCCAACGTCCTATACGGCCTATACCTGGGACAGCCTTAAAGCCGATATCCAGCTTTTCGTTTCCACCCTTGGCTATCCTCGCGGATTGGCTTCCAAGACCAACGCTTGGAGATTGCCGTTGTTCGCCGAATACGAGAACCATTCCGACGTCAACAATTTCGATAACGTCGGCATCGAAGCCATCGACGATTACACCCTCCGTTTGATCATGTCTTCCGCTAAGCCTGTTTCCGCCACAGACTTGAAGTTCTCTTTGACTTCTTCTTGGCTGGTTGACACCACTCTTTACGATAGCTTGACCACGACCATTGCCGGCACTTCCGTCAAAGCCACCAAATATGGCACCGAATCAGCCAGCAATTACAAATCCTTCGGTCCTTACAAACTTACCACCTTCCAAAGCAACAAGCTCATCGTCATCGAAAAGAACGATAAGTGGTATGGCTGGACCGATGGCAAACACGAAGGTCAGTTCCAAACCGAAAAAATCACGACCGAAATCATCGACAACCACACCACGGCGATGCAAAAATTCGAAAACGGCGAAATTGATGACATCGAACTTACCACTTCCGATATGAAGAAATACGGCGCTTCTTCCAGATTGCAGTTCACCCCGACTTCCTATACCTCCAAGATGTCCTTCAACGTCACCCGTTCGCAGCTCTTGAAGAGGCAGAAAACGGCCGCTGCCCAATATAAAGGCAACAAGACCATTCTTGCCAACGAAGACTTCCGTAAGGCTATCTCCCTTGGCATCGACCGCGTCCAATATGCTTCTCAATGCACTGCCGGTTCCCAAGCCTTCTATGGCTTATTGAACAACCTTTATATCTCTGACGTCGATAATGGCGAATTCTATCGCGGGACCGAACAAGCCAAGTCCGTCTACGGCAAGATTTACAACCATCTTGGCGGATCCACCATCGATGAGACTTCCGGACAAGCTCTCGATAGCAAAAACGTCGGCTACAACCTAACTTTGGCTGGCGAATACCTTGATAGAGCCATCAATACCGAGAACGATTCAACTGAGGAAGGGCACTTCTCCAAAGGCGACACCGTCTCGATGGAAATCTTGGTTTATAAGAAAGATTCCGAAACCACCATCGCCTCTTATAATTTCATCAAAGCTTCCCTTGAAGCCTTAGCCAAAGAAGTCAACGAAAAAGAAGGTTCGACCGTCATCACCTTCAATTACTACATGACCGAAAACGAAGATTATTACGAAGAAGCCAAGAAAGGCAACTACGATATCATCTTCTCTACCTGGGGCGGCGCTCAGATGAATCCTTGGGGATTGATGGAAGTCTATTGCGACTCAACCTTCTCCTCCAACTGCGAATATGGCATGACCAGCCAAGTCGATAAGATCTATATGACTTTCGACGCTGATGGCGATGGAAAAGAGGAAACCAAAACCATGTATGGTTGGTATACCTACTTAAGCAGCCTTACCGAGGTTTCCGAAGCCGACTATGATATGGATGATGAAGCTTCTGCCGCTCAATACAAAGAGGATTACAAGAAGCGTCATAACGAGAGATTGAATATCCTTGCCGAACTTGAGGCAGGATACGTCAACACTTGGTCCACTTTGCCATTGTATGCCCGTTCTTCCGCATCCTTGACTTCCTTCAAGGTCTCTTATGGATCCGAACAATATATCCCACTCATGGGATACGGCGGAATCCGTTACATGACCTTCAATTTCACTGATGCCCAATGGTCCAGCAAGATCAAATCTGGCGAAATCAACGCCGACATGTATAAGCAATAATCGTCATTGATTAGCTAAATGAAGCAGACTTAACCGTCTGCTTTTTTCTTAATGGACAAGCTGAATTATTAAAAGTGCGAATCAATATGAATTAAGCCATTTCCAATTGCTTTAATGCTTTTTGCCTGTTATGAAAATAAGCCCATAAATACTTAAAATATCGGCTTCTATACATTATTTCAAAAATAGAACATTCTTATTTGCCAAGGCTTTTCGTTATAGGCAATTGAGTGATTGCAAGCATATGTTATTTAACGTATCGCAAGATCAATATCAATATCAATCGATGAGGTCCTTGTTTTTGAACGGATATTCACCCAAAAGTTTTATATAAAAACTTGGTCAAACAATAATTGCCTTTTGTCCGCATGCGTGTATGATACCCTTACGCTTGAGGAGCTAACGATGTTAAAGTATGTTTTGAAACGTATAGCACTGTTGATCTTTACTTTTTTCGTAATCTTCACAATCTGCTTCTTCTTGGTCAGGGCGCTCCCTGTACCGCTTATCGCCGCTCCAGGCAGTGATGGTGAGGCAATCGCCGCCAAATTCAGAGAAGAAATGGGTTATAACGACCCCGTTATCATCCAGTATTTCAATTATTTCGTCCGTTTGTTCACGGCTACGGACGGAGGCAATTTTGGCTATTCCTTCCAAATCTCCTGGCTGGCTTCCCCATGGGACTTGTTGGTGAATAGATTGCCGCCGACGATTCTCATTAATATCTACACGATGATCTTCGCCGTTCCTGTCGGTTTGGCATTGGGCGTCTTGATGGCTCTGCGTAAGAACAAGCCGGAAGACCACATCTTGTCCGTCATCATCATGTTGTTCATTTCGGTCCCTTCTTTCGTTTATGCCTTCTTGGTTCAATATTTGTTTGGTTCGGTTTGGAAGATCCTTCCTCTGACTTTGGCTTCCGTTTCCCAATATGGCGGGAACTGGTTCCATCCGGAGATGTTCAAATCGATGCTTCCTCCAATCATCTCGATGTCCTTTGGCACGATTGCCGGTTTTGCCCGTTATACCCGTGCCGAATTGACCGAGGTTTTGACATCTGATTTCATGTTGCTTGCCAGAACTACTGGTTTGACAAGGACGCAAGCTACCATCAAACACGCTTTCAAGAATTCCTTGGTGCCTATTTTCCCGATGATTTTAGGAGAATTCATTGGCATTTTGTCCGGCTCTGTCGTCATCGAATCGATCTTTGCCGTCGGCGGCGTCGGTGGTTTGTTCCTTCAATCCATCAACACCCGTGATTACGACGTATTCTTGTTCGTTGGCATGTTCTATGTATTGATCGGCCTTATCGGCGGATTGATCGTCGACCTTAGCTACGGCTGGGTCGACCCACGTATTCGTATGGGAGGCAAGAAATAATGAGCAAAGTCATCAACCCGAGCGAATATGCCGGTTACAAAAAAGACAAATTCGCCTTCGTCCAGATGGATAAATCCATCCACGACACCAAATTCGAAACCAAGCCAGTCTCTTACCTTAAAGGCTGCTGGCAGCGTTTTTCCCATAACAAAGGCTCTATCGTAGCCGGAGTCATTCTCCTTCTTATCGTTTTGTTTGCTATCATCGCCCCGATGACGACCGATAGGACAGTTCAATGGAATGACGCCAATTATGCTTATGTCCTTCCCAAAAACCCATGGTTCAAAGGGACCGGATTCTGGGACGGGACCCAAGAAAAGAAAATATATCAAACGGCTTACGACGAATATCGTTTCTATGAAACTGAAACCAAGCCTATCGCCGAGGTGAAAAGCAGCGGTCAGGAAATCAGCGTCACCGCCGGCGGCAAAAAGGTTAATTATTATGTCGTCAACTACGATACTTATGCCGTTGGTGCCAAAGAATTGAGAGACGTCACCTCCGCGGATATCGAAAAGATCCACGCTTGGGAAGAATCGACAGGAAGAAAAATCCTTCTTCCCTTGATCGATTACGAAACCTATGTCGATCAATATTTCGATGCGATTGACGACAAATTGGATAGCGATTCCCCTAATTACGATCCGACATACGCCACCAAATTCCCTGGCGGAACCACTACGTTGCGCGTCAACATGTCGACTCGTTATGCTCAGAATGCCAACCTTTGGTATCAATTGGTGATGCCTGAAAGTGGCTCCCAATTCGTCATCAACCTCGATAGCAACGATCAGCCGACCGATATCTATGAAAGAGATTCGAATGGCGACGTTATCTATTACGCCAGCGTCGACTCTGGAGGGAACAAATTCCAGATTCGCGTCGACTATAACAACTATTACGAATTCCTAAACGGGAAAGCTTGTTATTTCCTTTTTGGCGCCAATTCAGTCGGCAACGACATCTTCGTCCGTTTGGCTTCCGGCGCCAGATTGTCTTTGCTTCTTGGCGTTTGCGTTTCGGCCATTAACTTGATCATCGGTCTTTTATGGGGTTCGATATCCGGCTATTATGGCGGAACGGTGGACCTTGTCATGGAACGTATAACCGATATCTTGTCGGCTATCCCGTTTGTCATCGTCGCCACCTTGTTCCAATTGCATTTGGCGGCGAAGGTCGGCGCCATCGTTTCCTTGTTGTTCGCCTTCGTTTTGACGGGCTGGATAGGGACGGCATCGACTACCCGTATGCAATTCTATCGATTCAAGGACCAAGAATACGTTTTGGCTTCCCGCACGTTGGGTGCGAAAGATGCCAGATTGATCTTCGTGGACATCTTGCCTAATGCAATGGGCACCTTGATTACTTCCTCGGTCCTTATGATCCCTGGAGTCATCTTCTCCGAATCGTCTTTATCATATTTAAACATCGTTAATTTAAGCACTTCGAGCATCACCTCGGTCGGCACCTTGCTAAACGATGGCTCCAATTTCGTTTCGAGTTATCCGCATATGATCGTCTTCCCTGCGATCTTCATCTCCTTATTGATGATTACTTTCAACCTTATCGGAAACGGTTTGCGTGATGCGTTTAACCCAACTTTGAGAGGAGGCGAATGATTATGGCTGAATCCAATAACAAAATTCTTGAGGTCAAGGATCTTCGCATCTCCTTTAGGGTCGATGGAGGGACGGTCAAGGCCGTCCGTGGGATATCCTTCGATTTGTACAAAGGCAGGACCTTATGCATCGTTGGCGAATCCGGATCTGGCAAATCGGTCACATCCCGCGCCATTTTGGGCATATTGGCCAAAAACGCCTTGGTGGAAGGCGGAGAGATCATTTACGATGGCAAGGACCTATTGACCATCAGCGAGGAACGTTTCCATCGCATCAGAGGTTCCAAGATCTCGATGATCTTCCAAGATCCTCTATCTGCCTTGGATCCGATCGTCCGTGTCGGCAAGCAACTTACCGATCCGATTATCCTAAAAGCGAGATCAGCGAGAAAAGAAGCGACTTCATTGGTCAAAGGCATCCTTTCGGAAACCAAGAAGGTCGCTTTGGAAAACAACATCGCTTACGATGGCGAACTGATCAAGAAATTCATCGCGGCCACTTTGGAAGAATTGTCTTTCGAAGAAGCGAAAGAGAAATACGTTCGCGAAAAAGCCGTTTGGGAAAGGAATATGGCCATATCCAACGATCCTGACCATTATCCGACCTCCACATTGAAATCAAGCGCTCGCTATGTGCGTACGCACAGCGAACCTTTGGAATACGTTGAGCCAGAACCTGTCAAAGCCTTATCCTTTGAAGAAAGGACGGCTTTAAGGGAAATGTATATCGAATTGATCAAAGCCGCGGATAAGGATTATAAGATCTCTTTGACCATCCTTCGCGATGCGATCCAATCGATCATCGATGGCCCATTGTCGGAAGAAGTCGGCGATTATAAGACTTTGAAGTCTTTGAACAAGACGGTCAAATCGGCTATCTGCTCGTTCGCTTTCAGAAACGATGAAGATGATACCATCGCCGTCTTCGATACTTCTTTCAAGAAATACGTCGAATTCCTCAAAGGGACGATGGAAAACGAAAAGGAAGCCAAAAAGCGTGACGAATCCTACACCAAGAAAGGCTTGGAAGTCCCTCCTTTGAGTTTGAAGGAAAGAGCCAAGCTTCCAGAGAAATCAGTCACTCCCAAAGAGGCTACCGCGGTCCTCAAGGAACTCTGCGTCAAATTGGTTAGCCACGTAAATGAAGTGATTCTCACCAAGCTCGATGCTGAATCCTACGTCGATGATTTCATCCTTTATTTCGAGAAACAATTGAAAGGCGCCAAGCGCACGGTTTCCAAAGCCGAAGCCAAAGAGCAAGCTTTGAACATCATGCGTCAGGTCGGCATCCCTCAGCCAGAAATCCGTTTCCGTCAATATCCGTTCGAATTCTCCGGCGGCATGCGCCAAAGGATCGTCATCGCTATCGCTTTGTCTTCCAAACCGGAAATATTGATCTGCGACGAGCCTACGACCGCTTTGGATGTGACCATCCAAGCCCAGATTTTGGAATTGATCAACAACCTCAAGGAAGAGCTTAATCTATCCATCATCTTCATCACCCACGATTTAGGCGTCGTCGCCAACATGGCCGACGATATCGCCGTCATGTATGCCGGCAAGATAGTCGAATACGGATCGGTGGACGATATCTTCTATGACCCACGCCATCCATATACTTGGGCCTTGCTTGCCTCCATGCCTGATTTGGATACGAAAGAGAAAATCGACGCTATCCCAGGCACGCCGCCAAACATGCTTATTCCGCCTTTGGGCGATGCCTTCGCTGCCCGTAACAAATATGCGTTAGCAATCGATTTCGAAGAGGAACCGCCACTATTTAGAATCTCGGATACCCACTTCGCATCAACTTGGCTTTTGGCTCCGGAAGCTCCCAAAGCCGTACCGCCAGAGATCGTCACGGCTCGTATCGACCGCGCTTTGGCTAAGAGAAAAGCCCATAAAGAAAAGGAGGCCGAATAATGTCTAAAGAAATTAAGAAGCCTCAAGAAGAGCAAGAAGTGATCCTCAGCGTCCGCCACTTGAAGCAATATTTCAAATTAGGCGGAACGGGGGTCTTCAAATACAACAAAGCCGTCCATGACGTTTCTTTCGATATTCATAAGGGAGAGATCTTTGGCTTGGTTGGCGAATCGGGATGTGGCAAAACGACGATCGGCCGTTCCATCATCCGTTTGTATCAGCCAACCTCCGGCGATGTTTATTTCAAAGGCGTCCGTATCGGCGGAGGCACTCGATGGAACGAAAAGGAAATCAAATTCACCAACATCCGTTTGAAGCAAAAGCTCAATGAGATCGCGGCTGAGGAAAAGATCGAAATGGCTTACGCCAATCCCGACGTTGATGCGATCAAAGCCAAATACAATGCCCAAAGGAAGGAAGCCATAGATGCCGCCAAAGCTATCTGCGACCGCGAAAGGGAACGTATCGCCTCAGTCAAATACGACGTCAAGAACTGCGATAAGAATTATGCTGCCGAAATGGTTCAAAAAGTCAAAGAACAATATTCCGCTTTCTTGGAAAAAACCAACAACGGCAAAGTCCTTTTGGATGATAAAGATAAAGAGACCGCAGTCAATTACAAGAGAGACCTGAAGGCTGCAAAGCACGCCAAAATCACTTCTGGCATGCAGATGATCTTCCAAGACCCGATGGCCTCCATCAACCCTCGTATGACGGTCAGAAACATCATCGCCGAAGGCTTGTATATCAATGGGATCAGAGATAAAAAATATGTGAATCAACGCGTCAACGAGATGCTTGATAAGGTTGGCTTGCTCCCAGAACATGCCGATCGTTATCCTCATGAATTCTCCGGTGGCCAAAGGCAGCGCATTGGGATTGCCAGGGCTCTTATAATGAAACCTGAGCTTATCATCGCCGATGAACCGGTTTCGGCTTTGGACGTTTCCATCCAAGCCCAGATCATCAACCTTTTGAATGATTTGCGCGACGAATTGGGATTGACGATCCTTTTCATTGCCCACAACCTTTCGGTAGTCAAATATTTCTGCGATAGAATCGCAGTCATGTATTTCGGCAATTTGGTCGAATTGGCCACATCGGACGAATTATTCAAACATCCGTTGCATCCATATACCAAATCCCTTCTTTCGGCCGTTCCTCATTGCGATCCGGATACCGAAAAGCACAGAACCCGCGTCAAATATGATCCAAGGACCGCTCATGATTATTCTGTGGACAAACCTCGTTTGGTCGAAATCGAGCCAGGACATTTCGTCCGCTGCAATCTGAAAGAAGAAGCCGAATATAGGGAATTGATAGCCTCAGGCTATGACTCTGGCTATGGCGATTAAAAAAGAAAAACCCGTTATCAGCGAAGAAGAGAAAAAGAAGCGCATCAAAGCGTTTTGGATCAGCTTTGCCATAACGTTCGTCGTTTCCGTTCTTATCGCGGTAGCGGCCTATTTCCTATCCAAAGGCCGTTTCGATTCTTCGGAATACGAAGCGAAGAAATACGTTATCTGGACCGATACGGTATCAATCCCGATGGTGATGTTGTTCTTGGTTTGGTGTTTGATGAAATTGACCTCTTACGGGGCTTTTGATGCCATATCGTATTCGGTTCAGCTAGCCTTCCTGACGATTTTCCATCCGAATATCAGAAAGAGCAAACTTCCTGCGACTTATCGTGAATATAGGGAAGCGAAAAGAGGCAAGAAAAGATATAGCATCGCATATCTTCTCTATACCTGCATTCCTTATCTTATAGCCACGATCGTGATGCTTTCTTTGTATTTCACAAGCAAGTGATCGTTAGCCCCTCATTGAGGGGCTTTTCAATAGACGTAATTAAGAAAATTTTGATTCGCAAAATTAAGCTTGATCGTTGCCATCGAATTTTGGCAACTTCCCGTTTACGATGTCTTTGGCTAGCAAAAAAGTCATATAAAGAGGCACGGTGAGGATGTCATTCTCTTTGTCGTAGCCAAGCTCATTGGACGAGATCTTTATAGCGGTGGTCTTTTTGTTATGCTCTCGGAAATCTTTCAATGAATTGAGTTTCCCCTTTCCTTTCTTGACGTCTATTGGGCTGATTTCCCCGTTTATGTCCACGATGAATTCGAATTCATGCTGTTGTTTGCCAGTCCAATAATATAAAGGTATGCCTTTTGAAACGAATTCATCTGCGACATAAGATTCGTAAAAAACGCCGGATAATTCGTTTCTTGCATCTTTTGAGATGAAATTAGACTGAGGAGTCTTACTTTCTGCGACAAATAATCCAGAGTCTGATAGATAAAGGCGGAACAAACCGCCTTCCTCTTCCAAAAGGGGCGAAGTTACCTTCCCTTCTTTTCTTTGGCTTCTATATATTACGTGAGCGAGATCCAACCATTCATATGCTCCGAAATAGTCTCTGTTGGATTTGCCTCTATCAATCGCGGCAATTTTGAAATTCTTATTTTCTTTATTTAGCTGAGAAAAAATGTTTTTATAGATTTTCCTGGTTTTCAAGACCATTTCATCGGAAATGTTATAAAGAGCCATATCGGCTATGTAGTTGTCATATAATTCCGTTAAAGTTTCTTTGGCTTTGACGTAAGAATGATCGAGCAAAAATGTTTTGACGACTTCCGGAAGGCCACCGATGCAAAGAAATTCGTGAAGCAAATCCATAGCAAACTCATGTTCGTATTTTTCCAAGCGTTTATTGTCGAGATAAGCTTCTTTGATTCTCTCTAGCAACGATTTATTGGCGTTCAAGAGATATTCCTCGAAATTCATCGGATACATCAATAAAGAATTTATTTTCCCAACCGGGAAGAGGTAAGTCTGGTCTTCATTATGGGCGTAGCGTTGCAACGAAAGCCTTACCATTGAGCCTGTGACGATGATGGGCAATTCAGGGTGATCTTGATTGAAATATTTCAACGAAGTCATGACATTTGGCACGACTTGGGCCTCATCGATGATAAGAGGGCAATCGTTTGAGATTGTCTTTCCATAATTGCTTTCGATGAATCGCAAATATTTTTCATCATCTGAAGTACTTTTGAAATAAGATGCGGCAGCCTGGTCTTTTCTTAAATCGATATAGACATAATCTTTCAAATAATTGTTGGCAAACATATCTTTGATAAGATAAGTCTTTCCAATTTGGCGGGCGCCCCAAATGACAAGCGGCTTCCTATTTTCTTTTTTGTTGTACCACTCTATGACTTTGCAAAGATAAATTCGCTCCATTTTGACACTCCTTATTTCTAGGCTATTGTAGCTTTTATTATGCCAAATACAAGTTTTTCATGTATTTAGAGGCTTTCAAATACAAGTTTTTCGTGATTGCTTATGTTTATGGTGTCTATTTATCCAGCTATTGTGCTCCTTTAATTTGTTTAGGTGCCTACTTTTGTTTTGCCGGTACAATGGTAGGTCATAAATGCATTTCCGACCTGAAGCACAAACTTATCGTAAGTTGCAAAAACGGACAAAATCAGTCTAAAAAGAGTTGCAAAAACGGACAAAGGTGTTGTGAAAAATGGGAAAAACGATATTTAGGGGGAGTGACAATAAGTCTGTGCAATTTGGCGTAGGGGCCTTTGCTTGCCGGGCCCGGCAAGAAAAAAGCCGCATAGCCCTTATAATTTGCTTGTTCGCGACAAATGAAAGGAGCTAAGCGACATGTCAATTATACAACTATTTTCGTCCATGACGGCCGAACAGGCCGCATCGGTGATCAAGGAGGACCTGAATTCGTTCGTCAGATCCGAGCTAGAGAGGGCGTTCAACGAGGCCCTCGAGGGCGAGATCGAGGATTTCCTCGTCGAGGCCTCTTCGGAAAAAGGCGGGAAAATCTATAGGAACGGTTATTACGAAAGGGTACTCAAAACCTCCTACGGGCACATTTCCCTCAGGGTCCCGAGGGACCGGCTCTCCCTGTTCAAGACAAGGATGCTGGAGCCATACCAAAGGACGACAAACGACTTGGAATACCTCGTTCAGAGGCTTTATCTCGAAGGCCTTACCATGAACGAGATAAGCGAGCATCTCCTTTCCTGCCCATCGACTGAGTTTTCGAGGGAATCGATAAGGAAGCTCGTGTCCAAGCTGGCGAAAAGCGCAGAACGATTCAGGCAGCGGGCGCTGCCTGAATGCGTCGCCGTCTTCATGGACGGCACATACGTGCCGCTGAAAAGAAGCTATGGCGGAACTGCACTAGTCAAGAGAAAGTGGACAGCCCCCTGTCCTTTTTTCGCCTTGGCTGTC
>CAVJSS010000007.1:0-44584 GCA_963652335.1 uncultured Eubacteriales bacterium | reverse complement strand
GACAGCCAAGGCGAAAAAAGGACAGGGGGCTGTCCACTTTCTCTTGACTAGTGCAAGATATCGGAGTTCTGCCCTTCTTGGTTGCTGCCAAGACGCAGAGGGTCGAGATAGGCATCGAACGAGTTTGGGTTCCCGATCAGGATGCCTCTCAGCTTTTTGGCGCCGCAGCAGCCCATCGAATCGCTGAAGCGCTGGATGTACGTGGCGAAATCGCCGGAGACGAAGACCTCCTCGCTAGGGGCGGCCTTGTATCGGCTGGCCAAAACGCCGTTCAGCCGATTTGTTCGATGCCCCTTTACCTTTTGCATGGAATTTCGCATAAAAGGTAGACGAAAGATAAAAAAAGCCCGATGATTCGGGCTTTTGGGATTTTTTTTATTCTTCTAAGGCCTTTTCCAATTCGTCCACCAAATAGGCCATTCTTTCGATGACGGCCATGAAAGGTTCTTTCTTGGTCAGATCGACCCCGGCTTTCTTGACTTGGTCGATCGGATATTCGGAACCGCCGGATTTAAGGAGATTGATGTGGTTTTCGAAGGCGTTTGGCTTCCCTTCCTTGACGTTTTTATAAAGCAACATCGAAGCGGTGAAGCTGGTCGCATATTGATAGACGTAGAATGGGGTATAGAACAAATGAGGGATATAAGCCCAAACCAATGGCTTATAGATTTCCTCTTTGATGTCGATCCCATAATATTTCATATAGAGTTCGGCCATTTCATCCGATAGAACTTCATGATTTATCGGTTCACCGTTTTCGGCCTTCTTAGCGATTTCGTATTCGTATTGGCCAAATAGGGCTTGCCTATAGAAAGTGGAACAGATCTCATCGATCGCCTTTTGGAGGAGGGCGATCTTGGATGATTTGCTAAGATTTCCTTTCTTTAAAAGGTAGTCCAATAGATTATGCTCGTTGAAGGTTGAGGCGATCTCGGCCACGAAGATGGTGTAATTGCTCTTCATCAATGGCTGGGCTTCCATCGAATAAAGGGTATGGACCGAGTGGCCGGATTCGTGGGCTAAGGTGAAGACGTCGTCTAGCTCTCCGTTGAAATTCAGCAAGATATATGGATGGACTCCAGAACCGCCGGTCGAATAGGCGCCGGTCCTTTTCCCAGATGCTGGATAAACGTCGACATATCCTTCTCTGGTGACTTCCTTGGCTTTCTCTTGATAATCTTTCGGGAAGGATTTGATCGAATCGTAGAACATCTCCCTTGCTTGTTCATAGGTGAATGTTTCATCGGATTTGGCCAATTCGATGAAGCGGTCATAGGAACGATGCTTGTCCAATTTAAGATATTTCCTGCGGATTTCGTAATATTTCTTCAACGGCTCAGAATTGTTCGAAGCGACGTCGAATAAGGTTTCCATGACGCTTAGAGGGACGTTGTTGCCATCTAGATGAGTTTCCGGGATCGAAGAATAATTCCTGGCCCTCATCGTGGCCAATTGGGATTGCAAGCCTAGATTATAGATTTCGGCATAAGTGGTCTTATGGGCGTCGAAATAGGAATAAAGGGCCTCGAAGATGGCCTTCCTATCTTCTTTGGAAAGGGCGTTCTTTATCAAGGTGGTCCAATTCGATTGGGAAACGGTGACTTCATCTCCGTTGGAGAGGGTGATTTTCTTTGGGGAATAATCGGCGACGGACAAAACGGAATAGAGTTCCCCGGCTTCGTTTAAGATCGGACTATAGTTGGACAAAAGCTTTTCTTCTTTCATTCCCAAGACGTGGCGTTGTCCATCGAACAATTTTCGGAAAGCGAAGGAGAAATCGTCATAATCCGGATTCTTTTTCAGGAATTCGCCGATCTTTTCCTTGCCGATTGACAATATTTCCGGTTCTTCGAAGCTCGTGGCCCTGATTAGGTCTTGAACGGCTAAGTCCACTTTCGATTCAAGCTCGTTGGAATGGGTGTTTTTCTTATCCAAATCGCTTAGAGTCGAAGCATATGTATATAACTTGGAAAGGATGAGATCCTCTTTCCTTTCCAAAGAAAGGAATTCCTTTAAGGATCCTTCGTCCTTCAATTTGTTTTGATAGCTGGCAAGCGAAGGGATTATCTCTTCTTTCAGGATTTTAAGATCCCTTAGGAAAGCTTCTTCGTTTTGGTAGATGTTGGTCAGGTCCCATGAGGTATTCATTTCGATTCCTTTCCCCTGATGGAATTGACGACCAAGCGTCTTATTTCCTCAGGATTGTCTTTGTTTGAAGAAAGGCAATAAGGGAGGCTTGTGGCTTCAGCCTCAAGCTTTATCCTATGTTTGTCTTGTTGCTTCAAGGTGTCTGATTTGGTATAGATTAAAATTGTCTGCATCCCTATTTCCTTTAGATAAGAAAGCATTTCTTTCTCATCTGACGACATCCCCCTTCTCCCATCTATCAAAAGGAAGACGGCTTTGAGGTTGGGGTTGTTTTCGAAATAAGGCTCCATCATATCGGAAAAGGAAGCGTTTAACTTGTTCCCATATTCCGTATAGCCCCATCCCGGCGCATCCACCAAATAGAAGGAATTGTCGATCAAAAAATAATTAAGGAGCTGGGTTTTTCCGGCTTTTTTCGATGAAAAGGCGATTTTTTGCCCGGTCAAGGTATTTATCAAACTTGATTTGCCAACGTTGGATTTCCCGACGAAGACCACTTCGGGATAGACCTCGTTGGTCTTTGGCCGGGTTTTCAGATCCAATGCGCTGGTTACGAATTTGGCGTTTTTGAAATTGATCAAAGCCATATCATTCGATGAGGGTCGGCTTTCTTAAAAGGGTCAGATCGATCGCTTCATCGACCATCTTCATGGTGATGATCTTAAGGTCTTTTTTGACTTCTTTCGGAAGTTCGCCGATATCCTTTTTGTTTTCTTCCGGGACGATGATGGTCTTGATGCCCGATCTAAGGGCGGCCAAGGATTTTTCCCTTAATCCGCCGATCGGGAGCGATTTGCCT
Source organism: uncultured Eubacteriales bacterium (assembly GCA_963652335.1). GTDB lineage: Bacteria > Bacillota_I > Bacilli_A > RFN20 > CAG-826 > UBA4951. The sequence continues at coordinate 41,637 of CAVJSS010000007.1, read as the reverse complement.
CTCAGAGAGACCTCGCCCGTCATAGCCACGTTGTTGTCGGCTGGGATGCCGGTGAGGCAAGAGACGATGGCGGTCGTTATGGCGCAGCCTGCCGAAGGGCCGTCTTTGGGAACGGCTCCTTCTGGGAAATGGATATGGATGTCGTTCTTTTCGAAGATCTCATCATCGATCCCGTATTTCTTGGCGTTGGCTCTGACATAGTCCACCGCGATCTCGCAGCTTTCCTTCATCACGTCTCCCAATTTTCCGGTCAAAACCAATCCGCCTTTTCCAGGGAAATAGGTCGTTTCTATAGGCAAGATGTCGCCTCCGAATTCGGTGTAGGCCAATCCGGTGACTACCCCAACTTGAGGCTCTTTCTCCTTTTTGGTGTCGGAGAAGATCTCGGTTCCCAGATATTTTTTGACTTTCTTTTTGTCCAAAACGATCGGTTTTTTCGTCTCTGGCTTTTCCAAAAGCTCAACCACCGCTTTCCTGGAGACTGAAGCGATGCATCTTTCGAGCTGACGGACGCCGGCTTCCCTGGTATATGATTCAAGGATTTCTTTGATGCCATCCTCTTTCCATTTCACATCGCCTTCTTTTAACCCATTGGCTTCGCTTTGCTTTTTCTCCAAGAATCCCGATGCGATCCTCATTTTCTCGAATTCGGTATAGCTTGGGACCTCGATTAGCTCCAACCTATCCAAAAGCGGGGTCGGGATGTTTTCGAGGTAATTGGCGGTGCAGATGAACAAGACCGAGCTCAAATCATATGGCTCTTCCAAGAAATTGTCGTTGAAGGCATAGTTTTGCTCTGGGTCCAAGACTTCCAACATGGCGCTGGAAGGGTCACCTCTATAAGAAGAACCGCCCAATTTATCGATCTCATCCAATAAGAATACGGGGTTGGTGACTCCTACTTTGGTCATCCCTTCGATTATCCTGCCTGGCAATGAACCGACGTATGTACGGCGATGTCCTCTGATTTCTGATTCGTCGGAGATGCCGCCTAAAGAGGCTTTGAAGAATTTGCGGCCCAAGGCTCTGGCGATGGAACGCCCCAATGACGTTTTGCCGCATCCCGGAGGTCCATAGAAGCAAAGGATCGGGGCTTTCAAGGTTCCGGTCGATTTCTTTACGGCCAGATATTCGATGATGCGTTCCTTGACTTTGTCCAAACCATAATGGTCTTCGTCCAAAATCTCTCTGGCGCGTTTAAGATCCTCGATATCCTCGGTCTTTTGGTACCAAGGGACATTGAGCAAAGTCTCGATGTAATTCATGATCAAAGAGGATTCCAAAGAGGCTTCCGGCATCATCTCGAAGCGTCTTAATTCCTTTTCGACCTTCGTTTTGACGAATTCCGGATATGGGTTGTTTTTCAGCTTTTCCCTAATGGTGTCCACGTCGGATCCGCCGCCGCCTTCGCCGAGCTCGTCCTTGATGGCTTTCATCTTTTCCCTAAGGAAATATTCTTTTTGGCTCTTTTCGGCGGAGGCTTGGACCTTTTGGTCGATCTTTCTTTCGATCTTGTTTTTCTCTATCTGGGCCAAAAGGAGGTCCCTGACCTTTTTCAAGCGCGCTAAGACATCCCCTTCCGACAAAACCGAGAGCTTATCCGCCAAAGAAATAGGGAGATAAGTGGCTATGGCGTCGGCGAAAGACGATGGCGAAAAACTATCGTCGGAAGATTCGTAGATCGATTTCGGGAGGGATGAGGCCATCCCGGAAGAACGCAAGATCTTTACGCATTCATCCAATAAGGCTTTTTCCTCCTCTATATTGCCTTCGACGTCATCGATGTTTATGGCGGAGGCGTAATAAGTCCCGTTTTCGAAAGAGAAATCGGTGAACTTGACGCGTTTGGTGCCGTTTACCCTGATTCGATAGGAATCGCTGTTCTTTTGGAAATAGAAGATCCTGCATAAGGTCCCGTATTCCGGAAGGTCGTCGTTCGTAAGGGTTTCTTTAGCTGGGTCAAGCTGGGCGGTGACGTAGAGAAGGGAATTTGTTTCCTTTCTTGAGATATCCACCGCGGCCAACGAGAAATCACGCCCAGCTTCGATCGATTCGGTCATCGAAGGGAAAACGATCAACCCGCGGGTGATTAGGAGTGGTAAACGAAGATTTTCTTTTGCCATTTCTTTTCCTCCTTTTTTGCTAGAAAGCCCCCATAGGGGGCTAACTTTTAGGCTTTATGTTATTCTGCTGTTTTTTCTTCAGCCTTCTCCTCTTTGGCCTCTTCTTTGGCTTTGGCGGAGATGGCTTTGTTTTCCTTGGTTAGGAAGTCATGGAGCTTTCTATCCAAGATCTGGGAAGCCCAACGGTTGGCGTCTTGCTGCATGTATTTGACGACGTCTTCCTTTTTGATCCCGTATTGCGTAGCGAGCTTATTGGCCTCGTCATCGATGTCCTTGTCGGTGACTTCGAGGTTTTCAACGATCGCGATTTGTTGCAAGACAACGAAGGTATCAAGGGTTTTCTTGGCTTGCTCTTTGAAGCTGTCCAAGACTTTTTCCTCGGTCGAGCCGGTGATTTGGAGATATTGTTCGTAGGTCAATCCGTTTTGGGTGATCTGCTTCTTTAGGTTCTCCAAGGACGATTTCGCTTCGGTTAGAACGATGTCGTCGTCCAATTCGATTTTGGAATTCTCGACGATCTTATCGACCAAGTTGTTATAATATTCGTTTTCGTTTTGGGCCACTTTTCTGGCTAAGAGGCTCTTTTTCTCATAAGCCTTCAAAGCGTCGACGGTCCTTATTTCCTCTTCGCCGTCTTTTATTCCGAGCTCAGCAACGGATTCATCGGTAAGTTCCGGGACGATCTTCCCTTTGATTTCGTGGATCTTGCATTCGAAGGAGGCATCTTTTCCGGCCAATTCCTCGACGTAGTTGGTCGGGAAGGTGATCTTGACTTCCTTCTTCTCGCCGGCTTTGACGCCGACCAAGGCTTCTTCGAATCCCGGAACGAATTGATGGGAGCCCAATTCAAGGCTGTAATTATCGGCTGATCCGCCGTCGAAGGCGACCATCTCGCCATCCTTTTCCGTGCGGCCGATGAAGTCGAAGACGACGGTGTCGCCTAAGGCCGCTTCCGTCTCCTTAACGACCAAGGAAGCGGAATTCTCCAAGCGTTTCTCGATCGCTTCGCTGACTTCCTTTTCGGTCACGGATGGGGCTTTTTTCACCAATTCCAAGCCTTTGTATTGACCAAGTTCGGCCTTTGGAGGCAAAGTGATCGTGTATTCCAACGTGAGATCGTCATCGGACAATTTGGTGACGTTGACATCCGGACGCAAGAACGGCTTGATCTTGGTTTCTTCCAAAGCTTGGGCGAAGGCTGGGTTTAGCATCGAGTCCACCGCGGCGTCGAAAACGGCAGCTGGGTTGACTCTTTCTTCCAATAATTTGCGTGGCGCCTTGCCTGGTCTGAAACCCTTGACTTCGACGTTGGCGCTGACTTTCTTGAAGGCCTTTTCTTGAGCGGCCTTCCAGCTCTCTTTGTCAACTTCGACCGTGATCTTGGCTTTGGTCGGGCTGACGTTAGTGACGGTATTCTTCATATCTATCCCTTTCGTAGACGAAAAGCATTCGTTGCGTGTAGAGTATACGCTCAAGCGTGTGCAAGTTGCAAGGAACTTGCTTAAAAAGCACCGGTTTTCCCCTTCCCTTGGCTTAGGAATTTCCTCACTCGGATCATCACCTCTGGGTCAATATGGCTCGGAGCTATGTCTTTTATGTTTAGATATTCCTCGGCGATGTCTTTGAAAGCTAAGGCGTAATCGAGGGTTTTCCCATTTTCCAACAATGGTTCCGGATAGGCTGAGACGACCGCCGAAGAATAAAGCTTCAAAGCTACGTTAGAAAGGCTTGGGTCTTTGCATTCTAAGACCACCTGATCGATGAATTTGAGGTGGTCATCGGAAGAAAATGGCCTTTCCAATTTCGAAGGGATCACGATGAATTCCGAATCGTTTTTCAGAAAGCGTATTTCCTTATCGTCTTCGGCGGCCACAAGCATCATCAAAGCATATGTCCTAACGTCATCCTTTCCTAAAGAAGAGACGATGTTCCTTATTTCCTGAAGGTGGTTTTTTATGTCTTTCGTTTCGATCGCGCCTAGATTATTTAATAATTCGTCTTCGGACTGATTTATCGAAAGGTCGACGCTTTCCTTATATTTCGATCTAATGTCGTCCTTTTCGGCTTTCCTGACCTTTTTCCTAAGGGATCTTAGTTCTTCTTCGACTTCTTGGCTGATATATGGATATTCATTGAAAATATCGACGTCGTCGTATGCTTCGTCGAATTCTTCCAAAGAGAATCTCAGGAAGAGATCCGTTTCGATCGTTTTGATTGGGGATGCTTTGAATAGCTCATCCCGGTTTTTGATAAGCAACGAGAGAGCGGAAGGATATTCTTTTAAGCCAATGAATGCGCTCAATCTATAGACCACCGAGACCAGATCTTTTTGATCTTTGGTCAATTCGAGGACTTTTTTGTAATTTCCGCTACCGAAAGCTTGTTCCAATTCGTTCATAGAGCGTTGACGTTTTTGCCGACCGTGCAGGTATTCCCGGTGCAGGTATGCCCGCCGTTCGAATTATTGTTTTTACAGCCGGAGAGCATCATCCCAGCCGTTAATAAGATAGCTAAAAAAGGCAATATTTTCTTCATGGGCACATTCTAACTTAGAGTTGGTCCGAAGGCTAGGATTTCTAGAAAGAAAAGGACGATTTATAAAATTTTCGTTTTTAGCGGAAATGGTCATTAACATTAACTTGATTCGAAAGGAAAAAGAAACATTTTGTTTATCAAGAGATGTTTTCTTTAGAACTGCTCAATAGGACATGCCGTTTGTCTAATCATCCGATTTGACGTGATGGTTTTCATTGAAACGGATGCTGACATAGAAAAGCAAGTCCGACATTTTTTTGCAAATGAGGTCGGACTTGCTTATTGGATCTAGTCAAGAATACGAATCCTTATTTTTAATGTAAGTCGCTTTCTTTTTCGACTTTGGAACTTTTATTGGGCTGTTCCGTTGATTTTTACGTTTTCGTAGGAATTCTTAGCTGGATCGCAGACGGCATCGGAGATCAAACGTCCATAATAGATGCCAACGTTTTCTTCTCCTGTTATTTCGCAGTTGGTGACTGAGCATCCTTCGATGTTCATGTTCGCATGCAATGTTCCGGCGATGCCTGCTACATAATAGCTTCCGGTTATCGCGATATTGTTGACGGAGCAATTTTTGATGTATTTCGCTTCGTTCTGTTCGCCTGTCCAGCCGACTATGCCACCGACGTTTCCGGATCCGGTCGTATAGATGTAGCTGCCATCATCTCCGTTTATTTTGCAATTGGAGAATTTGGAATACCCCCCCTGCTATTCCACCGACATACCATGAATCGGACTTGATTTTGATAAGTCCTTCAACTGTAACATCATTGATATTTGCGGTGCCACCGCCTAAAACCGTGCCGACATACATACCATAATTATAGCCGGTTGCATCGATATCGACGTTTTTGAAGACGATGTTTTCGATGACGAGGTCCGCTTCGCTATTATAGGCACAATTTCCGAAAAAGCCAATGTAGGCTGTTCTCCAATTGCCGTATTTTTCGGTCGAATTCCAAGTTATATGAAGGTTTTCGATTTTGTGGGCGCAGCCATCGAACGTGCCTTGGAAATTGTTTATCGGCTGCCATTTTTCGTTTTGCAAATCGACATCGGTTTTTAACTCGACTGTTTTGCCATTCATCGTATTGCCGGCGTTGACGTAAGAGGCGAAATTATAGAGGCCGGTTTTTGAAGTGATCGAATATTTGCGGGTCACAGAATCATATTCAAAGCCATCGGCATATTCAATTTTTATGGTTACGTTTTTGCAAATCGTATCGGTTGGGACAACGTTATATGGGTTCCTTCCTATGACTTCTCCGACATTATAATCCGCCGAATCATCGGCATACCCTTCAGGATTTTGCGATCTATCGTTTATTATCGAAACGTTTTCAAGGGTATTCGAGGCTATCGTCGTTCCGCTGGTGTTAACGATGCCGGCAAGACCGCCGATGTCGCGATATCCCTTTAAATTGACGTCTTTGACTTTGCAGCCCTCGATTACGTTGGTACTATCGCCGAGATAGCCGACAATCGCTCCGGTTTTGTCGCCATTATCGTTGTTTGCGACTTTGTTGATGATGTTGGAATTCGATATGACGCAGTTGCTGAAAGTCGTATCTATGGCATGGCCGGCGATGCCCCCCACCCAATGCGAGCCCTTGATATATGCATTGGTCAAATTGACGTTTTTGATGGTCTTGCCACTTACGGAGCGAAAAAGGCCTACCTTTTCATTCTCGGTATCCAAGGTGAGATTTGAGATTGTCTTTCCATTTCCGTCGAACGTCCTTCTGGTATCCGCTGGGAAATTAATCGGATCCCAATCGACGCCCGTAAGGTCCATATCAGCCATCAAAGTGATGGTTTTGTAATCCTTTAACGGCTCTGATGCCCAACCTGTCGTATTGCTGAATTGGCTGAAGGCGATGAAATCTTCCAATGTATATAGCCCAAGCTCGTCTGATGCGGCTTCAGTGACAGCGGCGTTGTTTTGATAAGCTTCGACGGAGAAGGATATCTCGCATGCCTTGCCTTGATATTCGTTTCCCTTATCGGTTGGGAAGTCGATGGTGACGTGGACTGTTTTGCTTCCCTCGCCTGGCTTGAAGCTTTCTAAGGAGCTTACGGCAGTGAATCCGGAGAATTCCTCTTCATCGATCGTTATTTTCAGACCTTTGAAAAGGCCGGTGTTCTTCGTCGCTTTTATGAAAGTGCGGTATTTGGCGTTCACGGTGCTGTCGTTTTTGACATTGATATCGAGAGTCACTTTGTCGCCAGGTGTCATGTTTTTAAGCTTTAGCACGTTGTCTTCGATTTCGGCTGTCCCACCGTTGCTGAAAAGACCTAGTTTTTCAGTGGCCGTGATCTTTGCTTCATCGTCAGCGACTATGCCGGTTAGCTCTTTTCCTGAATAAGTGGCCCAATCGCCAATTGTGGCTTTGACGTCGACCTTACCCGAATTTATCGCGATGTTGGTTTCGCTTTGGGAAGTGAACAAAGCATAGGTCGATCCGGCCATAAGGGCTCCGGCTATTCCAATTGCAGCCAACGAGGATAAGATTATCGAGCGTCTAGCATTTTTTTTTCATGGTTTTTCCTTTCTGTGTTGGATGGGTGAGGCTGCGTTTTCAGCAGCCCCATCCAATCATTATTGCTAATATTTGTCATTAGGATTTTGATGTTTAGTGAGAAATGATTTTGCGGTGTGATGTTTTGAAAATTAATCTTCAGTCGTTTCCACAACCGCTTCCCATGCAATAATGGAATGCTGTGCATCAGTTCCTACACTATGGAAGCGATCTATGAAATCTTTTTTCACTTCATTTCCGTTTATTTCTGAATATGTGCCATCAAAGACTGTTTCGTCTTCTTTTTCTCCCTCCTTAACGTATTTGAATTTGCATTTTGCATCGAAATAGACGCTAGAAGAATCATTCGAAATGCCTAAGATGTCTTGTTCTGCGGTCTCGATGTCTTGTTCGGATTCGTCTTTTCCAAGGTACTTTTCTATTGCTGCAAGACTGCAATCGCTGAAATTCATGGTCGTTTCAGTGGCTCCGCTCTGGATTTTAATTGTGTCGAAGCCATTATTGCCGACTTTTGACCATTGATTAATTCCTGTAAGAGCGCAGTTGGTGAATGTGCATTTTGTGTCTGGGGAGTATGTTTGAACCGCGGAATAACCGGTGATATTTGTGTTTTTGGCGATAACTTCGATATTTTTGTTATCGCTAGCGATATTCAAGGCGTAATGGTTGGCCTCGACGCTACAGTTATCCAAAACCAATGTAAGGTTTTCGGTTCCCCAAACCGTGATGCCTCTATTGTTGTTTGCGTATTCGGTCGGTCCTTCAACCTCAGCGTCTACGAACGTGATTGTGATATCGCTGACTGATTCGATATTTACTGCGCGGCCTTCAAGATAATCATTGTCGATTGCGCTGTAATATTCCTTATCTGGGCAGCTTATCTTGTTGCCGTTTCCGTAGATCACGATGTCATGATCGAATTTTTTGCCGACCGTATTGGCTATTTCCAAAGGATATTCCAATTCGATGTCGTTGCTAAGGGATACGATTCCGCCTTCGCTGATGGCGTTGTTCAAGTCTTCTTCGGTCGAGACGCTTACGGCGTTTTCCGGGAGGGCGTTGCCTTGGATGGCTTCGACTACGCAAACGATCGTGCAATTCTTGTCTTGATAAGTATCGTCGGCGTCGGAAGGGAGTTCCACCGTGACGTCGATGTCTTCCGCGTCAGTTCCGGATTTAAGGGTCGAATAATGGCTGATCTTGTCTTCTCCGGCAAAGGATTCGCCGTTGATTACGACGTTAAGCCCAGCGAACAAGCCATCGTCTGCCGACTTTTTGACTATAGTGCGGTATCTGACGGTGACGTTGCTTTCGTTTTTGACTTTGATGGTGAACGTGACTTTGTCGCCCGGAGTCATCTTTTCTAATTTCAAATCTCCGGTCTTGGTATCGATCGCGGCGGTTCCTCCGTTGCTGAAGACGCCGTTTTCCCCGCCGATTTCTTCCGAATCGGTTCTGAAGATCTTCTTTTCGTCGGCTTCTTTTTCGCCGGTCAATTCCTTGCCGGAATAGGTGACCAAAGAATTTTCATCGACCGTCGCTACTAAAGAAACCTTGCCTGAAGAGATGGCGATGTTGGCTGAGCTTTCCGAGGTAAATAAGGCATAGGTCGAACCAGCCATAAGGGCTCCGGCCATGCCGATTGCCGCTAGCGATGAGATTATTATCGAGCGTTTAGCATTTTTTTTCATATTGTTCCTTTTTTGATGATGTAGCGTGGTTGCTGCTCTTTGCCTTTGCAGCAACCACGTATAAACGACTTATTGATTTAACGGTTCTCCATTCACGTTGACGGTACCGAGGTTTTGACCGACGATCTCGCCTTGGGAACCAGTAGCGGTTTTGCTTATCGTGGCAACATATTTGCTATTGTCGTAATCGGTTATATTGGTTGTCCCTGAGTTGACCGCGCCGATCATTCCGCCTTCTTTCTTGCTGCCCGTTACGGAGATGTTGCTTCCGGAAGGGTTTTCTATCGAAACGGACTTGGAGACGTTTCCGGCGATTCCGCCTGCGGTATAGGCTTCGATATTCGAATCGGTGACTTTGACGTCTTCGATGTCCAAGGTCCCGGTCGAATATCCAACCAACGATCCGCCGTATTTGACATTGGAGACGCTGACGTTATTGACTTCGACGTTGGAGATTTTGACGATGCCGTTATCGGAAGCCCCGACGATAGGTCCGCCGGCGCAAATCGGTTCGTTGGCATAGTCTCCGACGATCGTGACCTTATCGAATTTGAGATTCGATACGGATATGGTAGCGCCGCCGGCGAATATTCCGCCGATCAAGCCGCTGGCATGGCCGTTATGGGTCGGGGCGAAATTGGATATCGTATACCCTCCGCCGATGATATTTAGGTCATGCTTATGGTTGTTCACGTTGCTGGTGTCGTAGTGAGGTGAGACATAAGTGGCATTTTCCATGTCTATGTCGTTTTGGAATATGACGTTGGTGTAGGTGAATTCGCCATCGTTGATCAAATTGGCAAAGACGGTCAGGTCGGATGGCGTATAGACCAAATAGTCGGTGTCTGGGGTATCTTTCGCAGCCGCGTTGCCTTGGATGGCTTCGACGGCGTAGGTGATGGTGCAGGATTTGCCTTGATATTGGTTTTGTTTTTCCTTAGGGAGTTCGATCTCGATTGGGATTATGATGTCGGCTGAGCCTTTTTTAAGGGTTGCGTATTTGCTGACGGCTGTTCGGCCGTTATATGCCTCATCGCCCAATTTGACCGTCAAGCCTTCGAACAAGCCGTTGTTTTCCTTGGCTTTGACTATCGTTCTGTAACGGGCGCTGACCGTCGAATCGTTCTTGATGATTATATTGAATTTGATAGCGTCGCCGGGAACGATGTTGGAGATGGACAAATTGCCATCCTTATCGAATTCGACCACGCCTTCGAAAGTGTTGCCGGACCCATCAAGCCAATCCGTATCGTTAAGCTCCTTGGTTTTGATCGAGTCTTGGTCAATAGTTGCCGTGACGTCGACTTTGCCTGAGGAGATCGCGATATTGGTTGAGCTTTCCGAGGTGAATAAGGCATAGGTGGCGCCCGCTATCAAAGAGCCGGCGATGCCTATGGCCGCTAAGGATGAGAGAATTATCGAACCTTTTGTTTTCCTGTTCATTTTCATTCCTCCTTCTTATGATTTTTTGGTTAATTGGGTCGCCTCGACCAACAAGTCGAAACTGGCTTTTTGGTTTTGGGCGTCGTTGTTTTCTTTTAGGTCTTGGAATTCGGCTTTGACCCAGAAATCAGCGGATTCGTCGGTTGTTTCCATTACGCCGCTTAGAATCGCCTCATCATTGAATTCAGAAAGCGTTTTGGATGCTTTATAGCTTCCTTGGCCGACAGTTATAAGCAATTGTTCGGACAATTCCTTGTCCGATGAATCGCCTAAGACGATCTTAATGTCATAAGAGAACGCGACCGTGCTTTTGACATACGATCCGTTTTCTTTGATGCCGTTTACGATCCTCATGTTGGCCGTGAACGAAGAGCCGGGGACGACGTATTCGTTTTCTTCCAACCCAAAGACGTTCTCTTTGTTTTTGCCGGTGAAGTCCTTTTCCGTTTTATCGGTCGTTTCCTTCAAATATCCGGATTCGTCCAAAGAGGTCTTCGATAGCGAAGTCCTAAGCAAAGAGACTTTCAGATTGCCGGCTTTCAGATGGTTGCTGACGGTCGCCGAATCGGTGAAGAGGGCATAAGTCCCGCCAATAAGGGTGGCTACGCCCAGCAAAGCCGAGATCGAAGCGGCTATCAACATGCCGTTTTTCTTTATCGCCATATTTCCTCCTTTCTTTTTTCTTTTTATCGCATGGGCCTAAAGCCCTAAATGCCATTAGCAATCGCAACGATGCTTCGGGGAGAAACAATCCTCTTTCTTGGTTTTGCTTTTCTCGAACAAAACCTCGATGATCGCGATGATCAAGGTAACGATCGACACAAGCGCGAGCAGACTCGCTATGGCTAAGACCAACGTTTCCATTTTCATTCCCCCTCTTGTTTTTGGCTGGTGGAGGTTTTAAGGGCCTCTATCTGTTTTTTGAGTTCTTCGATTTCTTTGTCGCGGTTTGAATTCTCTTCGTCTTTCTTCTCCTTTTTGCCTTGTTTGACGACTTTCGCGATTCTTACCGCATTCCAGATTATGATGATGGCGGAAGGAACCATAACGATTAGGCTTATGCCAACCGGAGATTTGACGGCATAGATCAAAAGGCCTAGGAAATAGCTTTGGCCCGTGACTTTCCCGATTATGTAATTTGGGGAATCTTCCAGGGAAGTATCGATCGTTTGGGTAAGAGCCCCTGATTCGGAAGACATGTTGTCTCCCCTTAACGAGAATATATAGCCACCGCTTGGTTTTTCTTCGATGGAGATAACCCTGTGGGTTATGGTCTCTTGGGTGGTGTAAACGTATTTGAAGGTCAAAACGTCGCCGATTTCTATTTTCGAAAGCCATTCTTCCCTTTTGGTTTCTTCTTCGGGGATCGTTTCGATGAAGACGCAGGATTTTACTTTGATCGATTTGATTTTGTAGGCGGATACGTCGGTTTGCTCGCATTCGGCCATCGAATCCGATTTGACGAACCTTAATTGGGTCCCGAATATCGTGGCTGTGCCGTCGGAATCTTTTTTGGAAGAAACGGCCACCACCACCGAAAAAACCGCCAAGGCGGCAAAGACGGCCATCAAGGCCCAGGAAATCCCTTCTAAGATTTTTCTTAGTTTCGATTTCTTCTTGTTTTCTATCGTCGCTGTTTCTTCCATGCTTACCTTTCTGCCTTGATCTTGACGTTGAAATCGGCATAGGTGTTTTGGGCTTCGTTGCCGATCTGATCGCTTAAAAGATAAGACAATGAAATCTTGCTTACCCCTTTGCCCAATGATATCGGCTCATTCAGCGAGAAAGCCGTTTTCAAAGGCATCGAATCCTTGTAATCCCCGCCGGATATGGAAACGGTGAGATAGTCCGAAAGCTTCCCTTTTTCGTCTTTGTTCACGAAAGAAAGGCTGATCGAAAGGGTATCCAATTCCTTGCCGGATAGATTGATCACGTAATCTTCTTCGAATCCCGGAGCCAATTCCTCGATCGAGACCCTAAGGGTTTTGCTCGTTATGTTATTGACGTTCAACGTCGTTTCGTTCGAGATTGGCTTTCCAGTCAATGCCTTAATGAAAACCAAAGAGCCTATCAATGTTAAGGCTGATATGGTGCAGATCGATGCTAGAAAGAGGCTTTTTTTGTTTTTCGGATTCATAATACGCCTTTTCTCTTAAAGAGCTTGTTAACATCCTAAATAAAAAAAAAAAAATACAAGCCCATAAAATAAAAATATGAAAAAGCTTAGATTTCATCTACATTAAATTTGATATGCGATAAGGCCTTAACGATATTTAATCTAAATTGAAACTAGAATAAATTGACATAAAAAATGAATCGGTTGTTTTTTGTCTTCCCAATATTTTTGAAATTGTATAAATAATACGCATAGTGCCTACATTTTTCATATTCTGGTAACGAAAAACCGTCAGCGATAATTAACTAAACATCCATTCAAAAACGTATCAATTGAAAATCGTTTTTGTTGACTATCGTTTTTTCTTAGATCGCCTCTATTTGGCCGCAAAACCATGGATTGGCTGTTGCTTAAGGTCTTTTCGACGCTTGGTTTTTTTCCTTGTCTTTATTTCGTTTGCGCGCACCTATCGCACGGGCAAAGGAAATAAAAATATGTGCAAAACGTCTTTATTGCATTAAAATTCGTTTGTCTAAATACGTTTTTAGGAGCGCATTATGTTAATAAAATTCGCCGATACCGATTCCGACATGACGTTGGAATCGGCCGCTAAATATGACTGCAAATTGATCTCGATGCCTTATCTTTTCAAAGGCAAAGAGGTCTTTCCATATGAGACTTGGAAGAAATTCAACGACAAGAAATTCTACGATGAGCTAAGGGCTTGCCTTAAGCTTCCGAGCACGAGCGCCATCTCGATCGAGAAATACCGCGCTTATTTCGAACCGGAATTCCAAGCTGGGAACGATATTCTCTACGTTCATTTCTCCCAGAAGATGAGCGGGACTTTCAACGCCATGAATCTGGCTGTTGCCGAATTGTTGGAAAAATATCCGGAAAGGAAATTTTATTCGTTGGATACCAAAGGCATCTCCGCCACCGCTTTAAGCGTGGTCGAAGAGACCTTTTCATACTATAACGAAGGGCATGGCATCGAAGAGACCATCGCCCATGGCGAGGAATTCAGGGACCATGTGGCCACCTATTTCTTCGCGGACGATCTCAAATTCTTCGCCAAATCCGGAAGGGTTTCGGGGCTTAAGGCTTTGCTAGGCGGGATATTCGGGGTCAAACCGATAATCGCCATCACCGACGAAGGGATAATGACCTCGGTCGACAAAGCCAAAGGGAAGATGAACGCGATCAAGTATTTGCTCGACAAATACGACGAATTGGCCTTGGAACCAGGAAAAGGGAGGGTTAAGGTGATCCATGCCGGAGCGCCGGCTTTGGCAGAAGCCATCGTATCCAAATTCAAAGAGAAATACCCTGATTTGGTTTTCGATGTCTATCCTTTGAATCCGACGGCCGGATGCCATGCGGGGCCTAACACCTCCGGCATTTCCTTTTTGGCCAAAAAACGTTAAGGAGAACGAAAATGATCGAAATAAAAGAAGTCAAAGGCCGCAAGGACATAAGGGCCTTCATCAATTTCCCGTTGGATTTATATAAGGGAAACCCCTATTTCGTCCCGCCTTTGTACATGGATGAAGTCGCGGCTTTCAAAAAGAAAAACGCCCATACCAAAGAAATCGACTGCAAATTCTTTTTGGCTTACAAAGGCAATGAATTGGTAGGCAGGATCGAAGGCATATACCAACGTGTCTCCAACAAGATTTGGAAACAGAAGAGAGTCAGAATCTCCCGTTTCGATTTCATCGATGATTCGGAAGTGTCCAAAGCCTTATTGGACGCGGTCAAAGAATGGGCCTTGTCTTTGGGGATGGATGAATTGGTGGGCCCATTGGGGAAAAACGACATGGAACGCGAAGGACTGTTGGTCGAAGGCTTTGAAGAAGAATCCACTTTCGAAGAACAATATAACGCCCCATATTACGAAAAACATTATCTCGCCTACGGCTTCGTATCCGAATGCGAATGGGTCGAATCCAGGCTTACCAAGCCGGAAACGTTCGATACGAGGGTGCTTTCGATCTCCGAGAAGATGATGAAGAGGCTTAACCTCCATATCGTGGAGAACAAAAACACCAGGCAATTGCTTAAGAAATACGCTTCCAAATTCTTTGAGATCTATGAGGAGACATATGGCAATCTCTATATGGCCGTTCCAGTCACCGAAGCGGAGAAAAAGGAGCTTATCAAAGGATTCCAATTGCTGATAACCCCCGATTATTGCAAATTCATCGCCGATGAGAACGATGAATTGGTGGCTTTTGGGTTGGTCTTCCCAACCATCGGCCGCCACCTTCAGAAAACAGGCGGCAGATTGACTTTAAGATCGATCGCAAATGTTCTGAAAGAAGTCAGACACACCAAAGGATTGGATCTTGGGATGATCGCCGTAAGGAAGGATTTGGCCAATACCGGAATACATTGGGCCATCGCCGGATTGGTCATCGACAAGATGATGAAAGGGGAAATAGAATACGCGGATACCAACCTTAACATGGTCGATAATATGGCTATTAGGAACATGTGGAAATATTTTAGCGAGAGGCAAAACAAAAAACGTAGGGCCTATGCGGTTAAGATCGATAAATAAATCAGATAACGTCTCGATGAGGGACGTTTTCTTTTTACGGATGATCGAACAAAAAAAGGACAAGATGGTCGTTCTTGTCCTTGATTATAGATCGAAGACGACTGCCGTGTCGTTTTCCTTGGCGTAGGTTAGGAAATAGGCGAGATAATGATAGAACTGTCTGACGGATTTGTCCTTCGAATTGTCTTTTTCCCCTTCTTTGGCGTAGGCTAGAAGCTTATCTCCGTCCCTCCCTTCCAAGATGATGAATTGCTTGTCCATGAAGCCTAACGAAGTCAGCTTCTTGGCTTCGATCAAGAAATCCTCGGCATAAAGATACCGCGATAATTGAAGAGGCATCCTGAAAATCTCGTAGCCTGAAGAATATTTTCGTGGCTTTATGTCTTCCACCGCTTTCCTATCGAAGCAAAGGACCATCGCCCTTGGGTGATCGTCGATGGTGAAGGTAGTCGGGAGGATGATAGGCTTAGGCTCGAAACGATGCCTTTCTTCCTTATGGTTGTTGTTTTTCCTGTTGCTATGGTCATCGTTCCTTCTTTTGTTTATATCGTTTAGAGAAAAATGGCGAGGGACTATCTTTTCGCCTGGCTTATTGGGATTATTGACCGCGTTCGTTTGTTCTCTTTTTTGTTGTTTCTTGTTTTCCATCAGGTGGAATTATAACAAATGTTAAGAACATGTTGAATCATATCGATATCGTTCTTATCGGTTCTTATTTGAGGCAAAAAGGTCGTTTTAATAAGATTGCAAGGTAAGTTTGATTAACGAAAAGGCTTAAAAACGATTGAAATCAAAGGAACCGGAAGCCGAATTTGAATCATCGATGATTGAAAAGCAGGAGACAAAGTGCGATGAAAACTAATAAAGCGTAGGTTTATAGGCGACATGGTTCTGCCTTTCTGCTTTATGAACCGAAGTATCGTAAGGAGGATGCTTTTTGCGTTTGAATACTAGCTCGATAAGAAAATGGATATCTGATCGTTAGTACCGCCCCTTGATATCGCTCTTGTCCGTAATAATAAGAATGGTCTATGCCTTTTAGGAACAATTCCCTATCGTTTATTCGAGTTGTTAAGGCATCTCTTATCAAATCATGGATTTTTAAAGGATGGAGAGGACTTTCCTTCATGGCGTTTAGATATTCTTCTTTGTCTATTTTGGACCAATCGACGCATTGGCCAAGACGGTTTATGAAAAGAAAGTCCAGCCAAATGCAAGTAGCGCGACCATTGCCTTCCATAAAGGGACGGGCTATGTTCATCTCCACGTATTTTTCCAATATCTCATCATATGTTGATTCATGCATTTTATCGATGTTTGCAAGCGTTTGCTTTATAAAGTCTCCGTTTGCGAATATGAATCCGCCTTTGGAAACGGCTTTGCTTCTTATCTGTCCGGCAAACGGATAAAGACCTTCGAAGAGATAGGCATGGATTTTTTGAAGGGCCACCGTTTTTTTGCCGATTTCTTCTTCTTCTTCTTCTTCTTCTTCTTCTTCTTCGATGAGAGAAGTTTTATATAAGCCGTAGGCTTTTTTCTTGCTTTGCTCATCTATTGGGTCGAGCATTCCGCTTAGCCAGCTTTGGATCTGCTTTTTGTATTTTGATGGGATGATTGAGACTAACGATCTGACCCCTTCTTCGTTTATGACGTCGGAAAGGTATTTCTTCCCATCCCTTGAATACAGCTTAAGTTGTCCACAAAAAGGATTTTCCATCATGGCGCGTTTCATGCCGTTATGATAAAGGCGAAGCACATTTGGGAATTCGCTGCCTTAAAGGAAAACGATTCCAATGAAACCGGAACGTGCCGAAGAATCCATATGTGGGAGAAGAGAAATAGAATTTTCCTATCGTTGGCATCGCCACCCAGCCTATTGCGAAGGCGATAGATAGAAATTCATCGGCGTTTGCCGATGTTGCAATAGACCGATAGATGTCAAAAACGCCGATGAGCTTCTTAGGATAAAAATCGGGAAAAGAACTTAGAAGAAGCGTTTTCGTCGTTGCTGGATATGGCCGTCGGTATTGAATATAGGAATGTTTAACGTTTTGCATCATTCAGAATAGGACAAAACCGACACGCGATCGTTTCTTTCGATCATGGTTGCCAAACAACTTTGCCCATCTTATGGGTCTTTTGTTCCGCACTCAAATAAAGAGAAATCATAAAACGAAAAGGGCAAAGGCTTTCGCCAATGCCCTTATCGATTTTGACTATAAGATTGCCGTTTATGGAAAATTGCTATTGTTCGGCAATCGTGACCGTGACGTTTTCGGTAGCGGTATTGCCACTGAAAATCTCACTGCTAGGCGTATCTGCCGTATTGCTATCGTTCCAATAGACGCCGATAATCGCTCCGATGCATGATTTTTCGCCTTTTTGGTAAACATCACCGCTATAGAGGGTCAAGTCTTGCTTTATCGTGGTGTTTTTGACGGTATTACCCGTAACCTTAGCCCATGAATGCTGCATTAGTCCAACGATTCCGCCGAGATATCGGTAACCAGTCAATGCACAGCTGTCGACCGTGCAATCACTCACGGTGGCCTCTATTCCGCGTCCCGCAATGATGCCGGCTTGAAACTTCGCATTGACCGTGGATTTCGTGACTTCACATCCGGTGACCGTTGCGGTTTCTCCTTGGCCAATCACCACGCCGACATTCTCTTTTCCGGATATAATTGCGTTAGATATCTTGAGCTTTTGAATAGTTGAACCAGCCGCATAACTGAAGAAGCCGGCACTATATTCTTGATCGACCGTAAAATTCGAAACGGTTTTGTCATTGCCATCAAAGATCATTTTGGTCATGCCGTCAAGCCATTGTATAGGAGTCCAACTCTCGCCATTAAGATCGATGTCATCCATGAGCTTTACGGTGAATTTGCCTAAGTTCGCATAATCGCCGTTTTTCAAAGCGTTCGTGGCGTCGCTGAACCACTTCAGACCATTGGCGTTTGTGATCCTGCAAACCACTCCTTCATCCGCTGTCGCAGAGTAATCCCTAGAGAATCCATCGGCGTATTCGATGGTTTGGGTGATGTTATCGCCGACATTATCTTCGGATATGGTTGTATTTGAGAAGTATTCGCCGATTATCGGGTTGACGTCAAACAAAGAGTTATCGGTATCTTTGTATTTTTTGTAGTTATGTGATCTATCGTTGATTAATGTGGTGTTCTTGACGCTGTTACCTGACAATCCTTTGTTTGGATGCTGATTGTCTATATAGCCAATGATGCCACCGACGTCGCGATATCCTTTGATTGTGCATCTCTCTACCTCGCAACCGGTGATGGCGTTGCCGCCTTCGCCAAGATAGCCAGCGATAGCTCCGACTTTATCGCCATCGTTCCAACCAGGAACGGCTTGTTTTTTGCCATTTTCAAGGGTGATTTCATCGCCTTCTGGATCCCACCAAGTGGAACCGGTGATGGCCGAATCGATCACTTTGCAACCGGTGATGGTGTTGCCATATCCGTGTCCGATTATCGCGCCGACGTGGTTGACGCCCCTTATCTTGGCTCCGCTGATCGTCAGATTTTCGATGGTCAAATGGTATGCCTCGCCGAATAAACCGATGTTTTTTGCGGCGGATCCTTCGCTTTCGTCGATGACGAAGTTGGAAATCGTTTTGTTATTTCCATCGAAGGTCAATCTGTAATCGGCATTATTGCCATAAACGATCGGCGTCCAGGTCGCCCCATTCAAATCGATGCTTTTAGTGAGCGTGACGGTCTTGCCGTTATAAAGGTCTTTGTTCCTATTGATGCTCGCGCGGAAGAGGCTGAGTTCCGTCGCGTTGGAAATTTCGATGACGTTCGCGGCAGGGTTGGTCGTTTCGGCATTCCCTTGGATCGCCTCGACTTGGTAACTGATCTCGCACTTCTTGCCTTGGAATTCGTTGCCAGCGCTTGAAGGGAGGCTGACGGAAACGCTGACCGTCGCTTTATCTTCTTCTAAATCCTTTTCGGCTCCAAGAGCTTCCCAATCGCTCTTTTTGGTGAGACCTTGATATTCTTCTCCGCCGATATTGACTTCTAGCCCTTCGAAAAGCCCATCGTCGCTTACGCAAGAAATGATCGTGCGATATTTGATCGCCACGTCGCTCTTGTTTTCGATCTTGATGGAAAAGGTTACCTTATCCCCCGGGGTGATCTTGTCCAAAGTGAGGACATTGTCTTTCAAAGACGCTGTCCCGCCGTTCATGAATTCGCCGTTTTTGAGGTCGTATTCGGTCGACGGCTTGATTTTCTCGGCGTCGTCTTTGACCACACCCGTCAATTCCTTGCCGGTGTAAGTCAGCCAATTCTCGATCGTGGCGCTGACGTTAACCTTGCCGGACGTGATGGCGATGTTGGCCTTGCTTTCGCTCGTGAACAACGCATAGGTCGAGCCCGCGATAAGGGAGCCGGCGATAGCGATTGCCGCAAGCGAAGACAGGATAATCCCGCCTTTTTGCTTTCTATTCATATTGTCGTTCATCCTTTCTCTATATGAATGCCGAAGAAATACGAAACCGGTGCAACGACCGCCGCCAAATCGGGAAAGTTGACGTCAGCCAACATGGATTCGTTTCTTCGACCTATATCCTAAAATAAAAAAAAAAAAAACAAGCGGCATTTGAATCGCTTGGCCTTTTCTTTCGGCCGGCGCTTTCGTTTCGTGCTTGGTGGCTCCACGCTTTGTTGAGGCTTGATGCTATAAAAGGATTGCTATCAGGCCGCAAAAAGATCTTTATGTCGAAATTTGCCATTTGTCTGCAGCCCTTTCTTGGCATTTTCGTCGTTATCACGGTTGCAAACGATCTTCTGATTTATGCTAGCATGGGTTTTTGTCGATTTTATCGAATTGTCTCGGTCCAACTCTGTATAAGGCTGAACGTGGTTTTAGCCATTATCAAAGGAAAACAGGACAATTCCTTGGCTTTGCGCGTCTAAAGAAACGTTAAAAAAAACGGATAATATCGAACTATCCGCTTATTCCGTTGGCGCGCCCGAACCGACTCGAACGGTTGACCTACTGCTTAGAAGGCAGTTGCTCTATCCGGCTGAGCTACGGGCGCACGGACAAATAATATAGCACAAGTTTTCTTCTTTAGAGATACTTTTTCGCTTTTGAGGGCAATTCTTCTAAGCCATAGATCGTTTCATCTGGGCTTATGGCCGTTCCGAATCCGTAGGCGGCATATATGAAAGGCAATCCCGCTCCTTTGGTTTCGATTTCATCAAATAACGTGTCTCCGACATAGATCGCTTCATCTATTTCGCTGTCTTCGATGATTTGCTTTATGGTCCCTCTTTTTGGAAGACCCGTATCGCCCCAACATAGGACATCATCGATGTATTTCGCGCAGGCTGGATATGATTTGAGATAGCTTTGGATGTATCCTTTTTGACAATTGGAAACGATATAGAGGCCATAACCCATCTCTTTCAGTTTTCTGAATGTCTCTTCTTCGTTAGGATACAAAATTCCTGGATGGCCATTGTTTATGTAATCCAATTCGAAAGAAAGGAATTCCTTTTTGAATTCGTCTATCTGCTCCTTGGTCACTTCGCTTGGGGTTATGGAAGATAGGATTTGATCCATTTGTTTCCCCATTTGGCTTTGGACGTCGTTAATCGAAAGGCTGAATCCTTCCCCGAATATCTTTTTCCCCACCTCGTTCCAACATTCCGTCACGGGCTTGGATGTATCCCATAAAGTCCCGTCCATATCGAATATGACCGCTTTTTTCATGCTATATTTCCTCTTTTATCCTCATTAGCTCTTTGGCTACGCTGTTTGGGAAGAGCTGGCATAATTCCTCATATGAGGCCCGTTTGAAGGCTTCAAGGGTCGGATAATGCTTCCTTAACGTCTCTTTCCTTTTGTTCCCCAATCCTTTGACGTCATCGAAGATGGATTTGATCATCATCTTGCTTCTTTCCTTTTTATGGAAGGTAATCGCGAATCGATGGACTTCGTCTTGCATCCTCATCAGTAAGAAGAACAACGAAGATTTGTTATCGAGTGGGTAAATGCTTCCGTTTTCGTCGATTATCCCTTCCGTTTGATGCTTCTCGTTTTTAAATAAGCCAAAGACGGGTATGTCGACTCCGGCTTTTTTCAATCCTTCTTTTGAGGCATGGACTTGGGGCAAGCCTCCATCGGTTAGGATCAAATCGGGATAAGAAGAACCTTCTTCTTTGAGCCTTTTGTATCTTCTTTCCACCACTTCGGCCATCGAATGGTAGTCATCGCCGGCGTTTTCGTCGGATAGATGGTATTTCCGATACATCTTTTTGATAGGTGAGCCGTTTATGAAACAGACCATGGCGGATACGGCTTCGTATCCTTGAAGATGGGAATTGTCGAACAATTCGATCCTATAAGGGGGATCTATATGCAGCAAAGAGCCTAGGTCTTCGATCATTTTTTCCTTATCGTCGTCCAATCTGGCTGACATGAAGTGGGCATCCAAGGCCTTTTTGGCGTTTAAGGCCGCCAAATCGATTTGATCCAACAATCTCCCTTCTTTTGGGGAAAAGACGTTTACGTTTTCATAAATCAAAGACAACGATTCCTTCAATCCGTCTATGCGAGATACTATTTGGGTCGGGATGTCGTTGCTTTGGTAATAAGAGGCCAGAAGTTCGGATATTTGCTCTTCGGCATCGTTGAAAGAAGAGAAGACGTGGTCTTTTTTCCCAAGCAGGATCCCGTTTCGGTAAGTTAGGATGGATAATGACCTATATCCTTCCCTTTCGGCGTAGCCTATGACGTCTCTGTTGGTCTTATCGCTATTTAGTTCCACCGTTTGCTTCGATACGGTTTCCAAGATCGAATCGATCATTTCCTTGTATTCTTTAGCCTGCTCGTAACGCATCTCCTTTGCGGCTTCTTCCATCTTTTCTTTCAAGGCTATGATGGCTTTGGAAACGTCTCCGTCCATGAAACGTTTTATCTCTTCATAGAGATTTTGGTAGGTTTCTTGGCTTATGTTATTGACACACGGGGCCAGACATTGGTTCAAAGAATGATAAAGGCAGGCTTTTTTGCCGATGTTCTTGCATTTTCTGGTCGGATAGAGGGAATTCAATATCGATAGGGTCTTTTTCGCTGCGGAAGCGTTAGGGAAAGGACCGAAATAGAAACGACGTTTGTCTTTCTTGCTTCTGGACAATGACAAATAGGCATCATCCCTTTTTAAGGCAATATAGGGGTAATGGGAATCGTCCATCAAGGCGATGTTGTATCTTGGGTGATGCTTTTGGATCAAGTTCATCTCCAAAATGAAGGCTTCTTTGTCTGAATGGAGGATGATGAAATCGAAATGATCGACGTGTGACACCATCGCGGCCACTTTGCCAACCTGGGGCCTTGAAAAATATTGGGAGACCCTCTTTTTAAGGTTCTTGGCCTTTCCGATATAGATGATATCATCGGAGATGTCCTTCATTAGATAAACACCGGGAGCGTCAGGCAAAAGGGCGATGTTCCCTTCTATTTTGCTATTTACGTTCATTTAAGATAAACGATGGTTGCCCCACCGGCTCCTTCGTTTTCGTTGGCCCCTTCGTAATGGTCGACGAATTCTTTGTGCTTATCGAGATATTCCCTTACGACTTTCCTAAGGATTCCGCTTCCAAAGCCATGTATTATCCTCACGCGTTTGTATTTTTTTATCCGGCATTTGTCCAGATATTGATCCAAGGCGCTTAGGGCTGGTTCGGCCCTTAAACCGATGAGATTCAATTCCAAAGGCAAAGAGGCTCCCAATCCCGCTTCGTCTACCTTTAGGCCGTCTATTCGTTCGATCTTCTCTTCCGGCTCTTTTATTTTGGTCAAACGGTCCTTTTTGGTTTTGAAGGTCAAGCCTTCTTTGCTTACCAAAACGACGTTGTTGCCGTTAAGGGAAACGATTCTCCCTTCGATCTCCAAAGAAGGCAATAGGGCATAATCCCCTTCTTTCAAAGGCTCGTCGAATTTGATTTCTTCTTTTTCTTTTATAAGTTCGTCCAGCTTGTTTTTGGCTTTGGTCACTTCGCCTTTCACGATATTTCCCTTTTGGAGGCTTTCTAAGATCCGATCTGCTTTTTCTTTGAATTCCTCAAGTTCTTTTTCCTTGGCTTTCTCGATTTCTTCGTTTAGTTTGCGGAGGCGTTTTTCCAATCTCTCGTTGTTTTCTTCCAATTTTCTTTTTTCAAAAAGGATATCGGCTTTTTCTTTGCTTAGCTCTTCTTTTTCTTTTTCCAAGGAAAGGGAAGCGTCGTTTAGCTTCCTTAGGGCTTTAGCTACCGAAAGATCGTTGGTCTGGGCGGCTTTTTCTTCCGCCAATTTCATGACTTCTTCATCCATCCCGAAACGTCTGGCCACGATCAAGCCATAGGAATCGCCCGGCATCCCCTCGATCAAACGATAGGTTGGGGTCAACGTTTCTTCATCGAACCTCATCGAGGCGTTGATGATCCCTTCTTCTTCCATCGCCGCGGCTTTCAATCCGTCGAAATGGGAAGAGACCAAGGCAAAAGCCTTTTTCTTTTTAAGTTCCATTACGATGGCATAGGCCAACGATTCGCCTTCCTTTGGCGAAGTTCCCGTCCCCACTTCGTCCAATAAGGCCAAATCGGAAGAACCGATGCGTTTCAGCAATTCGGAGAGGTTGGCCATATGCCCGGAGAAAGTCGAAAGGGAATCGGATATCGATTGGGAATCCCCAATATCGACGTAGATATGGTTGAAATATCCTAATTCCGACTTCTCTGAGGCGGGTATCGGGAGTCCGCATTCGTTCATATAAAGCAAAAGGCCCACCGTTTTCAAAGCGATCGTCTTTCCTCCGGCATTAGGACCGGAGATGACATATATCGGGGTATCTTTCGTTATGGTGAAATCGTTTGGGACTACTTTGTCTTTGCTGATCAATGGGTGTCTCGCTTCCTTTAAAAGAATCGATGGTTCCTTGACCAATTTGCAGATCGTCCCGTTGATGGATTCTCCGTATTTGACCTTGGATTCGATGAAATCGAGCCTTCCGATCGTTTGGTTTATCTCATTCAATTCCTTTTTCTTTTTGCCTATTTCCAAAGACAAAGAAGAAAGGATTTCATGGATTTCCTCTTTCTCATCGGATAAAAGCTCCTTCATTTTGTTGTTCATGCTGACTAAGGCTTCGGGTTCGATGAAGGTCGTCCCACCAGAATGGGAGATATCCATGATGATCCCTTTGACTTTGGCTTTGTAAGAGGTTGAAACAGGCAAAACGTAATGGCTATCCCTCAATGTCAAAGCGGCGTTTGAAAGGTATTCTTCGTTCTCGGAAACGAGGCTTTGGATTTTTCTTGTTATATCTTTAGTCAGCTTCCTGATGCTTGAACGGATCGTTCTTAAAGTGGGGGAGGCATTATCGTAGATCGATAAATCAGGCGCGATGATCGAATGGATCTTTTCTTCCAAATAGGACATGTCCCCCAAAGAAAAGACGATCTTTTTCAGTTCGTTGCCTTCTTTGGATTCGGAAAAATAAGAGAAAAGATCTTTGCTTATTTTGATATCGTGGGCGATATCTTCCAGATTCCTTTCGTTCAGCGTCCCTCCTTTGGAAGCGAAAGAAAGGAGTTCGTTGAGTTTTACGGAGACATCGATCGGCAGTGTCCCGAAGCTTGAATGGGCGTAAATCATCTCTTGCATCAGGGATTTCTCGTATGCTAGGTCTTCATAAGGAAGGAAATCGTTGAGATTATCTATGTATTCTTTGCCTAATTCGGTTTTGGCGTAGCTTCTCAAAAACCCTTTTATCTTTTCGAATTCAAGCTTTTCGGCGGTGTTTTGCATATGCAAATTCTATCATAGATAAGCCAATAAGGTTAGATTGTGATAAAATGCCAAAGATGATCAACAAAGCAAGCACGGTAACCTTGAAAGTCGATGATAAGGCCGCTATTAAGATAAAGGATTTCTATTCGGGGATAAAAGAAGAGAACAACTCAGAATATATTGACTTTTTCGGAAAAAGAAAAGGCTTGTCCGTGAGCGTTTATCTCCCAAATGGGAAAGGGGACATAAAAGTCGTTTTCCAAGGGCCTGACGCTTTATATGAGGCTAATATTTTCGATCCAAAAGCAAAGCCCAACGAAAACGTCATAAAGGAAAGAAAGCCAATCGTTTTATCGAAATTCCCCCAGATAGGATCGGATGAAGTCGGGACTGGCGATGCCTTTGGGCCAATCGTTGTCTGCGCAGCATTCGTAAAAGAAGCCGACATTCCTTATCTAAAGGAAATGGGTGTTATGGATTCAAAGCTTTTGGATGATATCAAAATCAGGGGAATAGGCAAAGAATTGATAAAAAAGTTCGATTATTCCTTACTGGTTTTGATGCCAGAAAAATATAACGAGATACATTCGGAAAACAATATGAGCCAGATCAAGGCCAAGATGCATAATACAGCCATATCGAATCTAAGGAAAAGGCATAAGGAAGCCTATGTTTACCTTGACCAATTCGTATCGGAGAAGAGATATTATTCGTATTTGAGCAAAGAAAAAGAAGTCGTCAGAGACGTGATTTTCTCAACCAAAGGGGAATCCTATTACATTTCGGTCGCCTTGGGATCCGTAATCGCAAGATATGCCTTTTTGCTCAAAATGGATGAATTAAGCAAAGAACTCGGCTATGAGATCCCTTTAGGAGCCGGGAAGAAAGTCGACGATTTCATCGTAAAAATATCAAAAAGCAAGTCCAAAGAAGAATTGAAGGGATTCGCGAAGCTTTCCTTTAAGAATTTTTCCGATATCTAAGACAATTTTTCCAATATTTCGTTGAAATAGGCTGGAAGAGGAGTCTCAAAGCTCATCTCTTTTCCGTCTTTGGGATGCTTCAAGGTCAAACGGTAAGCGTGAAGCAATTGGCCATCGTCATATAGATTCCGATTGCCTTCTCCATATAAAAGGTCTCCGATTATGGGATGCTTGATATAGTCCATATGGACTCTGATTTGATGGGTCCTTCCGGTTTTAAGCTCCAATGAAAGGAGGGTGCAGTCATTAAGCGGATAACGTTTGATCACATGGAAATAAGTGATGGCCTCCTTATCGTCATTCCCATTCACGGCGAAGCGAGTCGGATGTCTGGGATCATGCCCAATAGGAGCGTCTATCTTCGCATCATTTTCGTCAATTATCCCTTTGACCAACGCGATATATTCGCGATGCATCGAATGATCTGACAATTGGGATTGGAGATAAAGGAGCGCCTTATCGTTTTTAGCTACGACCAATAAGCCGGAAGTGTCTTTGTCGATCCTATGCACGATCCCTGGGCGGATGGCGGATGTCCCAGACGCGAGATTCTTTTGCTGGTATAAAAGGGCGTTTACCAAGGTGCCGGACGCATTGCCGTTTCCCGGATGGACGACTAGGCCTTTTTGCTTGTTTACGACGATTATGTCGTCATCTTCGTAAACGATGTCCAACGGTATGTTCTCTTCCTTAATCGTTAGAGGTTCTTCGGTATATATTTGGTAGTTTACAATGTCGGATTTCCTAACTCTATAACTTGGCTTTTGGACCTTTCCGTTCACAAGTGCCTTTCCATCTTTTATTAAGGATTGGGCCTTGCTTCTGGTAGGCGCCGCCTTAAGGGAGAAAAGGACTTCGTCCAATCTTTTTCCTTCCTCTTCCTCAACGGTTATCTCCATTGCTTTTCTCCTTGTTTTCAACGTTGTTTGGATTGGCTTTGCCATCCGCCGCTTTTTCGTTCTTCTTTGCGAATTCCTCGTCTTTCTTTTTCGATTCTTTGATGCTTCTTATTATCATTATGACCGCCAACATAATGATACCAACAACCAAAGCAGAATCGGCTACGTTAAATGAAGGAAATGGGTTAAGAAATTTGTCGCTCGGGGCGCTTGGACCACCTTTAAGATAGAATTGCAAAAAGTCAATGACACCATATGGCCCTTCGCCGACTGGGAAGAAATAGAATGCCCTATCGATCAAATTTCCCACCGCTCCGCCAAAGACCAACATATAGGCGGCGTTCATCGTTTTGGTTTCCTTTTCGACGTTGCCTCTCCAAAGGAAATAGAAGGCCAAGGACATGACCACGGAGATGATGATGAAGATTATCCTTCCGATTATGTTCCCGGCGCCGATCGACCAAGCTGCGCCGGTATTGTGCGATAAGGAAAGATAGAAGAAATTCTTTATCACTTCCACCGGCTTTCCTTCGGTCAAAGTCAATTCGGCGGCCCATTTGGTT
Source organism: uncultured Eubacteriales bacterium (assembly GCA_963652335.1). GTDB lineage: Bacteria > Bacillota_I > Bacilli_A > RFN20 > CAG-826 > UBA4951. The sequence goes on along the minus strand of CAVJSS010000007.1, from coordinate 14,374 downwards.
CCTTGGTCAAGCAAGATGATCAAGATCCCGAGCCAAAGGAAAGAAGAGAAAAACAAGGCTTTGGTCCACTTGATTTTCCTGAAAATCTTTTTGAACATCTTTATTTACCCAACAAGACCTTCTTGCATCTATCGCAGAGCTGGCCTTCCTTGCATAAGCTCGTGTGGCGGATGTTGCGGCAACGGTCGCACTTTTCGCCTTCGGCTTTCTTGGATATCGCTTTGTTTTCCTTGTTTTCGATCCTTATCGAAGAAACCCCGAAGAGCCTTGCCTTTTCTTCATTATCCAAAGTGGATAGAAGTCCGTAAAGCTCTTTGTTTCCGATGCTTAAGTCAAGCTCAGCTTCTCCCGAAGCCCCGTATTCGCCTTTGGCCCTGCCTTCTTCCAAGGCTTTCAAAGCCAAATCCCTTATTTCCATGAATGCCGGGTAGAAACGTTCGCTTTCTTCGATATATTCGTCGCTTATCGATGGGAATGATTCAAGTTGAGGGGATTCTTTGTGGGGAATAGGCAAAGCGAAATAAACCTCTTCCATTGTAAACGGGAGGATCGGGTTATAAAGCAAGCATAAAGACAATCCTAAACGATATAAGACGTATTGGACGGCTTTTCTGCGCGAAGAGGAAGCGGCTTCGCAATAAAGGATATCCTTGGCGAAATCCAAATAGAAGGAAGAAAGGTCGACCATGAAATTATTGAGCTTCTGAGAGGCGCTGGCAAAGCTATAGGAGTCATAATCCTTCCTGATGGAGGCGATAAGCTGTTCCAAACGGCCCAAGGTCCAGCGATCGATTGGAGAAAGGGAAGGAATTTCGTTAGGGACGACGTATTCTTTGTCTCCGTCTTGGAGGTTCCCCAAAATGAAGCGGAAGGTGTTTCTGATCTTCCTATATTGGTCGGAAATCGTGCTTATTATCGATTCGGAGATGCGAACGTCGGCTTCATAATTGACCGAAGCGGCCCAAAGGCGGAGGATATCGGCCCCGAATTGATTGGCTATCTTTGATGGATCGATGCCGTTTCCGGCCGATTTTGACATCTTTTGCCAATTGTCGTCCATCACCCAGCCATGCGTTAGACAGGTTTTGAATGGGGCTATGCCGTTAACGGCCGTGGAAAGGATAAGAGAGGCGTTGAACCAGCCTCTGTATTGGTCGTTGCCTTCCAAATACAAATCGGCTGGATATGGCATGTTCCTTTCTTTTAGGACCCCATTCCAAGAAGAGCCAGAATCGAACCAAACGTCCATGATGTCGGTCTCTTTATAAAATCCGTGATTCGGCGATTTGTCGGACTTATAGCCTTCCGGGAGCAATTCCTTCGGAGATTTCATCCACCAGGCGTTGGATCCTTCTTTGGCTATGACATCCCTTATATGCTTGAAGACTTCCTCTTTGACGATCGGGGTTCCGTCTTCCTCATAGATTATAGGGATTGGGACGCCCCAAGCGCGCTGGCGGGAAATGCACCAATCAAGGCGGTCTTTGATCATATTGACCATCTTTTGCTCTCCCCAAGCCGGTTCCCAATCGATCTTATGGATTTCGGAAAGCAATTTCTCTCTGATTGGGGAAATGGAGCAGAACCATTGGGGGGTCGCTCGGAAAATGACCGGCTTATGGGTCCTCCAATCGTGAGGATAGGAATGGATTATGTCGATTTCCTTTAGCATCACGCCTTTTTTCGAAAGCATTTTGACCACTTTGTCGTTGGCTTCTTCATAAAATAGCCCATTCAAAGGATCGTTCTCCCCTAGATGCATATAGCCTCTTTCATCCACTGGGCAGAAAGGTTTGATATCGTATTTAAGGCAGACATTGAAGTCGTCTAAGCCGTGGTCTGGGGCCGTATGGACGCAACCCGTTCCGGAATCGGCTGTGACGAAAGATCCCAATATTATCGGCGACTCCCTATCGTAAAAAGGATGCTTGGCTTTCATTCCTTCGAGTTGCTCGCCTTTTAGGGTCTTAAGCAATTCCATTTTCTCGAACCCTAGCGTTTCCTTCAAGGATGGCGCTAAGGAAGAAAGGAAGACGAAATCTCCCTTTTCGGTATGATAGAAGCCATATTCGAATCTGGGGTTTACCGTGATCGCTTGGTTGGCCGGGATGGTCCAAGGGGTCGTGGTCCAGATGATGATTTTGGCTGAAGGCGGCAACAACCCTTTGGTATCGGTTAGATCGAAAGAGACGTACATCGTTCTGGCTGGTATGTCTTTGTATTCGACTTCTGCCTCCGCCAACGCCGATTCGGAGGATGGCGACCAATAGACCGGCTTGACCCCTTTGTAGATCAAGCCTTGAAGGGCCATCGAGGCGAAGACGTCGATTTCCCTGGCTTCGAATTCGGGCTTCAAAGTTATATACGGGTCATCGTAATCGCCGAGGCATCCCAAACGATGTATCTGCCTTTTTTGGCGTTCCACTTGGGTTTTGGCGTATTCTTCGCATTTCAAACGGAAATCGGCAATCGACATCGCTTTGCGGTTAACCCCGCTTTTGGTGACTTTGGTTTCGATGGGGAGGCCATGGGTGTCCCAGCCGAACACGTAAGGGGTTTTATATCCTTCCATGTTTTTGCTTCTTATGACGAAATCCTTAAGAAGGACGTTTAGCATATGTCCGCAATGGATGTCTCCGTTGGCATATGGAGGGCCATCATGCAAACAGAATTCTTTTTCTTTCCTAACATCGTTCATTTTATGGTAAAGGTCGATGGAATCCCATCTTTCTAGCACTTTTGGCTCTTTGCTTATCAGATTAGCCCTCATCTCGAATGAGGTCTTCGGCATCAATAACGTTTCTTTGTATGACATATTTCCCTCCAAATAAAAAGCGTCCATCTCTAAGGACGCTTATGGCGCGGTACCACCTTAGTTCGAGGCTATCGCCCCGCTCTTTGAAGCTTCTTTAACGGGAAGCGGGCGATCTTCTTACTGCTGTTTCGGAAGATATGCTAGGAAGTGATAACCTTTCGCTGCCCCGTTCTCATCCAAGGGGCTCTCTCATCGTTTGCTAGTTGGCGTTGTCTTCCGTCTAAGCGAATAAACTATATCTTCTTTGCTTCTTTAAAGCAATCAGAAGCCGAAATCCTCATCGTCGGAGGAAGAATCGCTTTCGCCATCTTCCAGATTGAGGCTGCCTTTAAGGAAATCGGGCAGCAATCCTTTGGCGATCTCGGAATTGCTGGTCGCGGTCTTCTCTTCCTCTTCCAAGGATTTTTGGACCACTTTGGAGACGCTCTCGTCAACCCCGTATCCGACATCCGCAGAGCTCCTTGGCTCGGCGATGCTTGGGCCTTCCAGGGAAATGGAATCCTTTGGGAAATCCGAGGCGATCACCGAACAGATTATCGAATCGCCTAAGTTCGGGTTGGTCGAGAAGCCGAATTTGACGTCGATGGAACCTCCGGCTGCTTCGTTGATGCGTCTTACGCACCTTTCGGTGTTATACATCGTGACTTTATCGCCCATCGTTAGCATGCAGATGACTTTGCGGGCTCCGGAAATGGAAGTCTCGAGCAAAGAATTGTTGATCGCTGATTCGGCGGCTTCTATCGCGGCGTTTTCGCCTGATCCTGTACCATATCCGATAAGGGAGATCCCACCGTTTTGCAAAGTCGATTTGACGTCGGCGAAATCCAAATTGACGGTTCCTGGGAGCAAAACCAAATCGGCCACCGTCTGGACGGATTTGGAAAGGACCGAGTCGGAATCCTTGAAGGCTTTGTCCATCGGTACGTTGCCGGAGGAATATAAGAGCTTGTCGTTGGAAACGATCATCAAAGAATCGACTTGTTCGATCAATTCGTTCAATCCGCGGACGGCGTTGGTAGTTCTTTCTTTTCCTTCGAAGGAAAATGGGCGGGTGACTATCGCGATGGTCAAAGCGCCGGCTTCCTTAGCCAATCTGGCGATTACCGGAGAGGCGCCTGTCCCGGTCCCTTTTCCCATTCCGGCGGCGATGAAGACCATATCGGCGTCTTTGACGACTTTCTTGATTTCTTCTTTGGAGAATTCGGCGGCGGCTTTGCCTCTTTCCGGATCCCCTCCGGCTCCTAGGCCTTTGGTTTCCGGACCGCCTAATACGATGCGGTTTGGGGCTTTGGAGGTGGAAAGGGCCTGTTTGTCCGTGTTCATCACGTAGAATTCGACGTTTTGGATGTTTTCGTCGATCATCCGGTTGACGGCGTTGTTGCCGGCTCCGCCGACTCCGATGACGACGATTCTCGCGACCGGCTCGAAGCTATCTAGGTCGCGGCTATAAAGATCTGAACTCATTGGGTTTTCCTCCTTATTTGTTCGTTTCGACCCGATAAAGGGTTGTGCCGCTTATTTCCCCGCTTGGGGTATCCGAGGCGCATTTGGCGGCCAATAAGCCAAGCATGTTGGCATATTTGGGATCCATAGCTCCGACGACATGGGGGATGTATTTTTCGATTTTGTGCATTCCGATAGCGTCTTTCAGCAATTCCTCGATGCCAAGGAGGTTCGCTCCGCCTCCGACCAACGATATCGGGCAGCTATCCAAGAACCTTCTCTCTTCCGAGGCGTTTCCTTCATATGTCGGGCCCATCATCTCTTTGATGGTGTTCTTTATCTTGACGTTGAAATCGATGAACCAGGCTTTGATGACACGGTTGATGTCGTCTTGGTAAAAGGATTTGCCCATTTTGTTGGTTATTATCGGGGCTTTGAATTCGGTTTGCCTTAAAGAATAACCGTAAGTTCTTTTCACCGATTCAGCTTCTTCGTAGCTGATCCCAAAGGCTTTGGAAAGGGCTTCGGTCAGATGATTCATCCCTTCTGGGAGGGTCGATGATTGATAAAGGGTCTTGTTCCCTATCAAGGATGCGGATGATGTGCGTCCGCCCAAATCGAGGATGATGAAGGTTTTGAGACCCTTTTTGTCTTTGTCTAGGCAGATAAGCTGACCCGCTCCGTAAGGGGCGACCCCATAGCCGATGACTTGGAGTTGGAGTTCTTTGTTGAAGATGTTTTCATGGGAATCGACCAGGGGTTTTGGAACGCAGTAAACGGATGCTCTGGTCGATATCTGCTCGGCTTTTTCTCCATAAGGAGGAGTGGTCGATGTCTTTGATCCGTATTCGTATATTTCGGGGATTATGTCGATGATCTGATAGGAATTCTGGTCCGTTTTGGTTCGCATGGCGGCTTCGATGTTCTTCAATAGCTGCTTGATGTCTTCGACGTCGATTTCGCCTTTGTTGTTGCTTCTGCTCATTACCGAGGTGAATTGGGTTTCGTCATAGACCTTCATTCCGAATGGGGGCAAAACGACCAAAATGTTTCTCATTGAGCATTTGGTTGAGATGGCTTCGTCTTTGATATTCAGAAGTTCTTTTAATGCCGCAGCCAATTTCGCCGTCTCCGTCTTGCGGATCATCCCGTTTTCCATGACGTCTCTGGTTTGGATTTCCCTGACGCAGTAAACATATGGCGTTTTGTTGAAAAAAGAGCCCGCTAGTATCTTGCTGGTATCGTTGCCGATCTCAACGATCGTGAAATTTACGTTCTTTTTGTACCCCATACGTGTTTCTATTCTAGAATAGAATATAGGCCTAAACAATATCCAATCGATAGAAAAATGGTAGGAAATCGTTTAAAAAAAGAGAAGGGTTGTCCCTTCTCCTTTATGAAAGCGTTAGGTTTTCGATTGTCGTTAAGCACGTAGAGACGTCCAAGCCGTTTTTCAATTGCTCGGCCGTCGAAGGGGACGAAACGGATTTAAGATAGAGACCATAGCTTATCCCGACTGGGATGGAAAGGATGATCAAAGCCAAGACGATGAAGGCCGTAACCAAAAGAGTCGTCTTCAAAACGTAATACGATTTCGTTTTACCCGTTTTGACGATTTTGTCTTTCATGTTGGGCTTATCCTTTCTTTTTTATGCCTCTTAGCTTGGCTGAGGTGGAGCGATGGTTTTCTTTGAGTTCCGCTTCGCTTGGGAGGATCGGGTGCTTGGCAAGATCGATGTAATCTGGCTCTTTTTGCTCCAATGATGGGATGTGCCTCGATCCTTCGACCACCGTTAGGCTTCTGAAGGCTTTTTTTGCCAATCTATCTTCCAAAGAATGGAAAGTTATGACCGCCATCACGCCGTTTTCGTTTAGAAGGGACGGCATTTCGCTTAAGGCTTTCTTAAGCATCCCTAGCTCGTCGTTCACTTCGATCCGCAAGGCTTGGAAGATCTGTTTGGCCGGGTGGCCTTTTTTGGCTAAGGACTTCGCCGGCTTCGCTTTTTTTATGATTTCCACCAGCTCCCCGGTCGTTCTGATTGGCTTTGTTTCCCTTTCTTTGACGATCAAAGAGGCCACTTTGGCGGAATCGGGATCCTCGCCATATTCTTTGAAGACCCTTTTAAGTTCCTCGTAGGCGTAGCCGTTTACGATCTTTTCGGCCGTTAGGGGATTGCTTTGATCCATCCTCATATCCAATGGACCGTCGAAACGATAGGAGAATCCTCTTTCAGCTTCGTCGAATTGAGGGGATGAAACGCCTAAATCCATCAAGATTCCGTCGACTTTATCGACGTTTCTTTTGGCTAATTCTTCTTTTGCGAAGCCGAAATTGCTTTTGATTATCTCGAAATTAGGGGATATCGCTTCCAACCTGCTTTTCGATTTTTCGATGGCTTCGTCGTCGATATCGAAACAATAAAGCTTTCCGTTTGGGATCCGTTTCAATATCTCCGATGAATGCCCAGCCCGCCCCAAAGTGAGATCGACGTAGGTCCCACCGTCATGGATATCAAGCAAAGAGAGGGCTTCTTTGAGCATGACGCTATAATGTTCGCCCATCGTTTTTCCCTCCCAATGCTTCGGCTAAATCTTCGTAAGAGGACGAAGAATCGGCCTTGAATGATTCATAGGCTTCCTTGTCCCAAATCTCGAAATGGTCGATGACCCCGATGACAGTCACCGATTGGGACAGCTTGTGTCTTTCTTTAAGATCTTTCGGGATCGTTATCCTTTGATGGGCGTCGACTTCCAATTCGTAGACGCTTTCGAGGGCCAAACGGATGAACGAACGGTTTTCCCTAAGAAAATAGGGTTTCCCGTTCAATTGCTCAAGCAATGATTCGAAATCTTTCCTTTGATAGATCGAAATGCAGCCATCGAACCCTCTTAAGGCGAAAAAGGAAGAAGGAAGATCAGAAGAAAAAAGTTTGACCGGCAATTGCAAACGGTTGCGGTCATCTAGGTTCCTTTCATAACGCCCAAAGAATTTTCCCATTTTTTCCCACCTTTGCTATAGTCTATATTCCTCCGCTTGCTCTTACAAGAGGGACTTTAAGGGAGCTATAAAAAAGAAAACCACCTGCCAGAAGGTGGTCTCAAGAAGATATTTAGTAGTTTTTTGGTAGTGATAACAATGAGAATATTGTTAGATTACAAACCAAGATCTAGGAGCTTATCGAATGGGGATGGCTTGTCATTATCGGCTTCCTCTTCTTTTTTGATTCCAAGGTCTTTGGCTTTGCCCGGACGGCAGACCTTTATCGGGAGGGAGGATATCATTATCTTCAAGGCTATATCGTCGAGATCGATAGAATTGCCTTCGACTATGAATCCTTCGCCCAAATCGTCTTCTTTGTCCAAGAAATCGACTTCTTCGTTCAGATCTATTTCCTTATCGAAAGGGACGGCGTCCCTGCTATCTTCAAGGGTGAGGATGGCATGGATCTCATAGCTCCCATGATTATAAGAAGCCAATTTGGATACTTTGCAGACGTAATGGCATTCCTTCAGGGCCAAAATGGGATAAGGGAGGTTCTTAGGGTCTTTGACATCGGCTTCGTAAATCAAAGTCCTATCTTTCAAGATCGCGCTCTTATTTACTTTGGTCATTGTCTTACCTCCGCTAGGAATTTCATTTTCAAGATCCCGATGATCTTTTCCATTATGGAATTGATCTCGCTATCGGTCAAAGTCCTTTCGTTTGAACCGAATTCGAAGGTCAAAGCCAATGATTTCTTGTTAAGCGGGATCCCGATCCCTTCGAAATCATCGAAGATCTTAACGTCGTTGATCAGTTTGTCGGAACGCTTGATTTCCTTTTTGATTGAGGCAAAGTCGACGTCTTTATCGACCAAAAAGGCCAAATCCCTGCTGACGGTTGGGAATTTGGAAGGGACTTTGGCTTTGATCGGTCCGACCTTTAAGGAAAGAAGATAGCCTAAATCGATTTCCAAAGCCACCGCGTTTTTGCCCAGATTGAAGGCTTTCAAGGCTTTTGGATGCAAAGCGCCCAAAACCGCAACCGCGTCCCTTCCTATGGTCAAGATGGCCGAGCGTCCTGGATGGAATTCCTCTTTCTCGCATATAAGGGGCTTGAATTCGTAGCGGCTTTCTTGGATGTTAAGCAAATCCAAGATCGATAAGACGATGCCTTTTGCGTCATAGAAGTCGTAAGGGGCAGTGATCAAAGAGGATTGTATTTCCTTTTCTCCTGATAAGACAACCGATAGCCTTAGGCCTTTCTCGGTTGTGCTATCGACGTCGGAAATTTCGAAGATGGCGACGTTTTTCACTTGGTGGGATAGATTGTAGGATGCCACTTCCAATAAGCTAGGCAATAAGGAAAGACGGACGTATGACCTATCTTCGGTCAAAGGATTCATCACTTTGTAAGCTTCTCCTTTGGCTAGATAAGAGAAGGACCTAACGTTGCTTTCCTTGGTCAGCGTATAAGTGATCACTTCGTTTAAGCCTTGGTTTCTAAGGAGTCTTCTGATGGATGATTTGTTCTTTTGGGAGAGGGTTAGCCCTTCTTCTTTCACTTGGAATGTTGGCAAAGAGGAAGAAATGGAATCGAACCCCAGCAAACGGATAACCTCTTCGCTCAGATCGGCTTTGGAATCGATGTCCAAACGATAGGAAGGGATCTGAACATGCATGACGTCGTTTTCTTTCCGAATCGTCAAGTGGTCTTCTTCCAATGTGTCCATGATCAAATTCTCAGAGAAAGAAGTTCCCAAGCGGGAATTGATATAGGAGGAAGTGACGTCGATTGTCTTTTCTTTTGGCTCTTTGGAGCGGAAATCGTAGATTTTGGACACTTCTTTGGCGTTGGCGTGATCAAGTAGCAAAATAGCTGCCATATGCAAGGCGCGATCGACGATTTCGATGTTCGTGCCTTTGATGAAACGTTGGGAGGAATCGGATGATAATCCCAAACGGTTGGAGGTTTTTCTGATTGGGGCACCTAAAAAATGGGCGGCTTCCACCACAATGTTTTTGCTTTCTCTAGTGACTGCGCATTCTTTGGAGGTCATTATCCCAGCCAAACACATGCATCTGTCTTTCGAGCAGACCGCGATGTCGCCCTTTTCAAGACGATATGTCTTATCGTCCATCGCCACCCAATCGCCTTCGATGTCGTCTTTTACGGTAAGTTTGGCTTCAGGGAGCTTATCTGCGTCGTACATATTCAAAGGCTCACCGGTCAGCAACATGACGAAATTGCCGATGTCAACGACGTTGTTTATCGATCTTATGCCTTCGGATGATAGCAATTCCTTCATCCATTTCGGGGAAGGCTTGATTTCGACGTCTTTGACTAAAATGGTGGCGAAACGATCGCAGCTACCCGTTAAAGATTCGGCGACGAACCTATCGCTGCTTGCTTTGTATTCCCTTAATTCGTCTAATTTGCAATTGGTTTTGAATAAGGTCGCGACTTCCCTTGCGACGTTTTCCAAAGAATAAAGGTCTGGGCGATTGGCCAATAACGAAAGGTCCAAGATGGTATCGTCCAATCCGAGGTAGCCTAAGACGTTTTCTTCGCCGATAGGGGCGTTTTCATCCAATTCCTCGATTCCTTTCGTTTGTTCTTCGGTGAGAGTCTTTTTGTCTACGCCAAGCTCCGACAACGAACAACACATCCCATCGCTTTCGACTCCGCGGATCGAAGATGGGGAGATGGTTGCGTTAGGGAGCCTCGCACCGTTTCTGGCCACTATCACTTTCATGCCTTTTTTCACGTTTGGGGCTCCGCAGACGATCTGATGAACGCCGTATTTCCTTCCTTCGTCGACTTGGAGGATGTGCAAATGGTCGGAGTCTGGGTGGTTTTCCACCGATAAGATCTCCCCGATCACGAGGTTGGTTCCGGAGGCCAAATGTTTTATTTCTTCGACTTCGACTCCGGCGAAGGTCAATTTGGAGGCGATTTCTTCATCGCTTACGTTTTCCAATTCGACATGGCTTCTGAGCCATTTTGTTGATACTAGCATTTTTTCTCCTCCTTATTTCTCTTCGAACGGTTCCAAGAACCTTAGGTCGTTTTGGTAGATTCTTCTTATATCATCGATGCCATAACGCAATATGGCCAAACGTTCGACTCCGACCCCAAAGGCGAATCCGCTATAGATTTCCGGATCGTATCCGCACATTTTCAAGACGTTTGGATGAACCATTCCGGCGCCTAATATCTCGATCCAGCCGGTTCCTTTGCACATATCGCAGCCTTTTCCGCCGCATTTGGCGCAGCTGACGTCGACCTCCACCGATGGCTCGGTGAATGGGAAATAGGAACTTCTCAATCTGATTTCCCTCTTTTCGCCGAACATCTTTTTGACGAATTTCTCCAACGTTCCTTTCAAATCAGCCATCGAGATGCCTTTTCCGACCACCAATCCTTCGATTTGGCCGAATTGATGGGAGTGGGTCATATCGTCGTCATCCCTTCTGAAGCATTTTCCTGGGCAGATCATCTTGATCGGGCCTTTTTCCGTTAAGTCGCACATCGTATGGGCCTGCGCGGCGGAAGTTTGTGTCCTAAGCAGCAAAGAATCGGTGATATAGAAAGTATCTTGCATGTCTCTTGCTGGGTGGTTGGCTGGGACGTTCAGCAATTCGAAATTGAAATGGTCGGTTTCGATATCCCGTCCTTCTTTGACTTCGAAACCCATATTGACGAAGATCTCGGTCATTTCGTCGATGATTAGATAATAAGGGTTGGCTTTGCCTGATTTCGTTTGCTTTGGAGGCAAAGTGATGTCGATTTTCTCTTCTTCGAGTTTCTTTTTCAACGCTTCGGCTTCGATTTTGGCTTCCTTTTCCTTGAATAAGGATTCGATTTGATTGCGGGCCGAATTGATGGCCGCCCCAAAGGCTGCGCGATGTTCTTTGGCGATGTCTTTCATCGATCCAAGCAATGACGAAAGCTTAGACTTTTTGGAAAGATAACGGTTTTTGGCTTCCGTCAGATCGTTTTTGGAATCGGTTTTCTCGATGTCTTTTTTGGCTTCTTCCAGTATGGTTTCGATTTCATTGATCTCTTGCATGCTTCTTGCCTCCTAAAATAAAAAAATGGCTGCCTGGGAGCGTTTTTACCCGCGGTGCCATCCCACTTCGATGGTGTCTGTCGCCATCCTTTTAGCCTTAACCGCGGCCGAGGGTGGCTCTCGCCACGTTCTCCGGGACGAACGCTTCTCCCTACCTCCCAAGGATGGTCTCACTATCCATCCCTCCCTTTATAGGCCAATAGGGGTACTTTTTCCCTTCTTCGAACATGACTATTCTATATCTTTTTCCTAAAAGAAAAAGAGGCAACTGCCTCCTTATCTAAGTTCGTACATCAATATGGCTCCGGCCATCGCGACGTTCAACGATTCGATCGAATCGATCTCGATCCTGACGTTTGTGTCTCCTTTTTCCAGGACTTCTTTGGAGACTCCTCTGGCTTCGTTGCCTAAGATCAAGGCAAGTTTTCCTTCTTTTTTAAGGGAAGAAAGAGGAATCGATGATTTTAGGTCGGTTCCGATTATTTCGTATCCTTTGGTTTTCAATTTGTCCAATAACGAAACGTCGTCGTTTTGGATGATATTTAGCTTATAGATGGCTCCTTGGGAGGCTTGGACGACTTTGGGCCTATAGGGATTTGCGCCTTTCCGCAGGATCACGTCTTTGAAGCCGAAAGCCAAGGCAGTGCGGAGCAAGGTTCCTAGGTTACCCGGGTCGGAGACGTCATCCAAATACAGTATTTTGTTCGATGATGTCGGTCTTTCTTTAGGCTTCTTGGAAACGGCTATTATCCCTTCTGGGTTTTGGCTTGAGGAGAGTTTTTTGATTATGGCTTCGTTGGTTAGGAAATTGATGCATGGGCAGTCATATTCCTTTAAGGAAAAGACCGATACGGCCAAACCCGATTCGATGGCCATCTCTGCTAGATGAAAGCCTTCGGAAAGGAAATGATCCCCTTTGCCTTCTTTAAGATCCAAAGCGGCTTTGATTTTGGGATTGTCTTTGGAGGTTATCGTCTCTCTTTTCATTTGATTTCCCCTTTCTTTAGCTTTTTGATCAGCGTTTTGTAATTCGGACAGTAGCGGAAAACGATCGCATAGAACCCTTTTTGGTGGTTTCTTTCGAAATGATGGCTCAATTCATGGACGATTATCGCATCTATTATCTCTTTGGAATATGAAATCAGATTGGTCGAATAGGTTATCGTGTTCGTCTTTTTGTTATTGACGCCCCATCTGGAAGTCATCGTCCTGATCTTTACGTTATAAGGAGGGACACCCATGATCTTTTCGTATTCTTTTTGGGAAGAGAGGCAATAGGCAAGGAGGGTTTCTTTCTTTTCCTTTTCGCTTATCTCCTTGTCTATCGTCTCCCCAAAGACGATCGATTTGCCTTCCGGGATATCTATTTTTCTTCGTTCGGCCTTTTTGATTAGGATCGGAGCCTTTTCTCTAACGAAGGCCATGATGGCTTTCTTGTTTACGAAATATGGGGCATGGACCAAGATCGATTCTCCGTCTTTGGATAGGCGCATGCTCAAAGATCGCATCGCTTTTTTGCTTATTATGACCTTGTAGTCTTTCTCGTTTACGCGAATCGTTTCTTCTTTGAGTTCCATATAGGGAAATATATCATTCTTTCCATTGTTAGCGATATCTTAAAAGCGTAAACTACGAAAGATGGAAAAGATACTTGTTTCAGCGTGCTTGTTAGGCGATAAATGCCGTTATGATGGGGGAGATAATTTCTTCCCGTTTTTGGAAAAGCTCCAAAAGCATTACGAATTGGTGGCCTTTTGTCCGGAGATGGCTGCGAATTTGGGCTGTCCGCGCCCGAAAGCGGAAATAAAAAAAGACAAAGTCGTGACGGAAGATGGGATCGATTTGACTGCCGCTTATCGTTTAAGCGCCGAACAGGCGGTCAGATTATGCGATTTCTTGGGAATAAGGATCGCCATCTTGAAGGATAAGTCACCGGCATGCGGCTCAAGATATATCCATAATGGGATGTTCATGGGCAACACGATCGAAGGGCTTGGAGTCACCGCCGCCGCCCTTATCAAAGCCGGAGTGAAGGTCTATGCCGAAACCGACGCTTTGGATTTCTTGCTTCCAAAAGAGGAAGAAAAGAAAGGCAACGATGGGCGTTACAAGCATTACGAAAAGAAAGACGCATCCTTAAAAGAGAAGAAAAAGCCCTATAACAAAAACAAACAATATATCAAAAAGGATAAGTCGGATTCCAAAAAGAAGCCTTATAAAAAGGATAACTATTCCGGTTTCAATAAGGATGAAGGGAAAGCCAAAGGCAAAAAGCCTTATTCCAAGCCAAGGCTCGAAAAGGATGGGAAAAAGCCATCTTTCCATAAGAGCCAAGAAGGCAAGCTTTGCCCAAAGAAAAAAGAAGGAAATTCCTATCATAAGGAAAGAAGCTTTTCGAGGAACAAGGCTAAGAGGAATGGATCAGAGCCATTCAAAAAGAGCCATTCTTCTAGAAAGCCATACGCAAGGAAAGCTGATAAGGGCAACAAATGAAACGAGGCGGGCCACCGCCTCTTTTTTATCATAGTCACCCATAGCAAAGAGATTTTGCTGCAGATTATAGATGTTACGAGCGTTCCTTTGTCGGTTTTTTATTTACGTTCGGTGACTAAATATGGATGAAAAATCCAGGATTTTATTTTCTCGTTAGGCTTGAATATTTCGGTTTAAGAATATCATTCAATCTTAAGTTTGAACGTTTCAATGTAATGCAGCTTTCTATCATCTGACATGATTTGAAGATTATTGAAATCATTCGGAATTGACTTAATGACATCTTCTATTTCATTGAGTTCATCCACGACTTTTTCATAAACTCGAATGATTGCTTTGTCTAAGTCGGCATTGTTAAGTTCCAAAATATTCAAGTTTGAAATTCTTTTCTCTGATTCATCCTCATATGCAGTGATTCCGTTAAGCGCACTGCTTCTAAGTTTCGTATCATCAGATAATATAGCAGCAATTCTTTCTTCGCTTGTTTTTCCGTAAAACGAATTTCCGCAATCATAGATTAAAGAATTCCCTATTTTTACCTCTATAGGTTTTCAAATGTTATAGCTTAGCT
>CAVJSS010000006.1:0-47586 GCA_963652335.1 uncultured Eubacteriales bacterium | reverse complement strand
TAGGGCATTTCAAAGAAATTGAAGTTTCCTGTCTTTGCTGTATAGTGAGCGATATGAAGACTTATTCAGCTAAGGAATGTCGAGATTTTTTGAAATCCGCCGAAAAACTTTCGGAAACCAATAAGACCATAAAAGACATATTCGAGACCTCTACTGAAACATATAAAAAAGAGAAGGCCTGCACATATTTTAAGAAAAACGGCAAGAAGCGTTCCTATAACTATGAAAAATACAAAGAAAAGGCCATTGATTACGCTTCAAGGCTAAGCAAGATACTTAACGGCAACAAAGATGGATCGCCGATTGGGCTTAAATTAATGAATTCCCCAAATTGGCCTTTGATGTTTTTCGCCATATTGATGAATGGGCATAAGCCGTTGCCGATCGATTATAGGGCAACAAAGGACGCGACCATAGGTTTGTTGACAAATTCAAAAGCCAGTTGTCTTATTTCTAACGATGATTTCGAAATCGAGGGTGTCAAATGCGTTTATGTAGATGACGTCATTTTGTCTTCTCCTGATAAGGACTTCGTTCCGACCTGGGAGGATAAAGTCATCTTTTGCTCATCTGGAACGACTGGCAAGGCCAAGATGTTCGTTTATGATGGAGAAAGCCTTTGCGACCAGATTTTGGCTTCTTTGGATATATATAAAGAATCGACTAGTTTGATGCATCCGGGAAAGATCAGCATCCTTTCGATGGTTCCATATCACCACGTCTTTGGCTTCATGGTCGTTTTCCTTTGGTATAGCTTTTATGGGAAAAACGTCGTCTATCCTTATTCTTTGAATTCGAAGGATCTTCTTTATGCCTCCAAAAAAGGGAGATGCACCCATATATTCTCGGTTCCTTTGTTTTGGGAGAGCATCCAAAGGATGGTTGATAGGACTTTATCCAAGCAAAAAGAAAGAAAAGAAGTCCTTATTAGGATGATGATGGACTTCAATCTAGGCGATATATCGAAAAAGAGCGCCAAAAAGGCGGCCTCTCCGTTGCTTAGGAAATCATTCCAAAAGAAAGTGCTTGGAGATAAAGTCGAGTTCGCGATTTCCGGAGGAGGCTATCTTGATTACGAAACGGCCGCCTTCATAAATTCATTGGGTTATCCTCTATATAACGGCTATGGGATGACGGAATTCGGGATAACTTCCGTTGAGCAAAGCCCTTGTTTGAAAGATAGGCTGAAATTATCCATCGGAAAGCCATTTTATGGGGTTAGCTACAAGATAAAAGGCGATTCCGATAGCGGAGAATTGTATGTCAAAGCCCCTTCTTTGGCCAAATGGAGGCTTATTGATGGGGAATTGAAACCGTTGGAAGTGGATAAGGAAGGATATTTCGATAGCGGCGATATCGCTATGTGCGATAAAGATGGCCGATATTACCTAAAAGGAAGGAAAAAGGACGTAATCATCAATTCCAATGGAGAAAATATCTACCCAGATGAATTAGGATCTGTATTCAAAAACATGAAGCATGTCGCTCAAAGCGTCGTTTTGGGAATCAAAGAGAGAAAAAATATGGAAAGAGAAACGGTCGTTTTGGTGCTTCAGCTAGATAACGAGATCAAAAAAGAGAATTTGGAAGAAATCAAAAAAGAATTCGTTTCTTTGAATTCATCCATTTCCAAGAAAGAGAGAATCGAAAAAGCTTTCGTTTCCAAAAAGCCTCTGCCTATGGCTAATGGCATGAAGGTGAAGAAATTCATGATCAAAAAAGAGTTGGAAAGCGGCGATTTTTCTTCCTATCTTTGCTTAAATGAAGAAGGGGGAATCGGGGCTTATAAAGACGATTGCCTATCTTCTTGCAACGAATCTGTCGCAAGCGAAATCAAAGAGAAAATCATCTTGATATTTATGGACGTTTTGATTTTAGGAAGAGACGAGATCAATGAGAACAGCCGTTTCGATAAGGATTTGGGCGGAGATTCGATGAATTATTTCTCTTTGATCGAGGAAATGAACGACGAATTTTCCATCGATATCCCAACTGATAAATATGGCGAATTGATGACTCCCAAGGATTTTGCGAAGTTCGTCTTGGAAGAGAAAAACGGCAAAAACGAAGGCTAACTATCTTGCTAAGCAAGAAATATAGTTGTTTTCTTCTCTTTTGTAATTTACAATACAACCCGCTGAAAGAAAGCAGGAATTCATACTATGGCAAATATCAAATCTCAAATCAAACGTAACAAAACCAACGAAAAGGCCAACGAAATCAACGTCGCCCGCAAGAGCGAATTGAAGACCGCCGTAAAGAAAGTCGAAGCTGCCGTCAAAGCCGGAAAGAAAGAAGAAGCCGATGTCGCTTTGAAAGAAGCCATCTCTCTTTTGGATCGCTATTCCCAACTCGGAACCATCTCCGTCAATTCCGCCAATCGCAAAAAGGCCCACTTGACCAAAGCTGTTGCTTCCCTTTAAATAATTGTTACATAGTATCGGAAAACAAAGCCCAGATGAACTGGGCTTTTTTCATATTTTTATGGTCTGAGCTTGAAATTGACTATGAACAAGGAAAAAGCTACTTGAGGTTGGATTTTGCCGGTTAGGATTTTCTTTTCGGCTTCGAAGATATCTTCCAAAGCCTTTAAACAGGTATTATCGTTCATGTTCCTTAGATTCATCAATGATGCTTTGGCACGCCCTGGGGTGATTTTTAGATTCGAAGCGATTTGATCCGGGCCAAAGCCTTCGACGTTATTTAAATATCTCACTTCGTTAAGGATCCTAAATTGGTTGGCCAGCAAAGTCAAAAGGCCGACTTCCATGGAATCATAGGCGCTGACTTTAAGGTCTTTATAGATTTTCAAGGCTTCTTTTTTGTTTCCTTTGCATAAAGCGTTGCTGACTAAAAAGGCGTTGTCTTCCAAAGGGGCGGCGACCAATTCTTCGATTTCTTTTTTTGAGATATGCTGGGATTCCAAAGCATAGCAGGTGAGCTTATCGGCATAGCTTAAAAAAGCCGAATAATCGCCTTCGAAGCGGGCATAGAATTCGTATGCGGCATCCAAATCGATGGAGATGTGTTTCTTTTTGAAATGATTGATTATGTATTTGATCCATTCTTGATCGGTCAATTTGGTGACGCCGACGATATTCGGAGAGGTCTTATCGATCAGTTTGTAATATTCGGATTTGGTGTCCAAGGTGTCTGAATAGACGACGAAATAAAGGTCGACTGCCGGATTTGGGTCCTTAAGGTATTCCAAAAGCCATTTGGATTCTTCGTCTTTGGCTGGTTTGGTCTCGCTTTTTTTGGAAAGGAAATAGGCGTTGTTGGCAACGACTACCTTCTTGTCCGAACAAAAGGAAAGATTCTCGCATTCATAAACGATTTCTTGTGTAGGGGAAAAGGTAAGATCCACTTCCGCGTAATTCATCTCGTCTTTTTCCGGAAAGACTTCTTTGAGTCTCTTTTTCAAGGCCGCTTGGGCCATCGCTCTTTGAGACGAATAGAAAATCGAAATCATACTCGATGATTATACCTTAAATGCTTTTCATCCCCAATACGTTATGGAGCCTTCTTCATCGGTTCTTCTTATTTTGACATTATATAGGGTCAGGGTTTCGAGAACGCTTTCGGAAGGGTGCTTGTATCTATTGTTTTCTCCGACCGAGATGATGGCTTCTTTCGGTTTGATGGCTTTGATGAAAGAAGCCGAAGTGGAAGTATCGGAGCCGTGATGTCCGACTTTCAAGATATCGACTTCCAAAGATGGGTTGTCTTCGATGATCTTTTTTTCGATTTGTGTTCCGGCATCGCCCATAAACAAAAACTTTTTCCCGATAAAATCCATATAAATGACCAAAGAACCATCATTCCCTCCATCTTCGTATACGTTGAGATTCTCTAAATGGATGTCGCCTATCGTTATTGGGAAGGATGAGGCTTTTGATATATAGTGATTCACATCATAATTTCGAATCAAAGATGCCACTCCGCCCGAATGGTCGAAGTCATCGTGGGTGGAAATAAGATAATCGAGATGATAGATCCTTTTCCGATACAAATAAGGGATATCCACTTCTTTGGCTATATCGAAAGAAAGCGCTCCGCCAGTATCGATCATCACGCTTTTCAATCCATCTCTGATAATCAATGCATCGCCTTGCCCAACGTTTATGAAAGTGACTTCTTTCGTAAACATATTCATTATGGGAATCATGTTCAAAATGACAGAAAGTCCGCTTAATCTCAAAATCTTATAAGCAAAATGATGAAGTCCGGAATCGATAAGCAGGAGACTAAAAAGCAAAAGAAGATATAAAGAGATGATCACGGCTTCGGAATTGGACCCGATCCAAGGAATGGACAATTCGGCATAAGAAAATAACTTAAGTATCTTTCTTATTAGATTGCCATACCATGTTATCGAATGGGTGAAAGGCACGCTTAGAAAACTGACGAAGCAAAGGAAAACGAACGGCAAGATTATCGGAGTCGCCAGCAATCTGAAAAACGGGGCGAAGACGGAAATCTTTCCGGTTTGGATCGAACTTGGCAGAAGGAATGATTCTAATGGCGCTCTCCTTCTTAGCTTCTTTAGATGCTCGTTTCGGCCTTTGTTGATCATCCTATTCGTAAGCAGGAAAAGGAAAGAAAGGCCAAAAGCGTAGAAGAAAGCCGAAGAAAGAATCGAATACCTATCGATTATGATGAAGATCATCCCGATTCCGAGCAGCCTATGTCCATAACGGATTTCTTTGCTTGAGAAAACAACGTAGCTAAGATTGATCAATAGCAGTTTCCAAACGCCAATTTTGCTTGGACCCAAAATCAAAAAGGGGAGAATCAAAAGAACCCTTATGCCTTTAAGCAATCGTTCATTATTTATATGCCTATTCAGCATAGGATCGATCATCCTTAAAAAAGCAGAAAGAACGATCCCACCGTTCGATAATTGGGAATAGATGCCTAATGAAGCCGATGAGGAAAGAATGCCGTCTTTGGAATCTTTGAAAGAAAAAAGAACGGCGTCGATAAGAGACGCTATCTCTAAAGGGAAATGATTTAGAAACGATTTCTCTGTTTTTCTTAGGTTAAGCAAACTAAACGTTGACGAAATATCGTTGGCTTTTATTTGATAGGAAACGCCTTTGTTTTCCAAGTATTTCCCAAAATCGAAATAACATTCGTATTTTGTTGTCGCTATCTCTGATGCATATCCGTTTATTTTTATCAAATCCAGAAAATAATAATCATGGTCTGCCAAATATACGTAATAACGTCTCCCCTTGGAAAGGAAGATGAAATAATTCTTTTTGGCCTCGATCACGATTCCTTCGTATTCATCCAAGGGGGTCTGATGAAGACGAATCAAAAAGGTAAGGCCGTAAAGAATTCCAAATCCCATCCCAAGGAGAATCCAATGCTTTTTGCGTCGAAAGGAATAGAAAAAGGCAAAAAGCAGAATGGATAAATAAAGGTAGAAAGCCACCGATTCATAGCCGATCGATATGGCTCTCGCGCTTAAAAAGTAGGCTAGAAGGCATCCTATTCCGACTTGGAATAGATTATTCCAAGATTTGGACGAAATTCTTGATTTTCTCGAATGTCGCATTGCCGATGCCTGAGACGTTTTTCAATTCTTCGATGCGTCCGAAATCGCCGTTTTCCTCCCTATAAGAGATTATCGCCGAAGCAATCGTGGATCCTATCGAACCTATTTCCATCAATGATTCTTTGCTACCAGTGTTGATGTTCACTTTTTTGATCGGCTCGGTTGAGCAAGTGTTCGTGTTGTCATAAAGCGGAGCGATATAGAACGACATCTTGTTTTCCAATATGAAATCCGAGTCGTAGGCTTTAGGGTCGGCATTGGTTGTAGCGCCGCCAGCCGCTAGGATCAAATCGAGCAAAGTGGAATCCAAAGGCAAGGTGTAACTTCCGCCATTTGGGTAATTTTTGGTGACTTCGCCGGTTATGGTTACGACGATTTTGTCTTCCTCCAAGGAAGTTGAGCTATTGTTGGTGCCGTTTGTCATATCGATCCTGTTTTTCTCGACAACGGCAAAGCCTGCTAAGCCAACCAACGTGACCACCAAGGCAATGATGATGATTTTGAACATAAAAGACCTCCTACCTAGATATAGATAGAAGGCCTGCTTTTTTACAAAAACCTATATGTTGTCTTTGGATTTATTTATCCCAAACGGAAACTTTCTTGATTTCGATTTCGTATGGAACATCGCATTCGACGATGACTTTGTCTCCGACAACGTGGCCGATCAAAGATCTTCCCAATGCCGATTGATCGGATACCGATGGGATTTCGGCGAATGGGTTTGCTTCGATGGTGCCGACGATCCTGACTTGGAGATTGTTTCCTTCTTCATCGACGTAGTCGACCAAATTTCCTAAATTGATCTTTTTGTTGCCGGCACGGCTTTCGATGACTTCGGCATGATCCTTGATGTGTTCGATTTCGGAGATTCGGCGTTCGATTTGGGCTTGACGGTTTCTTGCGGCGTCATAATCGGCGTTTTCGGAAAGGTCGCCTTGGGAACGGGCCTGAACCAATTGTTCGACCACTTCAGGACGTTCGACGTCCAATAAGTGCCTGTATTCTTTTTCCAGTTTTTCCATGCCCTCGCGGGTCATGATGATCTTTTCTTCTGCCATAAATATTTCCTTTAGCTCGTAGCAATTATAGACAAAGCCTTTCTTTTTAGAAAGAAACTTTATTTCAATTCGTTTATCTTAGGGTCTTCCTCGTAGGTCTCCAATACTTCGGCGGCTTCTTCGAGTTCTTCTTTGGAAGGGATGAGCAATTCGTCTCCGCCTTCGGAAGCGACGACCGTCAGATTGTCTGGGTCTTCGTCTTGGTAGATGAAATAATAAGTACGGCCCCTTTCTTCGTTTTCATAATAAAAGAGGATTTTCCAAGTTTGTTCTTCGCCGTTGTCGTCGGCGATAACGATCGTGTTGTCCAATATCTCTGCCATAGATTGTTCTCCTTTATAGCCTTCCTTTGACTTCGTTTGCGAAATTCTCGAATCCATCTTTGGATTTTAGTTGGCCGCTGGCCATATCAGGCCTTCCGCCTCCGCCTCCTCCCAAGAGTTTGGCGGCTTCTTTAACTATAACGCCTGCCGGGCATTTTTGCTTGCCTAATCCGCCAGAAAGGACGATCAATGGGCGAGCTGACCCTTCTCCGCCCAGCAAAATAATCAAATAATCTTTTTTATTGGCTTTCAAGGTGTCGCCCAAAAAGAGCAACGAATCGCGGTTATCGCCTTCTTTGATCAAAGAAAGGAAGCTTATTCCGTTTATTTCTTCAAAGGAGGCCGATTTGGCTTCCAAGGACGATAATTTGTCTTTGAGGTTGCGGTTTTCGGTCTTTAATGAGGAAAGCTCAGCTTTTTCTTTCTCAATCCTATTTAGCAAATCGACGTCGTTCCCGTCATATTTTTCCTCGGCTTTGTCTAAAACAGACAGGCGGGAAGAAAGATATGAAAGGGCTCCTTTGGAGGTCTTAGCTTGGATGCGTCTGACCCCAGAGGCGATGGCTTCTTCGCTTTCGATGACGAGCAAGCCTATCTCGTCGGTATTGCGGACGTGGGTTCCGCCGCAGAATTCCTTGGAAAAATCATCGAATTCGACGACCCGGACGAATTCCCCATATTTCTCGGAGAATTCCATTTCGGCTCCTATTTTTTCAGCTTCCTTTATCGGAAGGATTTCGGTTTTTTCCTCAATGCAGTCCATGATTTTCTGGTTGACGATGGTTTCGACGGATTTGATTTCTTCCTTGGTGAGTTTTCTATTGAAAGAGAAATCGAAACGAAGGTATTCATCGTTTACGAAGCTGCCTTTTTGATCTACGTGTTCGCTTAGGACTTGGCTTAAAGCGGAATGCAATAAATGAGTAGCCGAATGGTTTCTTTCGATCAAGCGGCGTCTTTCTTTATCGATTGAGACGGCGACTTTATCGTTAAGGGCCAATTTTCCTTCTTTGATCATGACATGGTGGAGATGTTGTCCTCTTGGGGCTTTGCCAACGAAGGTGATGTCAGCAAAGAGGTGGTCGTTTTTGACAGAGCCGATGTCGCTTACCTGCCCGCCCATTTCGGCATGGCAAGGAGTTGAAGAGAAAATGACATCGCCTTCGCCTTTGATGGAATCTACTGCCTCGCCATCTTTGAACAAGCCAATGACGGTTGCGTCGGTTTCATCGGCAAAATAGTCGAAAACCGATTCTTTTTCAAACGCCATAAGGTCTTTTGATTGCTTGTTGAACGAATCGATCTCTCCTCTGGCTAAGCGGGCTCTTTCGCGCTGCTCTTCCATAGCTTTCTCAAATCCTTCCTTATCGACTTTCAAGCCGGCTTCGGAAGCGATTTCTTCGGTAAGGTCATAAGGGAAGCCATAGGTGTCATATAAACGAAAGGCTTCTTCCCCACTTAGATCTTTTTTGTCTTTGAGCCTTTCGCGAAGCAAAGATTCGCCGGCTTCCAAGGTTTTGATGAATTTCATTTCTTCGTCCAAGACCGCTTTGGTGGTGCTTTCCAAGGTATTGGCTAGATTAGGGTAGAATCCTTTGTAGCTCTCGGTGACGACCTTTATCAAATTATGCATGAAAGGTTCATGGACTCCGAGCTTTTTCCCGTATCTCATCGCGCGACGGATGATGCGTCTTAAAACGTATCCTCGGCCTTCGTTGGAGAAAGAGGCTCCATCTCCCAAAGCGAAAGTCAAACATCTGGCATGATCGGCGATCACTCGATAAGACATAAGGTTCTCGCCTTCGTACGGCTTTCCGGATATCTTTTTCATTTCATCGATTATCGGGGTGAACAGGTCCGTTTCGAAATTGGTTTCGGTTTCCTGAAGGACACAGGCGATGCGTTCCAAACCGGCTCCGGTATCGATGTTTTTGCTAGGAAGTTCCTTATATTGGTCTCTTGGCACTCCGTTGACGGCGTTGTATTGGGAGAATACGATGCCCCATATTTCGATGTAGCGGTCGTTTTCCATGTCTTCCCTAAGCAAGCGGTCCCCGATTCCTTCTGGGTCATATTTTTCCCCGCGGTCGAAGAAGACTTCGGTGTTTGGACCGCATGGTCCTTCGCCGATTTGCCAATAATTGCCTTCAAGTGGAATCAAATGGTCTTCCAAGAAACCGTTTTCGATCCAATATTTCTTTGATTCCAAATCGGATGGGTTATATGTGGCATAAAGTTTATCCAAAGGCAACCCGAAACCTTTTTCCTCATCTGTTAGGATTTCTTTGGCCCATGCTATGACTTCTTTTCTGAAATAATCCCCGATCGAGAAATTCCCAAGCATTTCGAAGAACGTGTGATGTCTGGCGGTATGTCCGACGTTTTCGATATCGTTGGTGCGGATCGATTTTTGGACGTTGACGATACGGCGGCAAGGCGGGATTTCCGATCCGTCGAAATATTTCTTCAATCCGGTAACCCCGGCGTTCACCCAAAGCAAAGATGGATCATCTTTCGGGATCAAAGATACGCCTGGAATGTATTTATGGCCCTTTCCTTCGAAGAATTCGATCCAACGTTGGCGGATCTCATGTCCTGTCAATGGTTTCATAATAGCCTCCTATAAAAACAAAAACGCCCCAACGAAGGAACGCTTGGCAGCGCGGTACCATCCTTCTTCACTTTCGGTGCGTCTTGCTTATTCCGTTAACGCCGGATGCGGTGACATTGCTCACGACTAGGGAAGTGGCGTGCCCATAGGCCTTTCCATTATGCGGCCCTCTCTATGATGGACTTGGCTTCCGTAGAAATAATACACGCGCATAAAAGAAAAAGGAAGAGCCGGCTTAGCTGACCGTGAATTCCAAAGCTTAAGTCAGTTTCATCGATATAAGCGGAAATAAGTCCCGTAATATAAAATGTCCTCGTTTCCCAGCAACAGAAAACACGAGGACACGAAGATGATAACACATTGGACACATTTCGACCTGGGGCAGAGGAGATCCATCGCGAACATGCTGGCGATGGGGTTTCTGCTCAAGGACATGTCGAAATCCCTCGGGGTGGATCCCACGTCCATCTCGAAGGAGATAAGGAGGAACAGAAGCCAAGTCGCCCCGGAACCGGGCTGCCCGAGGCTGAGGCGTTTCCCGTTCTGCACTAGTCAAGAAAAAGTGGACAGCCCCCTGTCCTTTTTTTCGCCGTGGCTGTCCACTTTCTCTTGACTAGTGCAAAGGCTGTCATTGATCCGGGAAGCGAAGGCGATGGGCGCGGAAGCCGTCGCGGTCTGCGTGAAACTGGAGATCCCCCAGCCCATTCTGAAGATCATGCCTAGGGAAGAGGCGATCCGCTACGATCTGGATACCAGGGAAATGAAATACGAGACGGCCAAAATGTTTAACCGAATCAAATACGGAGGGCTATACTAAGCATGGTCAAAAACGTAAGACTTACCTACAAAATAAAAACGGTACTTATGCATAATTCGTCAATTTATTTGTCATGTTACAAACGAAAAAAGAGCCGGCTCAGCCGACTCTCTTTTCCAAATAAAATGTCTTATCGATTATCCCGCCGCCCAAAAGCTTTCCTTCTTTATCATAAAAGGCGGCAAATTGCCCAGGGGTCACAGCCTTATATGGATGATAGCTCAGTTTGGCTGTGTCTCCTTCTAGGATCAACTTTGCTGGATGATCTGGCTGACGATAACGGAATTTGACGAATATATCTATTTCCTTTTCCGGTCTTGGCCCCACCCAATTTATGTCGGTAACGATACATTCATCGGAATTGAGGTGTTCGCCTTCCGATCCGTTTGCAACGTAGATTATGTTCTTTTCCACGTCTTTTTTGCAAATAAACCAAGCGGAGGCATCCATCCCTTTTATGCCTCCTACCCCTAAGCCGTGGCGCTGCCCTAAAGTATAATAAAGAACTCCTTGGTGTTCGCCTAAAACCTGGTTGGTTTTTATATCGATGATTTTCCCTTTGGTGGCAGGGAAATAGTTTTGGAGGAATTGGCGGAAGTTTCTCTCTCCGATGAAACATATTCCGGTAGAGCCATGTTTCGAAGCGACTTCGTCAAGCCCTAGTTTTTTGGCTATTTCCCTGGCTTCGACCTTGGTTATGTCTTCCATTGGAAACAGGCAGGAAGAGATTTGTTCTTCGTTTAAGGCACAAAGGAAATAGGTTTGGTCTTTCTTAAGGTCAAGCGGCTTTGAAAGATAGACATGTCCGTCTTTTTCGATTCGTTTGGCATAATGGCCCATGGCTATGCAGTCAAAGCCTTTTTCCTTGGCGAAAGACAAAAAGGAATCGAATTTGATGTGTTTGTTGCAAAGGATATCCGGGTTTGGGGTGCGGCCTTTTTTGTATTCCGAAAGGAAATATTCGAAAACATAATCCCAATATTCTTTGACGAAATCGATGCGGAGAAGCCCTATTCCTAGCTTTTTGGCGATGGAAACGGCATCATCATAATCTTTTTCTTGAGGGCATTGGGAATCGTTTACGGTCGGATTCCCCAAATAATCTCCATTGGCCATGGCATCCCAGTTACGCATAAAGCATCCAGTTACTTCGTGGCCCATTTCCTTTAGCTTGTACGCAGCGATGGCGGAATCGACGCCGCCAGATAATCCAATCAATACTTTCATTCGAACAATTCCCGGCTATCTAAGATAAGGGTAAAAGGCCCATCATTCAAGAGTTCTACTTTCATATCCGCCCCGAATACGCCGGTTTGGACCTTCGGGAAGCGTTCTTTCAAAAGCGCATTCCATTTATCGAACATTTCAGAGGCCATCTCTGGGCGCATGGCATTGACGAAAGAAGGCCTATTTCCTTCTTTGGCTGAGGCATATAAGGTGAATTGGGAAACCGAAAGGATTTCCCCGTCGACATCGTTCAAAGATTTGTTCGTTTTCCCATTTTCGTCCGGAAAAATCCTGAGTTTGACTACTTTATCCGCCATCTTTGGAAGGACGGTTTCGTCATCAAGCAAAGAAAAACCGACGAACAAAAGAAAACCTTTTTCGATCGAGGCGGCCATATTGCCATCTATCGTTACCGAAGCGTGTTTGACTTCTTGGACCAAAACTTTCATTATCCGACCTCTCCTAAGATAATCGGACGGACTTCCTGTTCTTTTTCGGATAAATGAAAGCAGTCTTTGATATCTTCGATTACTGAATCAATGCCCTCTTTGTCGGTATGGACGTAGGCTAGAATGTCGCCTTTTTTGACCGGGTTTCCGACTTTTTTGTTTAGGATTATGCCTGCGGAAGGATCGATTTTATCCATCATGGTTTCTCTGCCAGCGCCTAATTTCATTGCGGCTATCCCGATATTCATGCAATCGATTTTGGTAACGAATCCGTCTTTTTCGGAAATGACCGGGATTATGTAAGAAGCCTCTTTGAATTTGTTTGGATTTTTGATATAAGAAGAATCGCCGTGCTGATATTCAACCATTTCAGCGAACTTATCCAACGCTTCGCCGTTTTCAATGACTTCTTTTACTTTTTTCAAGGCTTCTTCTTTGTCTTTGGCTAATCCTGACATAACCAAAATCTTAGCCGATGCTTGATAGGCCAATTTGGTGAAATCTTCAGGCCCTTTGCCATTTAAGGTATCGATAGCTTCTTTGACTTCCAAGGCGTTTCCGATGGCTAGGCCCAAAGGTTCGTCCATATTGGTTAGTTCTGCGGCGACTTTCTTTCCTAAATGCGAGCCGATTTCAACCATCAATTTCGTCAATTCCTTGGCGGATTCAAGATCTTTCATGAAGGCCCCATCCCCGACTTTGACATCCAAAAGGATGGCATCGGATCCTGTCGCGAGTTTTTTCGACATGATGGAAGAGGCGATCAAAGGGATCGATGGGACACATCCGGTTACATCTCTCAAGGCATAAAGTTTTTTATCCGCTGGATCGATTTCGGCAGTTTGGCCGATGATAGCCAATTTTATTTCGGAGACTTGCTTTTTGAATTCTTCTTCGGAAAGACCGATGACAAAACCTGGAATGGATTCCAACTTATCTAATGTCCCTCCGGTGTGGCCTAATCCACGACCGGATAGTTTGGCGATTATGCCACCAGCTGCCGCTACTATCGGTCCTACGGCTAAAGAGGTTTTATCCCCTACCCCACCAGTTGAATGCTTGTCGGCTTTGATCCCTTTTATATCAGAAAGGTCAATGATATCCCCAGAATGCATCATGGCATCAGTGAGGATGACGGTCTCTTTCGTGCTCATTCCTCTCCAGACTATAGCCATGCACAAAGCGGAAGCCTGGTAATCTGGGATATTTCCTTTCGTATAGCCATTTATGAAAAAACGAATCTCTTCTTCGCTTAGTTCTTTCCCATCGCGTTTCTTTTCGATTATATCCAACATGCGCATAAAAGATGACCTCTACAATTTTTAAGACAAATCAATTATAATTCTCTTATGGAATTCTTCGAATCATTAAATGAATATTTGCCGAAAGACGAAGTCGATAAGCTGATGTCCGCCATATCGGAAGGCAGCGTCACGCATGGTCTTTTGCTTAACACCAAGAAAATGTCTGACGAAGAATTCGTTAGAAGATATCCAAACGTCAAAAAGCATCCGTTTATCGAACACGCTTACCTTTATGACAAATCCGAATACGAATTCGGAAAATCGATGTTATATGAAGATGGGGTCATCTCGATTGAGGATCCGGCCGCGATGATGGTCGTTTATTTCCTTAAACCGGAAGAGGACGACGTCATTTTGGATATGTGCGCCGCTCCGGGTGGGAAAACCATCGGGGCTAGTTTGACTATGAATGATAAGGGGTGTATCGTCGCAAACGACATTTCCTATCCTCGGGCCAAAGCCCTGTCCCAAAACATCGAAAGAATGGGTCGCGGCAATATCGTCGTTGCCTCGAATGATTTCGTTTTCTCCTTTATTCACTTCAAAAACACCTTCGATAAAATCATTTTGGATGCGCCTTGCTCTGGATCGGCCATGATAAGGAAGAACGAAGAAGCCAAAAAAGATTGGAAATACGAAAAGGTCCTTTCTTGCGCTCGCCGCCAATTGGAACTTTTGGAATTGGCTTATCAAATGTTAAAAGAAGGCGGAACATTATCCTATTCCACTTGTTCATTTAATGCCGAAGAGGACGAAAAGGTCATTTTGTCATTCAAGGAAATGCACCCTGAGATCGAATTGATCGATTTGGAGCATAACGATTCTTTCTACCGTTCGGATTTGCTGCCTGAATCCGTCCATTTGTTCCCTTCCCGTTTCGAAGGGGAAGGGCAATTCGTCTGCCTATTCAAAAAACCTGGGACCTTGATCAAAACCAAAAGGGAGATTCTCTCCAACCAACGTTACAAGCAATTCATCGCGGATTATAAGCTTGAGGATAGAAGCAATGAGATGATGCGTTCGAAATTCTATTCTTTGTATCAACATTTCGACACCACCCATTTGAATGTTCTCCGTTATGGAGTCAAATTGTTCGAATTGAGGGATGTTTATATCCCAGATCATCATTTGACCCATTTCTTGACCCCTGATTTTTCTTGGCCGATAAGCAAAGAAGAAGCGGAAGCCTACGTTCATGGCTTGGCTTTTTCAACCAATAAGCCTGATGGTTTCTATATCGTTTCCTACGATAAGCAGAATCTCGGCTATGTCAAAGTGACCAAAGGAATAGCCAAGAACCATTATCCAAAGGGATTAAGGATCCCTTCCACAGTCGATATCAATTGGTAATAAAAACGCTTGGGAAACTAGGCGTTTATTTAAAATGAGCAAGAACCGATCGATTTAAGAAATTTCAATTAGCGGACATTCCCCTTTTTGAGAGGAATTCTTTCTTTATGTTCCGAAAAGAATCTATCGCTTTCTTCTCTTTGGCTATACATCTTTTCCGCTATAAGATCATGCATCTCTTCGGCGAAAGAAAGGGAATTGTCTCCGCCATCCTTTGCAAAAGTGGCTGGGAAAAAGGCGATTTCGTATGGGATGCGTTTGCATTTCTTCTTATTGAGGATGTATTGGGAACCGTAGGAAGAGACCGGAAGGACTGGGCAATTGATGCGGAAAGCAGGCTTGAAGGTGCCTCCATGGAATTCTGGAAGTTCCCCTTCTGGATGTTTGTTTCTGGTGCCTTCAGGATAGATAGCCACCGAGGCGATGTCATCTTTGATAAGATGTTCGACGTTGCGGATGATCTTGATCCCGCTTCTAAGGTCATCGCGATCCAAAAACATCCCATTGATGGATTTGATGGCCGTCCCGACTAAGGGGTATTTGCTCAATTCTTTTTTGGCGACGAAGGTCAAAGGCTTTTCGGAATGATAGATATAAAGCAACGGGTCTATGGCTGCCAAATGATTGCCGATGGCCAAGAACTTCTTCCCTTCGCTTTCAATGGCCCTTAGGTTTTCTATGCCTTCCACTTTCTGATCCAAATGGAAATAGTCGACTATTTTTATGATCAATTTGCGGAGGCGATTGTAGCGGACTTCCATCGGATATTTCTCCGGGTGTCTGGCATATTTGCAGATATAGAAGACGAAATTGAACAAAATCAGGGGGAGGAATCTTAAAAGGGCGGCGATTATTTTCCACATAACGGCTCTTAGTTTATCGCAGTTATCCGTTATGTCAAATAGGCAAAAAGAAAATGCCCTTTATCCCTTTTGGAGGACTTAGGGCATTGATGTTTATCAATGAAATTTGCCTTCGCCGATCAAACGAGTCGTTTTCCTATCGAAGATAAGGATGTCGTCTCCGGTGAAATCGAAGCGAATCTTTTGATCGATCTTATAGGAAACGCCGCCGAAGATGACGCCGGTAATCAGATAATTGCCGATTTTGATCTTGACCGTCGTTTCCATTCCGGCAGGCATCGCCGAATAGATGGTTCCTTCGAATTGCCCGTTTTCGTTGAATTTGATGAATTCTGGCCTAACGGCTGCCACCACGTCTTCATGAGTGAGTTCGACATGGTCTTTCTTCCTTATTTCCTCGACTCTTTGGATATGGTATTTGAAAGGTTTGTCTTTGTTGGATTTTTCAACCTTTCCGGCCGCTTTGTCGGCAGCTTCTTTTTCGGCTTCTTTGGCCAATGTCTCATCCAATTTGCGATGATACGTTTCGATGTCGATCGGAGTATTGAACGAGAATCTGGCTTTTAGATCATCGAATAAGCATAAATCCAAAGTCCCATCTTCTTGTTGCTTGGCTTTTGCTTCGATCAAGTTGATGCTTGGGTTCCCGATAAAGTCGGCGACGAAAAGGTTCTTTGGACCGTAATAGATATCGAGAGGCGGTTCATATTGTTGAAGGACGCCGTTGTTGATCAAACAGATTTTGGTGGCCAAGGTCATGGCTTCCAATTGATCATGGGTAACGTAAACGAACGTCGAACCAGTGGTGATATGCAATCTCTGCAATTCGGAGCGCATCTCCAAACGAAGTTTGGCATCCAAATTGGACAAAGGTTCGTCCATGAACAAGACAGCAGGGGCTGGGGCCAAGGTTCTGGCGATGGCGACGCGTTGTTGTTGACCGCCGGACAATTCGGCTGGGTAACGGTCCATGAATTCGCCGATTTTGACTTTTCTGGAGGAGCGGCGGACGGCCAAATCGAGCTCTTCTTTATACAAACGGCGTTTGGCTATGATCGATTCGCCGTTTTTGAGCACTTCGCCATTTTCGGCCAATTTCAAGCCTTTGGCTTCGTATTTGGCTTTCAGCTGAGCGGCTTTTTCTTCTTCTTGTTTTATCAAAGAAGCAGCCAAATTATGTAGTTCTTCGCTTGTTTTGGTTTTATGAAGATCCATCGCAAACAAAACTTTCGCGGTGATCATGGAAATGTCAAAGGCATCGATTAAGCGAACCAGGGCCTTCTTCTCATCCAATTTCCCTTTCTTGTCGATACAATCGTTGATGACCGGAACGATATCTTCGGGATTGGATAATAATTTGGCCAAGGTGTTATGCATGACATATTCATATTCATAAGTAGGCATTTCTTCTTTGATGTTCTTCAACCCAAAGGAAATGTTTTGATAAACCGTCATATTCGGCCATAAGGCATAGTTTTGGAATAAGAAGCCGACTTTTCTTTTGCTGGCAGGGACGTTGATTCCCATCTCGGAATCGAAAACGACGCGGTCTCCGATGGTTATCTTCCCGCTCGTCGGGGTTTCTAAGCCGGCAATCATCCTCAATGTGGTCGTTTTGCCACATCCCGAAGGCCCTAGCAAAGTAACGAATGAATTGTCGTCGATAATAAGATTCAAATCATCGACGCCATAATAATTGCCCCATCTTTTGGTAACGTGTTCTAATACGATTTTTGGCATAAATTAACCTCCGATGCCCTTGTCTAACGAAGCGCCGGTGAGTTTGTTGATGATGGCGTTGAAGACAAGGATGAAAACGACAAGGATCAAGTTGATGGCGCTTGAGAACGCATATAAGCCCATTTCGTCGAAATAGCCCAATTGCAAGGTAGCCAATCTGGTATCGACGGCCAGCATCATGAATAAGGTCAATTCTCTCATCGCTGAGATAAATGGGAGCAAAAATCCCGACATGATGGATGATTTTTGGATCGGGACGATGATCCTGAACATGCGTTTGAACCAAGGAATGTCTTGGATTATCGCTGATTCTTCGATTTCGTTGCTAAGCTGAAGCATCGAATTCAAAGAAGCGCGGGAAGCGAATGGTATGTATTTGACGGTTCCGACCAATACG
Source organism: uncultured Eubacteriales bacterium (assembly GCA_963652335.1). Classification (GTDB taxonomy): domain Bacteria; phylum Bacillota_I; class Bacilli_A; order RFN20; family CAG-826; genus UBA4951. The sequence goes on along the minus strand of CAVJSS010000006.1, from coordinate 29,881 downwards.
AGAAGGAAAACGGTGTTCCAAATGCCTAAGTTGGTTCCGATGACGAAGAATGCCGCGCCAACGGACAGTGATGGGAGCAAATAAGGCAAGAAAGCCACGCTGTTTACGTAATTGGCGAATTTGGATTTTCTGTTCTTGGAGACTGCATAGCCGATCAACGTGCCGATGGTTCCGGCGAATAACGCCGAAAGGAAGGCAACCAAAACAGATCCGCCGAACGATTTCCAAATGTTCTGATTATAGAGAATGCCCAAGTTGCCATATAAACCGTTTTCGGCTCCTTGTTCGTTGAAAATCCACCATTTGAGAGTCAATGAAGAATAATCACCAGGGTTTTCCAAGAAGGTTTCCAAAGCGAATGAAATGATAGGGAAAATCGAAGTGAAGGCAGTGACGATGACCAAAACCACGCCGATGACCCATTTTCCGGCTTTGCCCAAATTGACTTTGGAGACTTGCCCGGATTTACCAGAAACGGTCGTGAATTGCTTTCTTCCTGAAGTGGATACTTGGTTAAGAATGAGAATTCCGAATCCGATTATCATCATGATGACCGAGATTATGGAAGCTCCGGCTGGGTTGTTGACGTTAAGATCCATGTATTTGGTGGCCAGGGTAGTGAATTCGTAGTTATTGGCCGCCGTGCCTAGATAATGTGGAACCGGATACGAGCCCATAGCCGAAGAGAAGACCAGCAAAACGGTTGAAAGAATGGCTGGTTTGACCATCGGCAAAGTTACTTTGGCGAAGATTTTGTGTTTTGGGGTATTCAAGATCGTGGCAGCCTCTTCGAGGTTGGCATCCATGTTTCTGAATATACCGCCGATAAGAATATAAGCGAATGGGGCATAATGGAGGCCCATCACCAATGCGCATGGGAAAAGGCCAGCCGACCACCATAATGGCATCTCAACGCCAAGCAAGGCGGCGAACATGCCGTTTCTGCTGCCTGTGACAGCGACGCTATCGAACAGATTTTTCCAAACCATTGCAAGCGTCCATTGAGGCATTACGTAAGGGAAGATGAAGACTGCGGATATCCATTTTTTCATCTTGAGGTTGGTTCTGGTCACCAAATAAGCCACGAGCCCGCCGAAAACTACGGCGAAGACGCATGATAGGGCAGCCATGAGCAACGTATTGCCAAGCGGGATCCAGAAATTCTTTTTGGCATAGGTGCCAACGAACATCCTTCCCCAACTATATCCGGATAATGTTCCGGCGACGTTATCGCCCCTATCTTCCAAAGCGGCGCCTTCGTGGATGATGAAGGTATCGCGGAAAACGGAGAAGATAGGAACGAAGACCAAAACGGTCAAAACCACTGCGAAGATGGTCAAAATGATGTTTTGGGGTTTGGAAAAAAAGGTAGCTATTTTATTGAAGAATTTTCTAAAGCCGGAAGGCCTCTTGTTTTTCAAACAAGCTTCCATAAGCGCTCCTTTGTTTTAAGAGAAAGAGACAATCATCCATTCGGAGATTGTCCCTTTCGTTTCAATCAGACAACTCTAGGTGCCTTAGTCAGGCATCATAGATAAGAAATCCAGTCTGCCATGACAGAGGAGACGGAATCGCAATATTCGCCATCTTCGATGACGAGGCGTCCTTTGCCGGATTCGTTGGAAGTCCACCAATCATAACCTTTGTCGTTCTTGACTGGGAAATCGGTTCCGCCATCGTTGGAATGGTCGAAATTGGCTTGGACGGTCTTGCTGGAAGAATAGCCACCGGCGTCTTTGCCCCAAGGATAGAAGCCATCTTTTTCGGTGACCATCCAGTTGATCAAAGCGCAGGAAGTCCACGGATATGGAGAGGTGGCTAAGACTTGGAGATAGTGTTTGTACATATATCCGCCGATGCCGACATAACCGGTTTGATAAGCAGCGACATCGATTGGCTTGCAGGAAGTGGTTTCGGTTTCGGTGATGGAACGGAATTTGGAATAGACCAATAAGGCAGCGGATCCACCGGCGTCTTTCTTGGTGATGTTCTGACTGATAGGCCCGTCATCCGAGACTTTGGTGTAGGTCTTAAGGAAATTGTAGATCCAAGCTAGAGAATATTTGACGTTGGCATCGGTGAAGTTTCCATCGGCCATGACGGCGTCGATGCCAGCATTGGTGTCTTTAAGGGTGGCGTCCACTTTGTCTTTGCTGGCTTGTGGAAGGGCATCATAGGCTTCTTTCATGACCTTTGCGTAATCGGAGCGAGTCAGCATGTATAAGAAGTTTTGTCCGACTGGTTCGGAAGAAGGAGCCATGAATTGGGTGCTGGTATCGAGGGCGAAATCCCAGACGTTGCCATAAGAGACTTTTTGGGCGCCTTCAACACCCGTGCCATTATTGTAGGCAAAGACCTTGGATAAGGATTGGAGGGCCAATGGCTCGCCATCGTTGGCTTTATTGCCATCCCATTCTTTTGGAATGTAGTTGAGAAGATAACCGGTCTTGGTCATCTTGGATTTGATCTGGGAGCCATCTTGGATGAGGGTCATGGAGATGTTGTGGTTGGTGCCGGTGACATCTCCTTTGATTTGGGAGAAGATCTGGTTGTTCTTCGGCTGAGTGGTAGTGAAGGTGAAATCGAACGTGGAATCGAAATTGGTTTGGCAATAAGTCTTCCAAGCCGGAGCGGAATCCTTCATACGGGAAGAATTGGCGACGACGACGAATGATTTGCCGTTGATTTCTTCCATTGCCTTCTTATAAAGGTCTGCTTTGTCCATCTTCTGCGCTTGTTCGATGATATCTTGAACGCGTTTGGAATCGACGCCGGAGTTATCGCCGCAAGATGCCAACGTTGTCATTGACAAAAGCCCGGCGGCAAGTACTAACAATTTTTTAGAATTCATTTGTGTGAAAAACCTCCTATGTTTCCTAAAAATTGATTAAGTGTTCTGACGAATCACTTATAAGACGACTTAATTCTACAAATATCGGAAAATCTTGTAAATAGAGTGGAAACACGCTAACGGATGAGAAAATTCTTAATTTGGTGTTTTCAATTTCTTACATAAATTTATGATATATATTTATATATCATATGTGTTATTTATGAAAAACGCTTACATTAAAAAAGTGAATATTTGTTCACCCCAATGGAGAAATTTTTATCGCTTTTCACATGCTTATAAGCGCGTATACGCATGCGTCAAATCAAATTTAAAAAACGGCCCCGAAGGACCGTTTGTCTTAGATGCGTCTCGTCCCTTCGGGGAAGCGATACATCTCATCGATTTCCATGACGATGATTAAGCCGTGATCAAGATCGTTTTCGATTCTTCCCTTAAAGCAAATGTAAGCACCCTTTGGTTCCTTGATGAATGGGGAAGATTCATAAGATTGGCTTTTGACCAAAAAGGAATCGGTGACGAATTTGCCTTTCTCGGGAATGGGCCGGTCGACTTCGACATATCGGAGGTTGTCCGATATTTTCTCACCCAACCGCCCTGAGACGAAAACAGATGAAATCATAAATATTCTCCTTCTTAGGGGAAATTTCATCGTTTTGTTATGAAAAGGCGGTTGCTAAGCCTATTCAATCTTAAGAACTTTCAGGATGGGATGAAGTCGGAATTGTCGCTGGAGCCAGGATTGTCCATGTCGTCAGAAACACGGATCAACACCTTGCAGCCTCGGGAATTGGCTTTGTTGTCATCATCTTCTATGATGCCATCTTCTTTGAGCCATTGGAAGATTTTTCCAGAACGGGTATAGCCGAAATGGAATTCCCTATTCATTCTGCTCATCGAATAATATTCGCAGCGCATGACCTTTTCTTTGACTTCTTCATATATCGGGTCGTCTCTTTCCGTTCCAGCGTTCATGCCATATTCGGTCTTGGAGCGGGATGGGGTTACATCCACAACTTTTCCGCTTAAATCCATGAAACGAGGATCATATTCGACGGTTTGCTGGGATTTTATGAAATTGACGACGTCTCTTATTTCATCGTTATCGACATAGCATCCCTGGGCCCTGAAATTGGCGTTTCTGATCACTTGGCCGCAAGTGACGAGCATGTCGCCATAGCCTGCCAGATTCTCGGCTCCGCCTTCGCCTAGGATGGTAATGGAATCGGTTGGGGAGGATACGGATAAGGCGACGCGGACGATGATGTTGGCTTTGATGACTCCGGAGATGACATCGACGGAAGGGCGTTGGGTGCAGATGATCATATGGATGCCGCTGCTTCTGGATTTGCCAGCCAAGCGGGCTATTAGCTCGTCGACCCCCTTGCAAGTCATCATAAGGTCGGCGAATTCATCGACGACGAAAACGATATAAGGAAGGGTCTCATAGCCATGTTCTTTGGCGAATTTGTTATATTCCGAGAGCTTTTTGACCCCGGCTTTCCTAATGATGGAGTTCCTTCTTTCCATCTCTTCGACCAGTTTCTCGATGGCTACTTTGGCTTCTTTCGGATCGGTGATGATTGGGCAAAGAAGATGAGGTATGTCCTCAAACATCATGAATTCGACTTGTTTTGGGTCAACCATGACCAATTTCAGATCTTCCGGCCTATTCCTCATCAAAAGGGAAAGAATTACCGAATTGTTGTAAACCGATTTGCCAGAGCCTGTGGTTCCCGCCACAAGCATATGTGGGAATTCGGTGAGGTCGGCGGAATAAAATGACCCAGATATCGCTTCGCCGAAAGGAATATAGGTACGGGTTTTTTCGCTAAGCGGAGGCAAAGCGGATATGACTTCCTTCAAAGAAACGGTCATCCTTTGCTCGTTTGGGATTTCCAAAGCCGAATACATGGAACCTATGACAGATTCTTCGTAATTGGCTGTTACGCCGCCTAGAGCGGAGCGGATTTTGTTGACTGACTTGTTGATGATGCCAGGAAGGACGTCGTCATCCGTTTCGATGTTGTATCTGGTCACGGATGGGCCAACTTCGTAGGAAACGACGTGGGCGCCGATTTTGAGGTTTTGGAAAACCTTGTTGATCTTTTCTTTGCGGCCTTCGCATTCGCTTAATTGGGCTTCTTTGGCTTCTTCGTTATCATAGTCCTTCAATAAATCCAAGCCAGGAAGGATATAAGGTGGGCGAGCTTTGGCTTTGGGAAATGAAGATGATTCTGCGGCTTTTGGGGTTTCTTTGATAGGGTTTTGATTGTTTTGCGGAATGTGATTCATGAATGTTGGCTCAGAAGCGACTTCTTTGAAATATTCGTCTTTTCCATTAGACTCTTCATCGAATTGCTCTTCTTTGGTTTCTTCATCGGCTTCCTGAGCCTTGAATTGAGCGGGAACTTCGATGGTTCTCTGCTTTTCGATGATTTTCGGGGTTTCGATTGGCTGAGATTGTTCTTCGGCTTGCTCAGTCACGTTTATGACTCCTTCTTTTTGCTTTTGGGCTTTAAAAGAAACGTTTTGATTCGAATTAAAAGGATCTATGTTCCTTGAAATCGTTTTTTGCTCGCTCTCTTTCGGCTTTATGATGAAGACGGCTTCTTTGGCTTGCTGGCCGTTGTTTACAAAACGAGGTTCTTCGCATATCTCTTTTTTCGGAGCGAAAGGAACGTCGGCCATCTCTCTTTCTTCGATTCTGGACATTCGGGCGTTTTGATTGCTTTCAAAGCCAAGCGTCGGCCTTTCCAACGTCGGTCTTTCCTTAGGATTCGATTGGATACCCAAGGATTCTAAATAGGTCGACGTATTTTCTCTTATTTGTTTTTCTTCTTTTTCTTTTTGTTTGGCTTCCGCTTTGTTTTGAGCCTTTTTCGAACGGTTGATTGCTCTCTTTGCTGCGCATTTTTTGGCCAATGAGATTATCAAAGGAAGGAAGGTTATGACCAAGCCTCCCAAAAGGATTATGAGAGCGAAGACGTAAACTAAAGCATCGACTCCGGTCGCCTTGAAACAAGATGCCAATAAGGTGCCTAACAGTCCGCCGCCTATCTCATTGGTGAAAAGGATGTTGGTTTTGGCATCGAAGGCGGAATAGTAGACGGAATAATCGAAATTGGTTTCGCCCTTAAGTCCGGCAAAAGCCCATATGATCGATATGCCAAGCAATGTTATGACTATGCCGATAGAAAGGCGGATCCCAAGCCATTTCGGCTTGTGCCCCAGGACGAAACATGATAGGAAAAAGAACAAAAGCAACGGCAATCCTATCCAATATCCCGTCAAACCGATGACATATCCGATCCATCTTGCCAGGTAATAAGCATGCTTGGAAAACAAGGAAATGAAAAAGAATCCCGTCAATAAAGAAAGGCCTAGGAATATGAGCCTGAAGTTATGGCGTTTAATGGATTCGATGTCTTTCATTCTTTTTCAGCCTCGATTATAAGCGGCAAGACCATCGGTTCCTTGCCGGAATCCCTTCTGATTTGACGGAGCAAACGTTCGTAGCAGATATTTTTGATGTCATCAATTTTCCTTCCTTCGGCAAAGCAGCTTGCCAAAGTGTCCAAGAAAATGGCGCCTAATTCCTTATTTATGACATCGATGTCTTTGCTAAAGCCGAGACCTTTGATTTGGATATCCGGCCCGGCTATGACTTGATGGGTCCTCTTATTTAGAATAACCGAACAAACGACGATTCCTTCGGAAAGCTTTTGCCTATCGGCCAAAACCAAGGAAGATACGTCACCGACCCCGATCCCATCGATCATTATACCTTTATGAGGGATCGATTCGTCATTGAGCCTGGCTTTGGCTCCATCGTAAGACCAGGTCAAGCCGTTTTCCAAAAGGAAGACGTTGTTATGGCTTAATCCGATGCCCATGTTCAAGGCCACCATGGCATTGGCAAGCAAGGAACGGTATAAGCCTTTGACTGGGATATAATATTTTGGATTGAACAAAGAGATCATCGTTTTGAGATCTTCTTCGGATGGGTGCATTTTGACGAATTGCTTTTTGGTCAGATTCAAAACGTGGCAACCTGTTCGATAGAGTTCATCCAATGCTTCCGTGGCCACCAACTCGGTATTGTGGTTGGATGGGGAAGCCAATATGAATGTGTCGCTTTCTTTGACGGTGACGAATTTCTCTTTGGAGGAGCCATCTGCCAACAAAGCGATCTTGTTGAATAATTTGGAGCCATGGCCAAGCATCAGGATGATGATGTCTTCTTCTTTGAATTGGTTTAGTTCATCCAATCTGGCGAAGTTGTCCCTTGGAATCGGCAATTGGCCCAAGGATTGCATCTTGTTAAGGACTTTCGACGTCGATTCGTCATAAGGGATGATCTTTTTCTTGTTTTGGACCGCCAAAGCGATCAATTCATCGATGTTATAGCAATTCATCGCGAACATCGAAACGAAAGTTCTGCCTTTGGCATCCCTTATCGTTTGTTCGATAAGCGGCGTGACTTTGTAAGATGGGGCCGTATATCCGCTTCTTTCGGCATAAGATGATTCGCACATCAAAACCAAAGTCGGGGCCGATTCGCTGACTTCGGCGATATGGCGGAAATCATGGTAATAGTTCTTGGAAGAATTGTTTTCGACGACATACGTTCCGCTATAAACGACATTGCCGTATGAGGTTTCGATGGCGACGCCAGAAGAACGGGCGATGTTGGAAGCGGTTTGGAAATATTGGATTTTCCTTCCATTGACTTTGAATGTGGAACTAGGTTCGACTTCCCAAAGGTCCATGCCTTTTGGCGATTTTCCGATATGGGTCAAAAAGATGCTTAGCATGCCCAAAGTCACATCGGATCCATAAACCGGAGCGGGGACTTCGTCATAAAGATATGACAAAGCGCCGACTTGGTCATCGTTTCCGCTTAAAAGGAAATAGGCGCGGACTTTGTCTTTCCTTTCCTTCAAATAAGTGAAATCAGGGATGACATAATCGATGCCCGGCATCGATTTGTCAGGAAAACGAACGCCACACTGGATGACGTAAATATCGCTATTGATTTCCACCAAGACGCAATTTTTGCCGTCTTCGTCCAAACCGCCCAAAGCGATGATTTTCACTGAATCTGGCATTCTTTTTTCCTCCTATAAATCAAATCTTTTCCATGTTTCTGGTGGCGATAACGTCAATGCCCGTCCCAGCAACGTTGGAAATGGCCACATCTCCGATATGAATTGGGGCGATAATCCTTATTTTGCTTATCTCTTCCATGACCTCGAATATCTTTCCTTTCGGGATCGATCCGTTGGTTTTGACTGGGCACATAGGAAGGTTGCTGCCTTCGATTCTGACGGTTGAGGTGACGACGCGAGTCGGATTGACGACTTCTTGTTTCCCATAAACCGCCCCTCTTGGACAGGTGTTGCCGGTGACATTAAGGTTTTCATCGACATGGAGATGGCAGCCTCTTGGGCAACAAATGCATATTAGATCTCTTGGCAATTCCATGATCATTTTTCCTCCTTTTGACGGAGAGAAAGGGTGACATCGCCTTTCTTGTCGAATATCGATTCAGGGATGGATTCGACTTCCATCTCGCTTGGGATGATGACTGGCTTGAAGATCGATTTGACCACTTTCCCGTTTTGGGAATAATCGATGTAGACGTTTTTGGATGGCTTGCGGACCCTGAATTTGAAGGTGGTTTTCTTATCGCCTTCGATAGCCAGTTTGGATGGGACGACATATCCGATTCCATCACCCGGCAATACGTTAAGGCGTTCTTTTTCCTTCAAGTTGCCTTTGATGTATTCGGCAGCCGCTTTGCCGGCTTCTCTGGCTTCAGCCACGACATTATCGACCAAATCGTGGACATGCAAGACGTTTCCGCAGGCAAAGAAGCCCGGGAATGAAGTCTGGAATGATTCGTCGACTGCCGATCCTCTCGATCTTCCGGCTTCGATGCCGAGATTGTCATAAAGATTATTGTTTGGGACCAAGCCGATGCTAAGTATCAAAGTATCGCATTCGATGATTTTCTCGCTGCCTTTTATAGGACGGGAAGAAGCGTCGACTTTGCTTAATTCGATGGCTTCAAGCCTTGATTTTCCGATTATTTTGGAAACCGTATGACTTAGATAGAGAGGGATGCCATAGTCTTCGAGACATTGGACCATGTTGCGGTTAAGGCCGTTGGACCAAGCGCATAATTCGGCAACGCCTAAGACTTTGGCTCCTTCAAGAGTCAGACGGCGGGCCATGATAAGCCCGATGTCGCCAGAGCCTAAAATGAAGCATTTCTTGCCAGCCAACAAGCCATATTCGTTTAAAAATAACTGGGCTTGTCCGGCGGTAAGGACGCCAGAAGGCCTATCTCCGGGCACGCCGATGGCACCGGAATTCCTTTCGTAGCAGCCTAAAGCGTTGACGATGGCCTTGGCTTGGATCTCCTCCGCGCCATTAGGGGAAATCATCGTGATTACCTTATCTTTGGTTATATTGACCACCGTGCTGTTTAAGGAATATTCGATGTGGCGGTCGTTGACTTGGGTGATGAAACGTTGGGCGAATTCAGGGCCGGTCAATTCTTCTTTGAATTCGCCTAGTCCGAATCCGTTATGGATGCATTGATTCAAAATTCCTCCCAAAAAAGGCATCTTCTCGATGATGAGGATGGAGGTTACGCCGGAATCATAGGCTCCGACGGCTGCTGCCATGCCGGCGCTTCCGCCGCCGATTATGACCAAATCGATTTTTCTCATGGTTATTTAGCCTCCTTTTTCACCAAATCGACGATGATATTGGAACCGGTCTTATCGTATAAGACTTCGGTTGGAGAAATCCCTTGGGCCTTAGCTAAGATGCGGACGACCTGAGGCTGGCAGAAACCGCCTTGGCATTTGCCGAATCCAGCTCTGGTCCTCTTTTTCAAGGCCTTGACCGTAAGGCAAGGGAGTGAACGGTTGATGACATCTTCTATTTGGCCCAAAGAGACTTCCTCGCAATTGCAGATGATGGTTCCGAAATGGGGGTTTTTCTTGATCAATTCGTTTCTTTCTTCGACAGTTAGTTCTTTCTCGTGGACATACGGGCGGATTTTGGCTTCGTAATCCTCTTTCTTTTTCAAATCGATGATTTTGGAGACCAATTCTTCGACTACGTATTCTCCGATGGCCGGAGAGGAGACCAATCCAGGGGATTCGATTCCGGCGACGTTGATGAAACTGTCGTATGTTTTAGACGGTTCGATGATGAAATCGTGGGTCGTCGAAGTAGCGCGCAAGCCGGAATACGTCCTGATTTGTTGATTGAATGGGATGTTCGGAACAAGCGAAGTCGCGCCGGTTTTGACGGCAGAAAGGGTCAATGAATCGGTTGAGACATCGTCTTTGTCTTCGATGAATTCCGATGATGGGCCAACCAAATAGTTGCCGGAAGTGGTGCGGGTGACCAAAATGCCTTTTCCTTTGGAAGAAGGAAGAGGAAAGATGACGTGGTTTACGAGCCCTTCCTTGAAATGATCCAAAACGAAATATTCGCCTTTTCTCGGGGTTATGGACCAATCGATGTCTTCGATCATCGCAGCGATTTTATCGGAATAGACCCCAGCGGCGTTGATGACTATTTTGGAAGCGAAGTCGCCTTTGTTGGTAATAACGATAAAATGATCGCCTTTGCGTTTGATTCCTTTGACTTCCGTTCCAAATGAGATTTCGACTCCGTTGTCAGTGGCGTTTTCGAAAGCGTGGGCCACCAATTCGAAAGGATTGATTATCCCTCCGGTTGGGCAAAGCAAAGCGGCTTTGACGTTAGGGGTTATGTTCGGCTCTTCATTTTTGACTTCCTCAGCCGTCAATATCTTGCATGGCACGCCATTTAGCTCGCTGCGTTTGGCCAAATCTTTTAGGATTGGCAATTGTTCGTCTTCCGTAGCAACGGTCAAAGTCCCGTTTCTCATGAATGCGACGTCCAAATCGCGGCAGATGTCATCGAGCATCTTGTTTCCGCGAACGTTGAAATATGCCTTTTTCGTGCCAGGCAATGGGTCATATCCGGAATGGGCGATGGCGGAGTTGGCCATGGAGGTTGCGTCGCAAACGTCGTTTTCCTTTTCTAACACCAAGGTCGAAACCTCATATTTCGAAAGGTTTCGGGCAATAAAAGCGCCGACGGCACCGGCGCCGATAACAATAATGTCTTGCATACTTTGAATTATAGACTTCCTTTAGGAAAAGTTTAAGAGCGAAGATAAGGAAAAGAGGCCATTGTTCTGGCCTCTTATTCGCTTTATTTGAAAAATCAATGACGATTGAAATGATTGCCGCCTTTGTTTGGGCCCTTGTTGCCTTTGAAAGATGGCTTGGATGGGCGTTCTGGGCGTTCGACGTAATCGGCTGGCTTGTCCAAGAATTCGCGATGAGAAACCTTGACTTTGCCTTCTTCGATGCCGATGACGACGACTTTCATCTTGTCGCCGACTTTGACTATGTCATTGGCATCTTCGACGTATTTCCAATCCAATCTGGAAACGTGGCATAAGCCATCGGTAGTTCCGAACAAATTGACAAAAGCGCCATAATTTTCGACACGGGTGACCACGCCATCGAAAATCTCTCCGACTTTGGCCACGCGGACGATGTTGAGAATCATTTCTTTGGCTTTGTTTATCATCTCGCGATCCATATGGTAGATGGTGACATCGCCAGAATCCTCAACGTCGATCTTGACGTTGTTGCAATCGGCGATGATCTGGTTGATGACCTTTCCGCCAGTCCCGATAACGTCGCGGATCTTGTCTGGATCGATGACGAAATGATCCATCTTAGGAGCGTATTTGGATACATCCGAACGAGGTTCGGCGATGGCTCTTTTCATCACTTCGCGGATTTCGGCGCGGGCTTTTTTGGCTTGGGCCAAGGCTTCGGCCAAAACCTCGCGGGTGACTCCATGGATTTTGATATCCATTTGCAAAGCAGTCAAACCGTTTTCGGTTCCTGCGCATTTGAAATCCATGTCGCCGAAATGGTCTTCTAGACCTTGGATATCGGTAAGGATGGTATATGGGTGATTGCCGTCGAATGGGCCGGAAGAAATCAATCCCATGGCAATGCCCGAGACTATCCCTTTGATAGGAACGCCGGCAGCCATAAGCGACATGCATCCGGCACAGATCGAGGCTTGGGAAGAGGAACCGTTGGATTCGACGACGTCAGCCACGGTACGGATTGCATATGGGAATTCTTCCTTCGAAGGAAGGACGTAAGATAAGGCTCTTCCGGCTAAGGCACCATGTCCGATTTCCCTACGGCCAGGAGCACCCATTCTTCCGATTTCGCCAACGGAATATGGCGGGAAGTTATATTGATGCATGAATCTGCGTTCGGTTTCGGCAGTCAGGTTATCGATGATCTGAGCATCGGACAAGGGACCCAAGGTCGTAGTGGAAATGACTTGGGTTTGGCCACGGGTGAACATAGCTGAGCCATGGACCCTAGGCAACAAATCGACTTGAGCGTCCAACGGACGGATTTCATCGACCTTGCGTCCGTCTGGGCGGATTTTTTCTTCGGTGATCAAACGACGGACTTCGTTGGCGACCATCTCTTCCAAGATGTCGTTGACCATCATCATGGTCTTCCCATGGGCCTTTTCGGATTCATAGGAACGGGTGTCATAGTCTTCCGAAATCTCGTTTTTCAAAGCGTCGACGGCATGTTGGCGTTCGAGTTTGTCAAAGATGGAGATGGCTTTGACCATCTTCTCTCCGATTCGGGATTCGATATCGGCTTTGACTTCTGGATCTGGGGCATAAAGGGCGATTTCCCTCTTCGCTACTCCGATTTCATTGATGATTTCTTCTTGGAAAGCGCAGAGCTTCTTGATGGCCTCATGGGCGAACATGATGGCGTCGAGCATCTCTTCTTCTGGGACCTCGGCGGCTCCGGCTTCGACCATCATGATGGCGTCTTTTGTCCCAGCCACGGTCAAGCTGATGTCGGATTTGGCCGCTTGTTCGACGGTTGGGTCGATAATGAGTTCTCCGTTGACGCGCCCGACCATGACGCCTGCGACCGGGCCATCGAATGGGATATCGGAGATGCAAAGGGCCAAAGAAGAGCCGAGCATAGCGGTCATCTCAGGGGTATTGTCAGGGTCGCAAGACATGACGGTATTGACGATCTGGACTTCGTTTCTGAATCCTTCGGCGAACAATGGGCGGATCGGACGGTCGATCATTCTGGCACTTAGAGTGGAATGATCGTCGCCTCTGCCTTCCCTGCGCAAGAAAGATTGGGGGATTTTGCCGCCGGCATATTGCTTTTCGACGTATTCGACGGTGAGAGGGAAGAAATCGCCCTCTTTTGGTTTGTCTCCGCAGCAAGCGGTCGATAACACGACTGTGTCACCGAAACGGATGAAGGTCGCGCCGTCTGCTTGTTTCGCGATCTCTCCGGTCTCGACTTTAATATTTCTTCCAGCGAAGTCGAGCTCAAAGGTTTTTTTCATGTTTCTTTTTTCCTTAAATTTCGTAACGCACGAATTATAACATTTAGGAAGGCCAATGCAACGCGCTGTAGGCATATGCGTACGTGCTTTGCTTCCAAATCTTGTAGGAAACAGCTTAAAATGGCATTTTGAAAGATTTTTATTTTTGTTTTGCAAATGGGGTCATTTCTATGTATGGCGCTTAGAAAAGTATAGGATCAAATTGGCGGATCCACCTGATTCTTTCTTAAAATATCGGCTTGTCTTTGCTAAAATATCCCTCGAATTTCAAAAAGGGGAACGAAAATGAGAAAAAGAATGCTTATCCCAGCTAGCGTATGCATGTTGGCCATGCTTACTAGCTGCTCGCTCTATCAATACGATTGCAAAATATTCATCAACAATGGCGATTTGATTTTGTCGCTTAAAATCGATCAGGTTATGAGAAACAATTCCAAGATAAAAGGATCGATTTCCGTCAAAGAGGGCGTTGATCTTAATGATTCTTACCAACTGGCTTATACTCACGACGAACCATTTGGCACCATCGCTTCCTATTCCGAGACGACATTGTATAGCGTGAACAAACAAACCCTTGCTTCCGCTACCGAAGACGTCAGTTTTATCATCGTCGTCGATCTGGAAAACACTTTTCCGAAAGAAAGCGAAGACAAGGTCGTTTATTTCGTTTTCCATCAATATGATTTCAAAATCAATGATTTTAAGACATATTCCTATTTCAAATTTGCTTATTCTTGGAGTGGGAATAGCGTGAAACTTTCCAACTAATGCAATGTCTTTTGTTTATTCAGCCTCAAATCTGAGGCTTTTTTGGTTTGCAATCGAAAAGAAAAAGGGCCAAAGCCCTTTATCTTCAAATTGGCACGACTATTTGCGGAGACCGAGGGTGTTGAGGACTTTGACGTACTCGTCGCGATCGTTCTTGGCAAGGTAGTTGAGCAAGCGACGGCGCTTGCCGACTAAGATCAATAAGGAACGACGGGCGATTGGGTCCTGGCCGTTTTCATTGATGTGCTCGTTCAATTTCGCGATTCTTTTGGTAAGAAGGGCGATCTGAACCGAAGCGCTGCCGGTATCGGCTGCGTTTTTACCAAAGCGGGCAACTTCAGCAGTTACTTCTTCCTTGTTAAGGGACATGGTTTTCTCCTTTCAGTTCAATACTTGGCACTATCAAGGTCATGTCCGAGAAAGGCATAACGATGGTAGGCTGCGGGACTATACTACGCTAAAAAGGTCATAAAACAAACACTTTTCTCGCGTGCGTGCCCATTTTGGCTTGAACCAAGTTGAATTGAAGAATAATATTTTTCGCGATTGAAAGAATCGGAGGATTTCCCATGAACATTCGTAATATCGCTATCATCGCCCACGTCGACCATGGGAAAACGACTTTGGTCAATTCGATGCTTTCTTCTTCCCATACTTTCCGCGACAACGAGCAGATCCGCGACCGCATGATGGATAGCAATTCCATCGAAAGGGAAAGAGGCATCACGATTTTAGCCAAAACGACCTCCATCGTTTGGAAAGACAGCAGGATCAACATCGTCGATACCCCGGGACACGCCGACTTCGGCGGCGAGGTCGAGAGAATCATGCATATGGTCGACGGCTGTTTGCTTTTGGTCGACGCTTATGAAGGCACGATGCCTCAGACTCGTTTCGTTTTGAAAAACGCCTTGGCTAATCACATTAAGCCAATCGTCGTCATCAATAAAATCGATAGGCCTAACGCGAACGTTTCCCGCGTCATCGACGAGGTTTTGAATCTATTCATCGAATTGGGAGCCCCGGACGAATTCTTGGATTTCCCAATCGTTTATACGTCCGCTTTGAATGGAACCTCTTCTTTGGATCCGGATCCATCAACCCAAGTCAAAGGGATGGATTGCTTGTTCGATTCGATCCTTGAGAACCTTCCCGCTCCGAAAGTCGAAGAAAACGGCGAATTCCAATGGCAGGCCGCCTTATTGGATTATAACGATTTCGTCGGACGTATCGGCATCGGGACCGTAAAGCGCGGTTTGATCCACGTCGGAGACACCGTCACCGATATCA
Organism: uncultured Eubacteriales bacterium; assembly: GCA_963652335.1. Lineage (GTDB taxonomy): Bacteria > Bacillota_I > Bacilli_A > RFN20 > CAG-826 > UBA4951. The sequence continues at coordinate 14,487 of CAVJSS010000006.1, read as the reverse complement.
GACCCGATGGAAGCACCAAATCGTTCACTATCATGAAACTTTATAGCTTCTATGGAATGAACCGCAACGAAGTTCAAAGCGTGAATGCCGGAGATATCTGCGGGATCGCAGGTTTGCCTGATATTGGCGTTTCCGACACGGTTTGCTCGCCAAAATTGGTTGAGGCTTTGCCTCCTCTTCGTGTCGATGAGCCTACCTTGCAAATGGAATTCGGGACGAATTCTTCGCCGATGCGTGGCCAGGATGGCAAATTCGTCACCGCCCGCGTCATCGAAGAAAGATTGTATTTGGAGACCCAGCGTGACGTTTCGCTACGTTATAGCCGCATTCCAAATACCGAAAAATGGACCGTTTCCGGTCGCGGCGAACTCCATTTGGGGGTTTTGATCGAAAATCTCCGCCGCGAAGGATATGAATTGGAAGTATCGAAGCCTCATGTAATCGTCAAAGAAATCGACGGGGTTAAATGCGAGCCGTTCGAAGATCTTGAAATCGACGTTCCGAACGAATTCGTTGGGGATATGATGACTTCTTTGGGCGAAAGAGGCGGATCGCTGGAAACGATGGAAGATAGCGGAACGACAACCAAACTCGTTTATGTCATCCCTTCTCGCGGATTGATTGGCTTCGTTTCCAATTTCATGACCTTGACCAAAGGATACGGGATCATCAACCACACATTCAAAGATTATAGGCCTTTGTTCACCAAAGATTTAGGAGAAAGGAACATCGGGGTTCTTGTCGCTACCGATAAAGGTCCCGCCACTTCATATGCTTTGCAAAACGTCGAAACCCATGGCGTGATGTTCATCGTTCCTGGCGATGTCTGCTACGAGGGAATGATCGTTGGCGAGCATCGTTATCCTAACGATTTGGCGGTCAATTGCACCGCGACCAAACCGATGAACAACGTCCGTTCGGCAACGAAAGAAATGATGATCATCCTAAAAGCCCCAAGAAAGATGACGTTGGAAGCTTGTTTGGATTACATAAACCAAGATGAACTTGTTGAGATAACGCCTAACGCGATAAGATTGAGAAAGAAAATATTGAATACAGCTGAACGCAAAAAATACGACGCTCACGTCAAAGCGGCCAAAGTAGCCAACAACAAATAATCAGAATCTGACCTTCGTTACGTCTTTGTCCAATTGTTCCTTCAATTCGGATAGGGAGTCGAAGGTTTTTTCTTCTCTGATGAAATGTCTGAATGACAGCGTGACAGTTTCGCCATATATATCGGAAGCGAAATCAAGGATATGGGTTTCGATGATCGGCTCTTTCAAAGCGCCGATTGTCGGATTGGTCCCGACATTGACGAAGGATAGCAATCCATTCGTGGTTGCGGAATATACGCCGCTAAGAGGGAGGACATAGTTTTCTTTCAAAGACAAATTGGCGGTCGGATAACCGATTGTTCTGCCTAGTTCCAATCCTTTGACGACCTTTCCTTTTACTTCATATGGCCTTCCCAACAAGTGGTTGGCCTCTTCGATTTTGCCTTCTTCGATGAGTCTGATAATGTTTTGGGTGGAGATTTTCTCTCCGTTTATGGAAAGCAAGTCAACCAAATGGACATTGTGGTTTTTGGCTAAGTCGCTAGGTTTTCCTTCGGCCAAAGAGCCGAAGCTATAATCGGATCCGCAAACGATCGAAGATGGATTCAGCGCATCTATGTATTGTCTGATGAATTCTTCTTTGCTTAAGGCGAAGAATTCCTTGCTGACTTTGGCAACGAAGACATATTCGATACCCAAAGATTCGAGAATGCTTATTTTATCTTCAAGTCCGGTCAAAACCTTTTTGGATTTGGAAGAAGGGAAAAATTCGGCAGGATTCTTATCAAAAAGCAGAACACCTACATGTTTTGAACTCTTTTTAGCCTCTGAGAATAACTTTTGGTGACCTAGATGGATGCCATCGAAATTGCCTAGGCATAAGGCTAAATCGGAAATATTTTGAAGGGTTGGAAAATATATCGTTTTCATCAAAATAGCCCCCTTTCCGAAACATATAAATCGTTTTCTTTTCTTTTATAGATCGCTAATGGATCAGATCCAACAACCACCAAAATCTTGTCTTCTTTGCTTTTTATGATCAAAGGTTTGCCATCTTTGACCCATTTGATTTTGCCTTCTTCTATCCGATATCGTTCATAATTAGACAACAAAGGCAGGATTTCGACGAATTCGGCTTTATTTATATCCTTCGCGTCTTTGACGTTGATATTCCCGATTGAAGTTCTTCTTAAAGAGATTAGATGACCGACTGTATTTAGTTTTTCCGCCAAATCTTCTCCCAAGGTTCTTATATAGGTTCCTTTGGAGACTTTGACAGAGAAATCGACGGTTTGTCTTTCTTTGTCATAATTATTTAATTTTGCCTCATAAATCTCGATTTTAATTGGTTTCCTATCGATACTAAGACCTTGATGAGCTAATTTGTAAAGAGGTTTCCCATCGATTTTTTTAGCTGATGTCATCGGAGGGATTTGCTCGCTTGTCCCCAAAAAGGAAGATAAGGCGTCCTCTATTTCTTCTTTGCTTAGATCATGGACTTCTTTCTCTTCGATTAGTTCGCCTGTGTTATCGCCACTCGAGGTCTTTTTTCCCAACGAAAGGATAGCTTCATATGTCTTTTCTTCGTCTTTTAGGTAGGGAAGGAATTTGGTTCCGTTATTGACGGCGACGATCAATAACCCCGTTGCGAATGGATCCAAAGTCCCTAGATGTCCGACTTTGCGCGTATTAAAACGGCGGCCGATATGATTGTCGACCTCGCGAGACGTTTCACCCGCTTTTTTATCGATCAAAAGGAGACCACCGTTTTGCATTATTTGTTTCTGGCTTCTTTGATTTCTTCTTCGCCTTTTTTTATCGCGGCTTCCAAAGATTCCGCGCGATCGTAAGAATCATCATAGATAAAGATGATGTCTGGCACTTTATAGATATCCAGTTTTTTTGCCAAAGCGCTTCTTACGAAGCCTTTGCATTTATTCAGTTCTGCCAAATTCTGATGAGGATATTTGGAGCCGATGAAGGAAACATAAACCTTTGCTAAGGAATAATCGTCTGTCACGACGACTTCATTGACGCTTGGGATGCCGACGCTTGGCTTTTTGATATCAAAGAGCAATATATCGCTGATGCCCTTTGCGATCAGGGCTTTGACTCTGCCTTTGCGATCAGCCATATCAGTCCTCTTTCTCGATCATCTCATAGCCTTCGACGATATCGCCTTCTTTGATATCGTTGAATCCTTCGATCGTCAATCCGCATTCATAGCCTTCTTTGACTTCTTTCACATCATCTTTGAATCTCTTCAAAGAACCGAGCTTCCCTTCATAAAGAATAACGCCGTCTCTTAATAAACGAACTTTCTCGCCGGCTTTGATGACGCCATCGATGACATATGATCCAGCGATGGTTCCGACTTTCGAAAGTTTGTAAATGTGGCGGATCTCGGCTTGGCCAGTGACGTTTTCGACTTTTTCGGTAACATACATGCCCTTCAAAGCCGCCTCAATGTCATCGATCATTTCGTAAATGATGCGATATGGGCGGATTTCGACGCCTTTTTCTTTGGCTACGGCACTGACTCTGGCATCAGGGCGTATATTGAAACAATAAATGATGGCTTTTGAGGCGGAGGCCAAAAGGATGTCGTTGTCATTGACCGCTCCAGCTGAGGCGGCGATGACGTTGATTTTGATTTGATCGGACGAAAGTTTGACCAATGAGCCTTTGACGGCTTCGGCAGAGCCGTCGGTATCAGCTTTGACGATGACGTTGAAGTCTTGGACCTTTCCGGCATTGGCAAGGTTGTTCAAATCATTCAATGACATGGCAGCCGTTCCGTTTTGAGTCTGTTCTTTTTTTGATAGAGCTCTGGCCATCGCGACGTCTTTGGCCTGCTTTTCGCTTGGGAAGACCATGAATCTATCACCAGCGCTTGGAACGCCGGATAATCCGGTCACGGAAACAGGGGTCGATGGGGAAGCGACTTTGACCACTTGGCCATATTCGTTGGTCATACGGCGGATTTTCCCATATATTTCGCCGACTACGACATAATCGGAATTGCTTAAGGTTCCGTTTTGGACCAACAAGGTTGCCTTAGGCCCTTCTCCTTTGTCCAAATTGGCTTCCAAGACCGTTCCGATGGCGTAACGATTCGGATTGGCTTTGTATTCGGCCATTTCGGCTTTGAGGAGGATGGCATCCAATAGATCGGTGACCCCGGTTCCCGCTTTTGCCGATATCGGGACGCAGATGATGTCGCCTCCGTATTCTTCGGCAATGAGATCGTGTTGCATCAATTCCTCTTTGACCCTTTCTGGGTTGGCGCCTGGCTTATCCATTTTGTTTATGGCTATGATGATTTCGGAATTGGCGGCTTTGGCGTGGTTGATGGCTTCGATCGTTTGTGGCATGACGCCATCATCGGCAGCGACCACCAAAACGACGATGTCAGTGACTTGGGCCCCTCGGGCGCGCATAGCCGTGAAAGCAGCATGTCCCGGAGTGTCGATGATGGTTATCTTTTGGCCTTTGTATTCTTTTTGATAAGCGCCGATGGCTTGGGTGATTCCGCCGGCTTCCTTGGCGGTTATCGATGATTTCCTTATATAGTCGATAAGGGTGGTCTTGCCATGGTCGACATGACCCATGATGGTGACCACGCATGGACGGGGGCGGAGGTCTTTCGGATCGTCGACGATTTCCAAATCTTCGAAATGCTCGGCATCCACCAATTTCTCTTTTTTGAAATCATAGCCGAATTCAAGGCAGATCGTCCCGATTGTCTCATCATCCAAGATTTGGTTGATGGTGACCATCGTCCCTTGCATGAAAAGGTATTTGATGATGGCGGTCACAGGAACGTTGATGGCTTTCGAAAGCTCTGCGACGGTGACTGGCTTGGTATAGGTGAAGACCCCTCCGTTCACTTTCGCGTATTCGTCTTTTTTGGAACCGCGTTGGAAAGAAAAATTCTCAACTCTTTTTTGAGGATGCTGATTGTTGCTTTTCTTTCCGCTGAATGCTTGTTTGCTCATTGTTTCTCCTCCTTTTCATCCATTAGTTTTTTGGTGGCTTTTTTGTCCAAGACGACCATAAAGCTCACCTCGTTGTATCCGATCGATGACCCAAGTTCTTTTTTGGAGAAGGATCTATCAAGAGGGATATCGTTTTGTTTAAGGGACTTCAAGGCTTCCTTCTCGGTGTTTCTCGAACAATCGAAAGCCAAGAACGCATAATAGCCTTTGTTTATCCCATAATAGGCAGATTCCCCAATAAGGATCTTCTTGCCTCTGTTAAGGATGCCAAGAAAACCCAATGTCTTATCCATTTATGGCATCCTTTACTATCTTAATGGTGATATTGCTTTTGAAGGCCTTGGATAGGCATCTTTCTATTTTCGGGTTTTCCATTGAGGAAGGGGAGATGTAAACCCCTCTTCCTGACATCGTCTGATTTTTGTCAAAGACAAGAATCCCGTTGGAATAGACGAACCGCAGCAAAAGATCTTTCGGATACGATCTTTTGGTCACGATATCTAGTCTCATTGGGATTGTCTTCATTCTTATTCCTCGTAATAATCGTCGTAAGTGTCGTCGATTTCGTCGTAATCTTCGGAATTGTCCCATTCTCTTTCTTCGGCTTCGATCTCCTCGATCTCCTCTTCGGAATAGATAGGCATGGCAAAACTAGGGGCGGCATTTGGAGCTGGCTTGACGCGCTCGACTTCCTCTTCGGTGATCTTGCGTGGGCGTTTGCTCTTCTTGTCGGCTTTGACTGGCTTGTTTTTGGCTGATTCGATAAGGGATTCGAGATCTTCCAAAGTAGTGGTCGTTTTGACTTTGATGGTTGGGGCGACCGGTTTGGAAACGATTTCTTCGGCTTTGGTTTCTTCGGCGTTAGGGTTTTCTTTGGCTTCTTCGGCTTTGGCGGCGGCCTCAACGATGGCTTCTTCGACTTCTTTGGCTTCGTCTGCCGATTTTTCAGTCACGACGACATCATTAGTGGGTTCGGCTTGAGCCATTTTTTGGGAAGCGGCCAATTGCTGGGCAAGCAAGGCTCTTTGGGCGATTTTGGCTTCTTCTTCGGCTTTGTGACGGAGTTCATCGACCGAGACATATTCGATTTGATCTTCGGCAGCGATGCTTTCTTCGACGATATCGATATTCCAACCGGTCAATTTGTTGGCTAAGCGGGCGTTTGCTCCTTTTTTGCCGATGGCTAAGGAAAGCTGTCCGTCTTTGACGATGGCCGTCGCGCTTGGGCGTTGGCCTTCTTCTTGTTCTTCGATGGAAACGCCTATGACATTGGCAGGACGCAAGGATTCGGCGATATATAAGCCAGGATTGGCCGACCAGGCGATGACGTCGATCTTTTCTCTGTCTTTGGAGGAATTGCCAAGCTGATTGACGATCTTTTGGATCCTCGAGCCGCCGGCTCCGATGCAAGCGCCGGTAGCATCGATATCCTCGACGCGGGAATAAACGGCGACTTTGGAACGGTTCCCAGCTTCTCTGGCGATGCCTTTGATAACGACGGTTCCTTCGAATATTTCGTGTATTTCTTCTTCGAATAGGCGTCTTAGGAAGCCTTCGGAACTACGAGTGACTTCGATCTGAGGCCCTTTTGAAGGGTTTTTGGCATCGGCATTGGCGGTTTTGACTTCTTGGATATAAACCTTTATAGGGTCTCCGACTTTGAAGAATTCGTCTCCGATCATATCCCTTCTGGTCAATTCTACCGTGGTACGACCGATGTTCACAAAGCAAGAGCGATCATCGCATTTTTCGACCGTGCCGGTGATCATTTCGCCGATATGGTCTTTGTAAACGTCATATAAGGCCAGACGTTCGGCTTGGCGAAGGATGGAGGCGAAATTGCCGGAAACGTGCTTGGCGAAGATCTTGCTCATCTCTTCCAAAGGGCATTCGATTGGATAAAGATCGCCTTCTTTGTAAAGGTCTTTCTTTTTCTTTATGCCTTCATTGGCTTCTTCGATGTCGATTTCCAAGAAATCGTCGGTGACTTCTTTGACGACCTTTTTGAGTTGGCGGCAGGCGATCGTGCCTTTTTCCAAATCGAAATCGACTTCGACGTTCGCATCTTCGGCGTTGACTACGCCTAAGGATTTGACATAAGCCTTTTTCAAAGCTTCTTTGATGGCTTCGACTACCGCTTCTTCGCTTAAGCCTTTCGATTCGGCGATTTGTTCGATCGCTTCTTTCATTTTGGTGATATCCATATTTTGTTCCTCTTTATCGCTTTCTAAAATTTGATGGCCAATCTGACTTTGTCGATGGTGGCTGTCGGGATTTCGACTTTCTTGATTCTGGTTTTCTCTTTGAAGGAAATTGTCGTTTTATCTTTGCCATATTCCAATAGATCGCCTTCGATGATGTTTTTCCCATTTATGGGATGGGTGATGTGGATGTTTACGTATTTGCCTACGTAATGGCCTAATTTATCCACGCTTATTGGTTTTTCGGCTCCTAACGATGATACGTCTAAGGTATAAGGCGCATCGATTGGATCGGAAGCATCTAATATCTCGTTGATCTTTCCGGAAACGACCACAATGTCATCTAGGGAAATAGGATCATCGCGATCGATGGATATTTCCAATGTCAGTCCTTGCTTTGAGGACCTGAGGCTGATTTTGGCCAATTCGTAGCCGAGGTCGGAGATTGGCTCAACTAAGAGCTCTTTGATCTTTTTTTCAACTTCCATTCATTTCCCCTCTTAAACAAAAGAGTGGCCAAGGCCACTCCTAAAAAGTCAAGTTGCCGTGGAGCCTATCTAGGATCTTCCACGCCCCATATTCTATATGGTTTGAAAGGTTCGTTCAAGAAAATATCCTTAATCCTATCGTTTAGGGACTATAGGATGGTCGCCGTCATTCATATAAAGGATGCCTAAACAATGAGGTCCACAATGGCAGCAGATCGTTCCGCCGGCCTTGGTCGGGATGATTTCTTTGAATCCGGCTTCTTTGAGTCTGGCGATCGTTTCTTCGATGATTTCGTCGTCATCGCAAGAACTATAGGTGATGAAGACCAAATCATGATCGGGATTATCGAATTGTTCCAAGGTCGCTTCGACGTATTTTTTAACCCAACGTTTCATCGATCCTCTGAAGATCTTGGATGGGATCATTTTGCCATCGACCACCAAAATGCGCGGTTTCAATCCCAAAGTGGAAACGACGAAGTTCTTGACTCCGCTGCATCTTCCGCCTTTATAGAGGTAAGCGACGGATTCGAGACCGAAGGAAGTCTGGTTGAATGGGATGCGTTCCTTGACTTTTTCGACGATTTCTTTGGATGAATAGCCGGCATCGACGAGCTTGGAGGCGTATATCGCTTCCAAAGCGATTCCGGTCGAAAGGACTCTCGAATCGATGACATGAATCCTATCTGGCGCAATTTCGTTAGCGATCACTACGGCGTTCGAATAGGCCGAGCTGATTTCGCTGGAAAGGGAAATATGGATTATTTCGTCTCCTTCTTTCAAAAGATTGGTGAAATATTCTCTGAATTCTTCTTGGTTTACGGCAGTTGTTTTGGCTAATTTTCCGGTTCTTTCGGTATAAGCAAAGAGATCTTTGCCCAACACTTCTCCGTCATGGCCTTGTTCTTCTCCCATGACGAGGGTGAAAGGGACGGTGCGTATTTTATATTGTTCGAGAATGTTTTTTGGCAAATCAATGGTCGATTCGGCGGAAATTATGATAGACATATGTGGCCTCCAAAGGAGTTCGGTTTGATCCGAGCGAGGTATTTTATAACAATTAAAAAGCCTTTTTTCAACCCTAATAAACCAATAGCAAGATCGTTTCTTGTTTTTCTTTGTTTTCGGCTTTGATTATCAAAAATCTTCTAGGATGGCTTTTCCGATTGGCTCATTTCCGACTCAAAGCGTATCCGATTTGGGCATAAATGACGCAAAGGATTCGCGAAATCACGGCATAAGCGATGTCTTTTTCAAGAAATTTGCGTTCCTTTGATTCCAAAAAGAAGTCGGATATCGAGCCGATTGGAAAATTATGCTGGTTAAGATCTTCTGAACATGAACGATTAGCTCCCTAACAACGAGGCTAAGGCAAAATAAAAGACCATGCCGGCCAAAGAGATTGAAATGGCGGAAACGAATAAATGATTTGCCGTTTTCCATAGAGGAATCAATATCCAAAAGGCCAAAAAAGGCGGCCTCAATGCGAAGCCACCAAAATGATCGATTTGAGAAAGCAAGATAAGCTTATTCGCGCCTTCATTTTAATTGTCATGATCGAAGAACATCGCGATCCCGCCGATAAGACTAACGAACAGCAACGCGCAAACTTTAAGAGCCATCGATGCTTCCTCGCCGCGATCATGGGCGTTTTTGTAAGCGACGGTCATTGGGATGCACCAGGCAAGTGGAAGAAGCAAAAGCCCTCCGATGACAGTTCCGATTATCATGAAAACATAAGCGACTTGAAAGGTTGATTCGTTATATCGGCTGACTTTGTAGGTTGAAGCCGAAACGTTGTCTGAGGAATTAGCGCTGCCAGACGTATTCCCTTCCGCTATTTTGTTGCCACATTTAGAGCAATAGGCGCTATCGGCGCTGACTTCCGCTCCGCAAAATTTGCAATATCTCATTTACGTTTCCTCCGTCGAATATTCATTTGATTAGGCTGCAAATCTTCCTTTGAATCAAATAAGCCAGTCACGCAGACGAGCTTAGAATATTCTGTTTTCGTTAGGCGTCGATAACGTCGTCATTGTCGATTTTACCGATCGTCTCGTTTACGGCTTTTTTGACGTTGTGTTTGACTTTGTACATATCAACGACAAGACAAACGTCCATCATGGCGGCAATAATCAAGATCGCACCGGCGATATATCCACTGACATTGACGAGATTGCCAGGAGCGAGGAACAACATGACGATTCCGCCGGCGACGCAAACCAAGCTAAGGATGAATGGGGCAACCCAAACTTTCCAAGATACGCCAGCCCTTCTCAATTTAAGGGATTCTTCGACTCCGCTGCAAGCTGTCACGATTATATAGATCGCGAACATGATGCAGAAGGTGTTGACTCCCAAGGCAGGATAGGAAAGGAAAAGAATGCCATAAATGATCTTGAAGATAGATCCAAGCAAAGTCGTTCCAATCAAGCCCGAGACGCCAAAGGTCATGAAATAAAGGCAAAGGGAGAAAATGCCATCGATAAGGACGAAAATCGAAAGCACTGTGGCGGTAGTTGCCATAGCATCGGCTGGGTAGACGAAGAACAAAATGGCCATGACGACATAGAAAATGGCCCTGAGGATGATATCCACCCTGACTCGTCTGAAGAATGTTTTGATAGTATCCATATGAAACCTCTTTCTCTTTTTGAACGCCTTTATTATAGTTTGGAGATGTCGGCTGGCAAGAATGTTGACGGTTTTTGGATTCTCTATGTTAGAGAATAAGGAAATGCCAACATAACAGGAGAAGCTGAAACTTGGATGGTCTTAAGCCTATTTTCGCTTAGGCTTTTTGGATATTTTTCAGAAAAACAATCGATTTCTTATCATTATTGCGCCAAAAAACACGTTTTTAAGCATCGGCTTCTTATGTTGGGATTTTCGTTTGGCTTTGACGAACATTCATAACCGTTGGCAACAAATTGAACGCTAGGTTATTAGCCCTTATCGGTTTAGAAATAAAAAGATTGGCTTTGATTTTCCCAGACAATTCAAAGATCGCTATGTATCATGTGTTTTTGAATGCATATGAACGATGTTTCTCATTTGATAAAAGGAGGCACCCAATATGATGCGGCGATAATTTCGACGTTTTGGATAGATTCCGCTTTTCTTATGAAAAATAAGAACTAGAATAATGCCCGCTTATGAAACTTGGCTCAAAAATAAGAAAGATATTCGATCCGGTCGACCTCACCAGCGGTTCTATAGCCAAAAGCTTGATTGCCTTCCTTATTCCTATCGTTTTATCGATGCTGTTCCAACAGCTTTACACTTTGACGGACGCTTTGATAGTCGGGCAGACTTTGAGCGAGGCGGAAGTCGCTGGGGTAAACAGTTCTTCGCCTTTGGTTTATATAGTCCTCCAGTTTGGAATGGGCTGCACCGCAGGATTTTCTGTCATCATAAGCGAGAAAATCGGAATGAAGGACAAAAGCGGAACGAGGAAAAGCTTTTTCGTTCAGATAATCTTGTCTTTGGCTATTTCGGCTATTTTGACATTGGTTGGGATCTTATTGATACCGACGATGCTAAAATGGCTAGGCATCGCCCCGTCCGCTAGCGATGCTGCGATGCAAAAGGAATACGAAGCGGCTTATACCTATCTTTTCTATATTTATATCGGCATCGTTTTCCAGGTTTTCTATAATCTGATCGTCTCGGTTTTAAGGGCTTTGGGAGACAGCCTCACCCCATTTTTGTTTTTGGTTGGATCCACCGTTTTGAACGTCGGATTGGATCTTTTGTTCATCATGGTTTTCCATATGGGCGTGGCAGGGAGCGCGATCGCCACCGTCATCTCCCAAGGGGTAGCCGCGATAGGGGCCATAATCTATGGATGGAAGAAATATGATGCCTTAAGGATCGAGAAAGAAGATCTGAAAGCTTCCGGGAAATTCTATTGGAAGCATATTTATAATGGACTCCCTCTCGGTTTTCAATTCAGCGTCCTCCAAATAGGGATAATCGTGATGCAGGCGGCAGTCATCGCTTTCGACATAACTTCGGCAGGCACTATGGTGTCTGGCTTGCCAGCCCAAATGGGATATGGGACCGCTTCTAAGATATTCAGTTTGCTTATGTGTTTCTTGAACGGGCTTGGGACGGCAGTTTTGTCATTCACTTCCCAAAACGTTGGGGCAGGTGAATTCAAAAGAGTCAAAAAAGGAATAAGAACCGCATTGCTGATCGGGGTCGTATTATGGGCATTCATCGTTTTGATAGGGATGCTTTTGACCATAAACGGAGCGTATCTAAGGCTTTTCTTAAGCGCGGATAAAGTCAATGAAGAATCGATAAAATACGGGAATACCTACTTATATGTCTCGGTTCCTTTGATGATAATCCTCATGGTTTTGTTTGTGGTCAGGAATGCCTTGCAGGGAATGCAAAAGCCATTATGGCCGTTTTTAAGCGGGGTAGGCGAATTGGCGGCAAGGACTTTGGTCTGCTTGTTCTTGCCGGCTTTGCTTAACGGAGGGCCGGTTGATTCCTCGGCTTCCTTATCTGCCTATATTGCCGTTTGCTTCGCCGATCCGGCGGCTTGGGTGCTTAATGTCCTGATCTCTTTGCCGGCTTTGGTTTTGGCAATCAAAAAGATGACGAATATAGAAGGTGCAGGCAAAAAAGAAATCCCTCAGCTGAGGGATTAATCATTGATGTCGTTTTGCAATAAGTTAACCAAGGCATTAACCAAGTCCTTTATCTCGACATTGGCTGTATTGATCAAAAAATCGTAATTCTTTTTGTCACCCCATTTTTGGTCGGTGTAGAATTCGTAATGTTTCCTTCTCTTTTTGTCGATGGCTTTGATGCGTTTGGCGATTTGCTTATCAGTTAGGTTTTCGTGATCCTTTTCTCTTTTTTTGCAACGTTCTATCTTAGATGGCATATCGCTGTAAACGAAGATTCGAAGAGGTTTCCTATCGCTTAGGATATAGTCCGCGCAACGGCCGATGATGATGCAAGATCCTTTGTCGGCCAATTCTTTGATGGTGTCGGCTTGGGTCTTATACATCTCTATCGATTGCTTAAGATGCGGATCTTGGATCAAGCTCCAGCTGATCCCATAATGGATAGGATAAAGGGGAATGGGCCTTGATTCGCACATATCTTCGATATATTCCTTGGAAAATGGGGTTTTCTTCTCGATTTCGCTAAGAATTTCCTTATCGTAATATGCAATTCCCAATTTGTCGGCCAAACGCCTTCCAAGTTCCCTTCCGCCGCTTCCGAATTCACGGCTGATGGTGATGATCATTCCCATTGTTTTTTCCTCCTTCTTTCGTAATAAAAATATAATCCAAAAGAAAATCGAAGGTTAGCGATTTCGATAGCTATCCGTCATTTTTCCTTCGATGCCTTCGCTTTATTCAAACCCAAAAGCCAGCCTGCCCCATAAAGCAAAAACAAAATGAAAGAAACGATGCTGGATACGACGAATTTCCAATTGCCGGATCCATCGTTTTCAACAAAAGACAAAACTATTCCCAATATGCCGATTATGATGTTGAGGATAGCGAAATACGGCACCGCTTTTTTAAGGGGACCCCTATCCAAATAGGAGGATATGGCACCTATCCCGGATACGATCATGAATCCGCAGAAAAGGATAGTGAAAGCAAGATAGCTTATAAGCGTTACGGTCCCATAGGAACTAGCATTGGAAGAAATATCGCTTATCCCGGATATCAAAGTGGAGGTGGCCACCGCCAAGAATCCGGAACCGGATATAAGGAGAAGGCTTTTGGAAGCTCTTTTCGTTTTGGATTCCCCATGCCAGCTCTCAAAGGCTTTGAGTCCTTTTTCTTCGGTTAGGATTTTTCCGTTATTCCCGTCTTTGAAGCTTATCGAATTGACTCTGGTCTTCAATTTGACTGAACGGATTTTCTCTTCGTTTGGGGAAAGGAAAATGATGGATACGGCTTCCCAGATAAAGACCCAGCCGATGATGTCGATTATCTCGGTGATTAGATCCTTCGTCGAATCTTCCCCGAACCATCCTCCCTTGGTTCCGCTTATCATCAATACCAAGGAGATTATCCCAGCGATCAATAGCAAAGCGATTCTCAATCCTTTTTTCCTTCCGTCTACAAAGCCTTCGTAATTATTCATTTCGACCAAATCGTTGAAGGATTCCAATAATTTGTTTGGATCGTATCCTTCGTAATCATCGATGGCAAAGCTAAGATCCGCTTTATAATCCAAAGGGATGCGAGAAAGAATATCGCTGACTCTCGACAATATCTCTTCCTTGAATTCGGGATGTTCTTCCGAAGCGTAATCGGTAACAAAAAGCTCGCTGGCTTTTTCATAAGCCAAGGTGACTTTCACCACCTTGTTTTCTTCGTCTATTTCGTAATATTTGCTCAGCAATTCGATTTGTCTTGCTTTGACTGGATTATATGTTTCTTTCTTCTTGGCTTTCATGATGGGGTTATTGTATATTCCGTTGGTTTTATTGGGTAGGATTTTAGAAAAGAAGAACATAAATTTTGCCTATCTTATCAAAGGACGCCTCTTATAGGCGTTTGGAAAGGACAATGTCGTCATTGCCAAAAAAAGAGAAAGTCCAACGTTTTTGTCCTAATTTTATTTCATGATGTGCGTTTTAAAAGCCTGTCGCTTAAAAGTTTTGGGATGGGACTGCGGACAAAAGACTGGACCACAAACCGAAAGGGGATTTATGGTCGATGAGAAACTGAAAGCGCAAGCATTAAGGCATTATCGCAAA
>CAVJSS010000005.1:0-48956 GCA_963652335.1 uncultured Eubacteriales bacterium | reverse complement strand
AATACCCTTATAAAAGTTAGATGTTATCTCGCTTTATAAGGGTTTTTATTCTTTTACAAGTCGGAAAGACAGGATAATATACAACCGCGGCCATTTATGGGCAAGTGGCAATTTAAGGCATATTTGCAAAACGATGCTGCCCCAACCAAAAAAGAGGCTTTGATAAGCAAAGTCTCTTTGGATTCATTAATTTTTAAGCGACTCTGACATAAAGAGCCACTTTGTTGGTATCATGGTCAACGTAGACTCTGAAGACCAAGTTGGTAGCGTTATAGTCTTCGTCATAATAATAATAAGATATCATGTCGCATGGTGTCTTATAGTCGTCATCCATCGTCATATCACCGTCCCAAGAATCGTAGGTGGTTTTGAATCCAGATGGGATGAGATAGGATTCAACGAATTTTTCCAATTCGGCTTTCGTTTCGGAAGTGGTCAAAACCGTGAAATAGTAAATCGGCCGATCCGGATCATCCCCGATTGATTGAGGTTTAGCGGCGCCATCGTTATCGGAAGATAGTCCGAAATATTTGTTATAAACGTCGGCGACGATGCTGATGACCTTTTCTTTGGTGTAGGTATCTGGAACGGTGATGGTACAAGTATCAGACCAAACTTTGCCGTTTCCATCGGTCAAAGAAGCGGTGATGGTAGCCGTGGTTCCGGCTTCGGCATCGTCGGCGACTTTGACGCATCCTTCGTCATTGACGGTTATCTTATCATTATTGGAAATGTAGGTAACTTCATATGGCAACATGTCGATTGTGATATCCAGATTGTAAGAATTTCCGGCAGCCAAATTGACCGATTTGGATTCAAAATAGAATTTCGGCTCATGGGTCGTTCCGCTTCCATAGGTGATGGTGATGGTCGTCATATTGAGATAGTTTTGCAAACCGACCACCATGCTTCCGGATGCGTTCTCATAAGAATAATTGAAGTTATAGTTATAGACCTTGGCCATGCCGGCTTTATAGCAAGCGTTTTGCAAATAGGCGAAAACCTTGTTCGCTTTTTCGGAAGATGAATTCGAAGGATCGATGCGTTCGCCGGTCTCTAAGATTTTGATCTTGATACCGGCTTGTTGTTTGGCGATGTTAGCAGCACAGGCTTTGATGGCTTCTTCGTCAGTCGGGTCGATATCATACAAATCAGGATTGGCTTTGACTTTGGCATAAGCCGCATCATAAGCGTCTTTGTAGTTTATGGTTTCGACACGAAGGCTTTCCGAGGCGGCCAATGAAGCGAAGTCGAAGGCAGGATATTCTCCTTCGATGCCATTTTCTTTCATGAAAGAAGAGATCTTTTCGCTTGGCCAACCTTTCGCGATTTCATCATATGGTTCGTCAAGAAGGGCGAATTTGATGCCGTAAACCGATGAGCTTACTTGAGAATCATAACTGGCTTCAGGTTTGACATAGAAATTTTCTTCCCAGTCGGTGTACCAACTATGGCTATTGTCGACGATAAGGGTTTCATTAAGGACCATTTGGGCCGTATTCAAGTAAGAATAAGCATCGCTGGTATAGGCATAAATCGTGGTCACGCCCTTATTGGTGTAATAATAATAGCCGTTTGCGGAATAGAAAGTCGGGACATCGAATCCGGTCTTTTCTTTGAAATCGGCAGTCAATAAGGACGGCCATTCGCTCACGTATTGGACTTTGACTTGATAAGCGAAAGAAACGATGTTGCCGCCAGAATAATACAACGATGCGATTATCGTTTGCCCATCGGCAAGTTTCTTGTTCAAGATATAGGCGCCTTTGGATTCGCTTAAGGGCTCATCCAACTCATATCCTTCTTTTTTCAAGATCTCTACGTTTTCTAAGGTCAGATCCTTGGCCAAGGTATCATGGCAATAAACCATGTCGTTATTGTATTCGGCCAATTTGGCATCGCTTCCTAATTTAAGAAGGGATGGGACTACAGTGAGGTGGCTATTAAAGAGGTTTTTTTCATCCTCGCTCCAATCGGTTTTATCGCTCAATTCGGTATTTAAATCATTGAAGCATTGGATGACGTTGTATTTTTTATCCGTTTCTTCGTTTCCTTCGGAAAAATGGGTATAGATAATCTCGTAGCCTTTGTCTTCGGAGATCTTGGTCAATTCATAATAGGTTTCATTCGAGGAATTGGTCTGGGCGATTTCGCCGTTATATCCTCTGATTCCTGACCAAGAAGCGGTCTCTAAATCCAAATAGTAATCGCCGATCGTGAAGGTATCGGAAAGATTGGCGATAAGCAGATAGCTCGAAGAGGTGCTTTCGTCATATTGTTGGGTAACGGATACCTCGCCGGAGAAACCGCTTGGGTAAGGCAAAACCTCGCCGCAATATTGTTTGATCAAAGCCTTTTGTTGATCGTTCCAAGAAGGCGAAATAGGTTCTTCGCTTGAAGAAGATGACGAATCTGGCGATTCTGAGGAAGAAGAGCTGTTATTGTCGCATCCGCCTATAATCAGCGCGGCTGACGTTAAAAGAATCAATCTTTTGAATTTTTCCATTTTGTTCCTTTCTAAAAGAATACCCAAAGATTATACGCCTTGGTTAGAAAACGGGTTCGTTTTTATAATGTAAGAGTCATTTTTTAGGCTGACTAATGAATTATTCGTTCAATAGCTAAGCTTGGTGACGTCTTTCCATTTGGAAACGATTGATGCGACTTCCGCTTTGATTTCGTTAACGCTTTTGCTTCCTTTCAAAGTGGAGTCGATGATCTTTGCTATATGGATCGCATCATCTTTGTTGCACCCTCTGGAAGTCGCTGCCGCAAAGCCTAAACGTATCCCAGAGCAGAGATTCGGCTTAAGAGCGTCATTATGAATCATGTTTTTATTGCTGGTGATCCCTATCTCTTCAAGTTTGGCTTGAGCGTCTTTTCCGGTTATCCCATAACTATCTAGGACGTTAAGCAAAAACAAATGGTTGTCGGTATCAGAAACCACCGCTCCTAGCTTAGCCAGTTCATCGTTGCAGGCCTTGGTGTTTTCTAAGACATGCTTCATATATTCTTTGAATTCCGGTTTCAACGCCTCCTTGAAAGCGACGGCTTTGGCTAAGATAACATGTTCCAAAGGGCCGCCTTGGGCATAAGGAAAGACGGCTTTGTCCACCGCTTTGCCTAATTTAAGATCGTTGCATAATATCAATCCGCCCCTAGGTCCTCTTAAGGTCTTATGAGTCGTGGTTGTAACCAAATCGGCATAATCGAGAGGATTTTCGCATAATTTGGCCGCGACGATGCCGGCGATATGGGCCATATCGACCATGAAAAGGACTTTTTTCCCTTTTTCCTTATTACATTTATCGATTATCGAACGGATTTTGGAAAAGCTTATATCATATGGATAAGCGGAATAGCCAGACAAAACCAAATCAGGATCGAATGAATATATTTGTTTTTCGATTTCGTCATAATCCAAATGGGCATCCGCTCCCAAAGGATAAAATGAAAATCGATAATCGTGGCTTGAGAACGAGACTGGAGATCCGTGAGTTAGATGACCGCCATCGGCCAAAACCAAAGCCAAGATCTTCCCGCCATTAGGGAGCAAGGCATGATAGGCGGCATAATTGGCTTGAGAGCCAGAATGAGGTTGGACGTTGGCGTAAGCCGCATTGAAAAGCTCTTTGGCTTTTTCTATAGCCAGGTTCTCTCCTTTGTCGATATTGACGCACCCGCCATAATAACGCTTATTTGGATATCCTTCTGCATATTTGGCAGTGAAAATTGACCCTTGGGCTTCCATTACGTCCATTGATGGATAATTTTCCGAAGCAATCAGTTCGATCCCTTCATTTTGCCTCTTCGTTTCATCTTTTATCAATGATTCGATTTCTTTGTCTAACATTCGAAAACCTCCGTAAAACGAAAGAAAGCCCATCCGTTGAGGTGGGTTTTTCTCGGAATTAGCTTAACGCTTGCTGAATTGTGGGGCGCGACGAGCGGCTTTGAGACCGTATTTCTTACGTTCTTTGGAGCGGGCGTTGCGGGTCAGCATGCCAGCGACCTTCAAGGTCTTGCGATCTTCGCCGGCTTCAAGAAGAGCGCGGGCGATGCCTAAGCGGATAGCTTCGGCCTGACCGGTGAAGCCACCACCTTTGACAATGGCTTCGATATCGTATTTGTCTTCGGTGCCAGTCAAGGCAAGAGGCTGCTTGAGGTTTTGGACGAGGGTGGCATATGGCATATATTCGTTGACATCGCGGTCATTGACCTTGATGGTGCCATTGCCTTTGGAGATATAGACGCGGGCGATAGAACTCTTTCTGCGTCCGGTGCCGTAATATTTAGTATTAGCCATCTTTTCAAATCTCCTTATTTGCTGAGGTCAAGAACGACCGGTTGCTGAGCTTGTTGTTCATGTTCGGCTCCGGCATAGACGAATAATTTCTTGAACTCTTTACGGCCCAAAGGTCCCTTTGGCATCATGCCCCAGATGGCCCTTTCGACCATTTCGACAGGGAATTCGCGAAGCATGGTGCCCGAAGAACGGGTACGCAATCCGCCGTTATATCCGCTGACATTGTAATAATTCTTCTTGTGTTCGGCATCCCCGGTCAATTTGACCTTGGAAGCATTCAAGATAATGACGTAATCTCCGGTATCTTCGTTCGGAGTGTAAATTGGCTTTGTTTTGCCCATCAAGATTTGAGCAACCTTGGAAGCGAGGCGGCCGAGTGGGATATCGGTAGCATCGACGACGTACCAAGCGCGCTTTAATTCTAATGGTTTGGCCATTGTGGTTTGACGCTGCATGTTTCTTTTCTCTTTTCTAGTCTTTTAGCGACTTAATCTTCTTTGGATTGGACCTTACCGGGGTTTGCTCTTTCAAAGTAGTGCCGTGTGTAATTATCCATACCATAAGGTATGTTGTAAAGCGAAAATTGCCTAGCGAAAAGAAAACCCTGCAAAAGCAGGGTGATCAATGAGGCTTATCAGGCGTTTTCGACGTTATGATAGACGGCTTGGACGTCTTCGGCTTCGTCTAATTCGGCCAACATCTTCTTGAAGGTAGCGAGATGTTCGTCGTCCAACGCGATGTAATCATTCGGAACCATGGTGGTTTCGTTGCGTTCGAAGTCGTTGATTCCGATGCTCTTCAAGACATCGGTGGCTTTCCCCAAATCGCTTGGGGCAACGGTGACTTCGATGATTCCATCATCCAATTCGACGGATTTGACATCGACGTCGCCCATGATCAAGGCTTCTTCGACTTCATCGCGATTCTCGCCCTTGAAATCGATCAAGCCGAGATATTCGAAATTGTAGGCGACCGAGCCCATCTTGCCGCCTTTGCGGGTAACGATGGTGCGAACGGTGACCAAAGCGCGGTTGACATTGTCGGACAAGGTGTCGACGATGACATAGGAATTGCCAGCGCCATAAAATTCGTAACGGCCTTGGATATAAGCGACCGCATCGCCGCCTTTGGCCTTTTCGATAGCTCTGTCGATTACGTCTTTCGGACATTGTTTGCGGTATTTTTCAATAGCGCTTCTTAACGCGAGATTGGCTTCAGGGTCAGGAACACCAGCCTTCGCCGCTGCGTAGATTTCTTTGGAAGCACGCATGTAAACGGCACTCTTGGCTTTGGCGCTAGCTGCCATGGCAGCAGCCCTAACTTCAAAATGTCTGCCCATAATCCTTTTCTCCTTAATTTTGACAAGTGGTATTCTACCACTCGAGATGACGCATACTAGATTTTTTTGAATTTCTTTATTTTGAAAGGCAATCAACGATGAATCCTACATCTTTATTGTCAACCTTCTCATAGCCTACGCCAACAAAAGTCAAGCCTTCCGCATTGGCTTTGAAATTGATGATGTTTCTCTCTTTCGAATCGATGTGTTCATTAAATTCTTCTATGCTCATTTGCGAAAATCCGACCCGGAATGCGGCCCCCATCATGATCCTGATTTGATAGGTCATGAATCTATTGCCGACGAATTCGACCGAAATCAGTTTCGGATCGTTTTTGTTATCTATGATGACTTTGATTCTGTAAATGGTCCTCACATAATCGTTGACGTCTTCCATCTTGTTGGTGAAATCCCAAAACTTATGAGTACCCAGCAGCATCTCCAAAGCGGACAGGAAGTCTCCTAAATTGAAATTTTTGGTTCCCATTTGGGCCACCGTTACGGATTCGAAAGGCTTCTTTTCCCCAAGTCTGAACGAGTAACGATAAGTCTTGGTCACCGATGAATGCCTGGCGTGAAAATCATCCGGTTTTTCTTCGATTGAAAGAATGGAGATATCACTCGGGAGCAGCCGATGGTTCATCGCATATAGAAATGATTCCTTTGAAGGGATCAAACGTTCCGAATGAAAATTAAAGACCTGACCCAAGGCATTTACGCCTGCATCAGTCCTTCCTCCGCCAAAAATGGAGATAGGGGCGTTGAAATAAAGCGAAAGGCATTCTTCTATTTTCCCTTGGACCGTGTTTAAACCAGGCTGCCTTTGCCAGCCTTTGTAAGAATGTCCCAAATATGAAACGACGCAGAAATAATTCATTATTTGACAACGATCCCGAACAAGGCAAAGGCATTGAACTTCGTCACCGATGCCGCAATGGCCAATCCTAAGATAACGCAGGTGAACAACAATCCGATAAGATCCCTCCAACCGAATTTGGAAACGCGATATCTGCTTCTTTTGGCCCTTGGGTCATATCCGCGGCATTCCATTGCATCAGCCAATTCCTCGGATCGGATGAAAGCCGAAACGAACAATGGAACGATGAGAGAGACAATGGCTTTGATTTTGGTTTTTAGCCCACCATATTTGAAATCCACCCCTCTCGAGGCTTGAGCGTTCATGATCCTTTGGGTGTCTTCCAAAATGGTTGGTATGAAACGCAAAGCGATTGACAATATCATCGCTAGTTCATGCGTTGGCAAACCAATCCATTTAAATGGCGTCAAATACCATTCGAAAGCGTCAGTCATTTGAAGCGGCTTGGTGGTCGAAGTCAAAATCATCATCAACGCGATCATCGAGACCAAGCGGATCAAAATCCTTGCCGCATCCAATAAAGACGCCCAATAAATAGGGAAGTCTTTTATCTTGAAAGCGATCCAATCCGTGTAGGTAGTGCGAGGAATCAAGCAATAAATCAATAAGACGAATATGGCCATAAACCATAAGGACCTCAACGATTTCAGCAATGAGAGGATCGATCCCTTGGCAATCAAAAGCAAAACGATCGAGACGATAAGAAGAACGCCATTGATAAGGAAAGTCATCGTATAATATCCCTCTTCTCCGATCGTTCCGTAGTTAAGAAAAATAGGAACCATCAATGCGATCAAGGCGAATATCTTGATTCTGGCGTCCAATTTATGGATGAAGGTGTTATATGGTGCGTAACGACCAAGGGTGATGCTAGCGGCCATTGTATAAAGCCTCCTTGATCGCATCTGCCAAATCATCGACGGTATTAAGCTCCTTGTTTGGCAAATTCAATCCCATGTTTTTCAATTCTTTGTAAGCGCGGTAAACACTTGGGTTATCCAAAGAATATTCGGCTAAGTCTTTTTCGAATAGATCGGTCGGTTTCCCATCGAAAGCGACGCTTCCATCGGCAACGACTATGACTCTTTTGGCATACCTTGCCACCAAGTCCATGTCGTGAGTCACCAAGATAAGATCTATGTTTTCTTCTTCATGTATCTTTTTGAAAAGATCCATCGTATCGATAGAGGCGGCAGGATCCAATCCGGCTGTCGGCTCATCCAAAACCAAAACCTGTGGTTTGGCAGCCAAAATGCCGGCGATGGCTACCTTGCGTTTTTCCCCACCGCTCAATTCAAATGGGGAACGATTGTAAAATGATTCGTCCAAGCCGACCATCTTCAGAGCCTCATGGGCTCTTTTTATCGATTCTTCCTTTGAGACTCCGAAGTTTTTCGGAGCAAAACTGACATCCTTTTCCACCGTTTCTTCAAAAAGCTGGTATTCGGGGAATTGGAAAACCATACCCACCTTCGAACGCAACGCCTTGATCGGCTTGCCTTTGAGCTTGTTTTTCGGTCCGTTGACGAATTCATCGACTTTGACTTCGCCTTCAGTTGGGCGAAGCAAAGCATTTATATGTTGTATCAATGTGGATTTCCCAGAACCGGTTCTCCCAACGATGGCGACAAATGCGCCTTTTTCGATTTCCAAAGAAACGTCCTTGAGGGCTTCGAATTCAAATGGGGTTTTCTTGCTGAAAACATGGAATACGTGATCAAAGGTTATCGACATAGGAAATCCTCCAATTCGCGCATGTTTGTTATAATTTCAGGGATTGAGATTCCTTTTTTGGCCAAGGCCATCTTCAGTTGGATGAAAAAAGGTACTCCCAAACGGATTTCCTCCAAAGCTTTGATATTCGAGAAAACTTCGTTAGGCTTGCCAATCGCAACGATCTTTCCTTTGTTCAAAACGATGACTTTGTCAGCTTGGGCGGCTTCTTCAACATCGTGGGTAACCGATAAAATGGTCAATTCTGGATTATGTTCT
Source organism: uncultured Eubacteriales bacterium (assembly GCA_963652335.1). Lineage (GTDB taxonomy): Bacteria > Bacillota_I > Bacilli_A > RFN20 > CAG-826 > UBA4951. The sequence continues at coordinate 40,442 of CAVJSS010000005.1, read as the reverse complement.
TTCATCGAATTGATGAGATCCAAAATTTCCCTTTTGCCCTTTGGATCAAGCATCGATGTTGCCTCATCCAGAATCAAAAGATCCGGTTCCATGGCCAAAACCCCGGCGATGGCGACTCTTTGCTTCATCCCGCCGGAAAGATTTTCCGGAGCGGAATCCTTGAATTTTTCCATGCCGACTTCTTTTAGATATTTATCGATGGTTTCTTCCATCTGATCCCTAGGCATTTGCCGGTTTTCCAAGCCGAATGCGATATCTTCGGCCACGCTTGAGGCAACGAATTGGTTATCTGGGTTTTGAAAAACGATTCCGACTTTGCGATGTATTTTAGTCAGGTGTTCTTTGTCCAATGGAAGGCCGAATATTTTAACCTCTCCTTTGAATTTGCTATGGAGGCCAACCAAAACCTTGGTCAAGGTCGATTTGCCAGAACCATTGTGTCCTATCAAGGCGACATGTTCGCCTTTTTCTATGTTGAAAGTAAGCCCATCAAGGGTATTTCTTTCGTGATCATAGCTAAAAATCAAATCTTTTACTTCAATCGCGAAACTCATTGTTCGGATTCCTTTTTAAGTTTTCTATGAACCAAGATCTCGTTGATTATGACGAAAACAAGCCATAAGCCCGTTAGAACCCCGCCGACGATCCAGTAAGCGATGTCTGGATCTTCTTTTCCGGCGTTCGGAGCAAAAGCTATTGCGGCGATCATTCCCAAAATGAGAACGTAAATCACTATTCGATAAAAGATGCGGTTCTTCATTATTTAATACTGATATCTATGCTTTTTCCTTCATATTGGCGAAGCTTGACATCGGCCAATTCCAAAATCTTGCGAGAAGCTTTGTAGATGATGTCGTCGCTATGGAAGTCCGACAAATAGACGACCTCTTTGATTCCGACTTGAACGATGGCTTTGGCGCATTCGTTGCAAGGGAACAAGGTCACATACAATGTGCAATCCTTCAAAGCAGTGCCTTGCCTATTGTTGAGGATGGCATTGAATTCGGCGTGGCAAACGAAAAGGTATTTGGATTCCAATCCTTCCCCATGCCCCCAAGGAACTTCATCATCGGAAACTCCTCTAGGCATGCCGTTATACCCAACCGAAACGATCTTTTTGTCGTTATCGACTATACAGGCGCCGACTCTGGTCGAAGGGTCCTTGCTGCGCAACGAAGACAAGACGGCCAAACCCATGAAATATTCGTCCCAATTGATGTTGTCTAGGCGGTAGCGTTCTTCCATAAGGCCTCCCTCTTCTCGCGTAAAGCATACGCTTTAAGGAAATTATCGCAACAAAAGAAAGAAAAAACCCTCTCTAAGAGGGCTTTTGAAACATCGATAGATCGCTTAATCGTAATCGGAGCCATCGAAAGCCGAAATCATGATCCGGCTGGTTTGATGGACGGTCTCCACCATCTCGCATTCCGAAAGATAGTCCTCTTTGCTGGCTCGGCATCTTTTTTCGTTATCAACACTGAAAGGGTATTTGTCTGGATTGAACATATCTACGGACCTCTTTGCGATACATAATTTTGATAAGAAAAAAGCCCTATCTCAATGGCTTGCTTTTTACAGTGTATGAATAAATTCAAAAGGTCTAGAAAGGACCTAAATTATTTCTTTTTCATCGGACTTAAGACGTATCCGACCCCATAGATGGATTTAATTCTGGCGACTTTCAATTTTGCCAGTTTATTTCTGATTGATGAGATATGCACATCGACGATTCTCGTATCTTCTCGATGGATGTGTTTGGCAAGAAGTTCTAAAAGAAAGGATCTTTCCACAGGCTTTCCGACATTGAAATACAATCCTTTGAGCAACGACCATTCCGCCTTCGTGAACGACGATTCCCTTGACGAAAAATAGACGACTCTTTTCTCCGAATCGACGCGGATTCTTTCACCATCTTCCCTGACTAATTCCAACAATGACATATTCTTTATTTCTTAAGCACAACGATAACAACTATACAAGCAATGACTAAAAGAATTAAGACCGAAAAATAGACGATTCTTCTAATCTTGGCTTTCTTTTCGGCCTTAAAATCTTCTTCGTCTTCTTCTACCAACTGGGTTTTTTCTTCTTCTTCGGTCATTTCTATCTATAATCCGTGGCCTTTAGGCGTTCCATATCGCGATTTTGATCACGTTCCTTGATCGATTCTCGCTTGTCATAAAGCTTTTTGCCCTTTGCCAAAGCGATTTCCAATTTCGCATATCCATGCATCAGGAACAATTTGGTCGGAACGCATGTATATCCTCCGTCCTTCAAAGAATTCCCAAGCTTTTTGATTTCGCCCTTGGAAAGAAGCAATTTCCTATCCCTTAAGTGATCCACGTTATGAATATTGCCTTCCTTGTATGGGGCGATATGCATATTGCAAATCCAAGCCTCGTTGTTTCGAACTTGCACATAAGAATCCGCGATTCCGGCGTTATGCGCGCGAAGCGACTTGATTTCGGTTCCTGTAAGGACGATTCCAGCAGTCAAAAAATCAGAAAGGAAATATTCATAATGAGCCCTTCTGTTTTCCAATAGAACCGAATTGTCTTTCTTCCTTGCCATATGCGAGAGTGATTATACCATAGAGAAGGCGAAAATATTCAAAAGAACGGAGCCGATAATTCAAAACAAGACTATTGATGAATGACATTATGGCAGAAAGAGCATTTCGATTTTTAAACAGATTGAAATCGAATAAAATAAAATAATAAGGAGGATGCAAGATGAAAGAAGCCAAATTCTACAAAACGAAAAATGGGTCGATAGTCGCCGGCTTATTCGTTAGCGAAAGCGAAGAGATGCTTGAGCTAAAGGCCAATGTCACTGACGGAGCTATAGAAAAACACGTCCCTTTTATTTCATTTGACGAAAGCAAGCTGATCGTTGACGTTGGTTCGATCGAACACCCGATGATGGATGCCCACTTTATCCAATTCATAGCCCTTCAATCTGAAAGAGGACTGGAAATCGTTACCCTAAAACCAAACGAAAAGCCACATGCCGAATTTGAAAAGGCAGAACATGGGGTTGTTTACGAATATTGCAATCTCCACGGCCTTTGGAAGAAGGAATTCTAAGTTAAAAGAAAAGGGAACCGATTTGCTTTGCTCGGTTCCTTCTTCCTTTTTATAGATAATATTTATTTAAGACTTTGAGATCTTTTTCATCTAGTTCGTACACCAATGGCTTGCCGGTTGGAATTTCGACATTGATGATTTCATTCGGAGTCAGATGTTCGAGTTCCATGACCAAGGCCCGCAAGGAATTGCCATGGGCTGCGATGATGATTTTTTTTCCTTCTTTGATGGCCGGGACGATGCGCTCTTCAAAATACGGGCGGAAACGATTGGCAGTATCAATCAAACATTCGGTAGTCGGAAGTTCTTCTTCTTTCATCTCGCCGATTTCGACGAGATGCTGATATTTTTCTTGATTTCCTGGGAATCGGGGGTCGTCTTTGGAAAGGGCTGGAGGTTGGACATCGGCCGATCTTCTCCAAATATGTACTTGTTCATCTCCCCATTTAAGGGCCGATTCGGCTTTGTTAAGACCCTGGAGCGCACCATAATGGCGTTCGTTCAATCTCCATGTGTAGAATTTAGGCAAATCTGACTGGCTTAATTCTTCAAGAGCATAGTCCAAAGTGTTGTTGGCACGCTTCAAAACGGAAGAATAACCGACATCGAAGGCAAAGCCAGCTTCCTTAAGTGCCTTTCCGGCCGCCTTTGCTTCATTGATTCCATTCGGAGAAAGATCGACGTCTGTCCATCCGGTGAATTTGTTTTCAAGATTCCACATGGATTGTCCATGGCGGAGCAAAACTAATTTGATCATATTTTTCCTGCTTTCTTTTTTATTTATTTAGGAATTCAAGAATGTCATTCATGACGTCCGTTTTCTTATCTTCGTTTAAGATCTCGTGACGCATATGGTCATAGATTTTGACCGTGCAATCTTTCATTCCTAAAGATTTATATAATTCGCCTAGCTCTCTGGGACCTTTTCCCATGTTTCCGACAGGATCGGCATCACCAGCAACTATAAGAACATGTTCGTCTTTGGAAATGTTTTTAAGGTATTTCTTTTTATGGATAAGAGTCATCCCCTTAAGGAATTCCTTCCAAAACCCTTTGGTGTTCGTATGTCCTAAATATGGATCGGCAAGATAGGCTTCGACGTTTTCTTCGTTATAAGAAAGCCAGTCAACGTCGGTCTTCCTATCTTTGACCGATTTGGTATAAGCGCCTAAGCTTAAGTTCGTGATGAATTTGGAAGGCTCATTCCAATTGCGTTTATTCACCGTCAAACTAGCTAAGAAATAACCCATTCCCATCAATAATTTGGCAGGCCCATTCGAACCCATGATGATTACTTTGTCGGCGGTGTTAGGGTAGACTTCCAAATAATGCTGAACGATAAAACTTCCCATCGAATGACCCATCAAACAAGTAGGAAGTCCGTCTTTTTTAAGCTCTTCGATTTTCTGATGAAGGGCATTGACCGAATCGAAGAAGCCTCCTTTCGGCCAAATTTGAAGATGGTCTTCGTCAACGGCATTGAAGCCTTGTCCATGAGCATCCAAAACATAAACGTCGATCCCGTTTTGATTCAAGAAATTGGCAAATTCCTCGTAACGGGTCGCTTTCTCTTGCATGCCGGTATGAACCACCAGATGCATTCTTGGATCAGGGATCTTATAGGCGGCGCCATATAAGGTGCGGCCGTTATCCAATGTGACGGCGAATTTTTCCATTTTGTTCCTCCTCAGTTTATTCCATTTGGGTTCTTGATCTGAAAATTATATGAATCGCGGCAAGCGTCTTCGATGCTCAACATCGTTTTCCAGCCAAGCTCTTTCAAAGCCTTGTCGCAATTGGCATAGGATGCTGGAACATCCCCTTTTCTTCTCTCTTCGATTCGATAAGGGATGATAGCCCCAGTCGCTTTTTCAAAAGCAAAGATCATTTCAAGAACGGAAGTTCCTCTGCCAGTGCCTAAGTTATAGGCGACCAAGCCAGGATTCTCTTCCAAATTATTTAACGCTGCTATGTGCCCTTTTGCCAAGTCGACGACATGGATATAGTCGCGGATAGCGGTTCCATCCTCGGTTTCGTAATCATCGCCATAGACGTGCAATAAAGGCAATTTGCCAATCGCCACTTTCGTTATATATGGCATAAGGTTGTTTGGAATGCCATTAGGATCTTCGCCAAGCAATCCGGATGGATGGGCTCCGATTGGATTGAAATATCTAAGAATGGCAATATTCATCTCTTTGAACTGAGCAGCCACGCTTTGACAAATAGCTTCGCATTCGATTTTGGTTTTCCCATACGGATTGGCTGCTTCGCCAATCGGGTCTTCTTCGGTTAACGGAAGCTTCTTTGGAATTCCATAAACCGTCGCAGAAGAGGAAAACACAAGATTATTGACCTTATATTCTTTCATCAAAGAAATCAAAATCATCAAAGATCCGACATTGTTTTGTTCATATTCTTCAGCTTTTTCAAATGATTCGGCTACGGATTTCAAAGCAGCGAAATGAATGACGGCATCGATTTTATTGGAGGCGAAGACTTTGCGCATGCCATCGATGTCTCTGCAATCGATTTGATAGAAAAGTGCCGATACACCGGTTATTTTTTTGATTCTGTCAAGTACGGCGATTTTCGAATTGCAAAGATTGTCCACGATTATTGGATTAAAGCCATGTTCGATAAGCTCGACAACGGTTTCGCTGCCGATAAACCCAAGACCGCCGGTAACCAAAACGTTTTTCATGTTTCTACCTCTTTTGCATTTCCGCAACCAAAGTCTTCGAAACCTCAGCTGGGTTGACTTTGCCTTGAGAAGCTCTCATTACTTGGCCGACCAAGAATCCTAAGGCTCTGTCTTTGCCGCTTTTCCAGTCGACAATCGATTGAGGGTTGGCATCCAACACTTTAATGACGAATTCCATAATCACGGAATTGTCGGAAATTTGGGCTTTGATGCCCAATCTATTCTGAACGGTTTTAGGCTCTTCTCCGGTTTTTAAAACCTCATCCAAGATCTGAACGCATTGTTTATGCTGCAATCCGCCAGTCTCTTGCATCAAAACAATCTGAGACAAGATTTCCGGTTGCAGAGGAAATTTCTCGATATTCATTCCGTTTTTATTCAAATAACCATTGATTTCCACAATAAGGAAATTGGCTAAATCTTTGGCATTTTTGACCAAAGGCATTCCTTTTTCGAAATAAGCCGACATTTTTGTGTCGGAAAGGATGATGTTGGCATCGGATTCGTTCAAACCAGCAGATAGATAGCGTGCCTTTTTGGCATCATATAATTCCGGGCAGGTGTCGATCGCATCCTGAACGAATTCGTCAGATAAGGCAATCGGGGTAATATTCGGTTCGCAGAAATATTTATAATCCACCGCATCGGTCTTGACACGCATCAAAACCGTTTTTCCGCTAGCTTCGTCATAGCGTCTTGTTTCTTGCCTGACCAAGCCTCCGGAAAGAATCGTTTTGCTTTGGCGTTCTATTTCGAAATCCAACGCTTCTTGGATGTTTCTCAAGGAATTTAGATTTTTGACTTCGACTTTGGTGCCAAATTCTTTTTGGCCTAACGGACGAATGGAAACGTTGACGTCGCAACGCAAGGACCCCTCTTCCATTTTCCCATCCGAAGTGCCTGAATAAATAACGATGTTACGGATAGCTTCGACATATTTCATGGCCTCATATCCAGATCTGATTTCCGGAAGAGATACGATTTCCACCAATGGAGTGCCGGCACGATTATAGTCCAATAAAGAATAATCCAAAAAATGTTCTTGCTTGCATGTATCTTCTTCCATGTGGATTCTTTCGATGCCAATGTTTTTCTTGTTTCCGTCAGGCATCGAAATAGTAACGTAGCCGTTCTTTCCGATAGGCCTTGCCTGTTGGGTGATTTGGTATCCTTTTGGCAAATCCGAATAGAAATAATTCTTACGATCGAAATATAAGGTATGGTCAATTTCCATATGCAAAGCATTGGCCACGCGGATCGCGTTTATGACCGCTTGCTTATTGACCACCGGCATCGATCCAGGATAGCCCATATCCAATTCGGTTACCTGAGTGTTCGGATTCTTGGAAAAACCGTTTGGAGACGAAGAGAACATCTTCGATTTGGTTTTCATTTGAACATGGATTTCCAAGCCAATGACAGGTTCGAAATTCATAAATTGCCCTCCTTCTTGTTCAAAACGGATAATCCAGACAATCCGGTTATCTTTTCTAAGGCGTTAGCCAAGGCCAAAACATTCGATTCTTCAAAAGCCCTACCCATCACATTCACGCCGACAGGCAAACCATTTTCAAGGAAAAGGGGAATGGTTATCGATGGAAGTCCAGCGAAATTACCCAAAGCCAAATGGTTGTCAGCAATCAAATATTCATCGCTTAATTTGTCGCTTTTAGCATCTTTTTTTGGAGCGACGCTTGGAGCGGCAAGAACATAGATGAAGTCGCATTTTGAAAGGATATCATTCGTCCGTTTGACGATTTTGGCCCTGTTTCTTTGGGCGGCCAAGAACAACTCTTCTTGGTTTCCCTTCATCAAACAGTAAGAGCCGATGACGAAACGTCTCTTGATCAATTCCGAGAATCCTTTGGTTCTCGCTTGATACATGACTTCTTGATAGGAATTGCCATCATAATATGGGCCGAATTTTATTCCGTCCAAATTAGCGTTGTTGGAAGTCGCTTCCGCACAGCTTATGACCATATAGGTCGCATACAGCGAAGATAACGATTCACGTCCGAAATCGACATATTCGATTATCGCTCCAGCCTTCTCTAATTCTTTCAAAGACGAATTGAATTTATCTTTGATTTCTTTATCGGAAATCGAATCGACGACTTCATTTAAAACGGCGATCTTTTTTCCGGCGATCGAATCGTTGAGATGCTTGGAATATCCTTCGACCGGTTTAGTGGAGGAAGTCGAATCCTTCAAGCATCTTCCAGCCAATATTTCCAAAGCAAGCGCGGCATCTTCGACATTGCGGGTAAAATAGGCAACGTGATCCAAAGACGGAGCGAATGGGAACAATCCATAACGAGAGATCCTGCCCCAAGTTGGCTTAAAACCAACAAGTCCGGCATACGAGGCCGGCTTTCTCACCGAGTCACCAGTATCGGATCCCAATGCAAACGGAACGATCGAGGCGGCCACTGCGGCGGCTGACCCACAAGAAGATCCGCCGACCAATCGGGTTTTGCTCTCATCATATGGGTTGAAAGTCATTCCTTTATGACCGGTAGTGCCGGTCCCGCCCATTGCCAATTCGTCCATCGTGGTCTTGCCGATCAAGATGGCTTTTTTCTCTTTCAAAGCTTTGATGACATGAGCATCGAACAAAGGGACATAGCCATTAAGGATGTTGGAAGAGGCGGTCGTTTCTATGCCTTTGGTTGAGAAATTGTCTTTCGAAAGAAAAGGAATTCCCCACCAAACGTTGTCGGCTTCGACTTCTTTTAAATTTGAAGCAAATTCCAAAGCTTCTTGTTCGCAAATTCTTTCAAAAGCGTTGTTGTTGTCTTTTTTGGCCCTTTCGATAGCTTCTTTAGTCAGTTCATGAGGGGTCGTTTCACCTTTAAGGTAAGCTTGGTGAATCTCAGAAATCGATAAATCTAAATAACTCATTACAAAACCACCTTTGGCAACTTGATTTGGCCATCTTTTTTGCTGCCTGCGTTTTTAAGCGCCTCGCTTGGAGTGAAAGGTTCGCTTGGCTCATCATCCCTTAAATAAGAAGTCACGCATTCTTTGAATGGAAATGTCATCGGCTCATAATCGCCTAGATCTTTTTGGCTAGCGATCGTTTTCATTTGAGCGGAAAGAACGCCAAACTCATTATATAAAGTTTGGTATTCTTCTTCGTTTAGATCGAAGAGCAAACGGTTGGCTGCATCCTTCAATACTTCAATTGTAATGGTTTTCATTATTGACCTACCTTTCCTAAATGGGATATGGCCTCATCTTCGTTGATGACAAGGATTCCCAATTCCTTGGCTTTCGTTAATTTGCTTCCGGCATCCGCGCCAGCAATGACCAAATCGGTCTTCTTTGAAACCGATCCTGAACATTTGGCGCCTATGCCTTCCAATATCTCCGTCAATTCGTTTCTCGAATAATGGATCAATGAGCCGGTCAAAACGATTGTCTTCCCGTAGAAATATGAATTGACGTCTATCGTATCTGTTCCCAGATAATCGAAATTGAGATGAGATTCTCTGAGATCTTCTATAAGTTTCATGTTCTTTTCGTCTTCGAACCACGAAACGATGTTCTTGGCAACGATAGGACCTATGTCTGGGATTTGAAGCAATTCGTCTTCGCTTGCTTTGGATAAATTATCGAGGTTCTTATATCTTTTTGCCAAGATCTTAGCGGTTTTTCCTCCGACTTCTTTGATTCCAAGTCCGAATAAAAGCCTTTCCAACGATCTTCCTTTCGAAACTTCGATGGCATCCAACAATGAATTGATGGATTTATCCGACCATCCATCCAATTCCTTTATTTCCAAAGCGTGATCGCTTAGATGATAGATGCTTGCGATATCGCTTAAGAATCCCTCGGCGAAAAATTCTTCAACGACCGAGGCCCCCATCCCATCAATGTCCATCATATCCCTGGCGGAAAAATGGATCATTCCTTCGATTTTTTTGGAATCGCAGTTAGGATTCCAACAATAATGCAGTCCTTTGATTTTCGTTAAAGGCCGATTGCAGATTGGGCAAATCTCCGGCATCGTCCAAGGAATTTGGGTGCCATCTCTCCTAGACAATATCGGACCGGTTACTTCAGGGATGACATCAGCGGCTTTATGCAAGCCTACTATATCATTGATCATCAATCCTTTTTCCAAAACGAACGTTTCATTGTTCAACGTAGCCCTTTGAACGGTTGATCCGGCCACTCTGACTGGTTCGAGAATCGCATTCGGAGTGACTCTTCCGGTTCGGCCAATCGTAATGACGATATCCAATAGCCTCGTCGTCACTTCTTCTGGCGGGAACTTGTAGGCTATCGCCCATCTTGGCTCTTTGGCGGTATACCCTAGTTGGTCATAAGAATCCAAATCATCCACTTTTATGACCAAGCCATCGATGTCATAGCCAAGTGTTGGTCGTTTTTCTTGGTATTCTTCCATATAGGAAATGATGTCTTCGATGCCATGGAGCGGACGCCTCTCATGGTTCGTTTGGAATCCTAGCTCGTCCAAATAAGCCAAAGCTTCTAAATGAGAATGGATGCCAAGTTCTCTAGCGTTAACCAAATAATACCAAAAGGCATCCAAATTCCTTGATGCGGCGATTGAAGAATCAAGTTGCCTTACGCTCCCGGCGGCGGCATTTCTGGCATTCGCGAACAACGGTTCCCCATTCTCTGTTCTTTTCTTGTTGAGGTCTTCAAGGGTCTTTTTGCTCATGAATACCTCACCCCTGACCTCAAATGGGCGTTTTTCCTTAACGCGGAGAGGAATCGTTTTGATGGTCACGATGTTGGCTGTTACGTCTTCTCCGACTTCCCCATCACCTCTGGTAACGCAATGTTGAAGCTCTCCATTGGCATATATCAAAGAAATGCCCAAGCCATCTATTTTGACTTCTCCGGCATATTCGATTACGTCTTTCTTTGCCAAAGAGCGGACTCTTTTGTCCCAATCTCTCATCTCGTCTTCATTAAAGACATTGCCCAAAGAAAGCATCAATCTTTTATGAGGGATCTTCTTGAATTCCGATTGAACCATCCCACCGACCCTTTGGCTTGGAGAAGACACTTTCTTGAGAAGGGGGAATTCCTTTTCCAAAGAAATCAGTTCTTGCATCAAACGGTCGAATTCGGCATCTGAAACCGATGACTGGTTCAAAACGTAATATTCGTAATTGTATTTATCCAAAAGGAGGGTTAGTTCATCTATTCTTTTTTGGGCTTCTAAAAAGGTCATGCTTCTCCTCCTTGGCTTTTTATTTTGGAAAGCATCGGATGGTTGGCCATCAAAGTCTTTTTGCCTTCCTCATCGAAATTCACGACGATGATCGAATCATTGATGATGTTCTCGACGTATCCATCGCCGAATTTCTCATGATGCAGCCTGTCTCCGATTTTCCAAACGATGTTGTTTTTTGGTCTCTCGATAGGCTTCTCTTCGACTGCTGTTTTTTTCTTCTTCTCAAAAGGCAAAATAGCGTCTCCATCGGAAAAATAATCGTTCCAAGAAGAGGAAAAGTCCCGCTTTTTGTTATTGGATTGCCAAACTTTTGAAGAAGTGAATTCATTGACCCTTGGCAATTCGATTCCGGCTTCTTTGAAATATTGAGACGGCTCGCTCTTGCTATCGGTGACATAGGAATAAGATCTATTGCCAGAGAGGAACAAAACCTTTTTTGCTCTGGTGAAGGCGACATAGGCCAAACGACGTTCTTCTTCTTCGCCGTCCCTTTCTATTTCGGCGACGGCCCTAGCCGATGGGAACGTCCCTTGGTTTAGGCCGATGACGAAAACGTAATCGAACTCCAATCCCTTGGCGACATGACAAGTCATAAGCGAAACGTAATTTCCCTGGCTCATATCATCTTGGGCGGTCAATAAAGCGACGTTTTGAAGATATTCCGAGAAAGACGATTCAGAATTGTTGGAAATGAAGTGGTTGATATCATCAAACAACGCATTTACGTTCCCCAGTCTATCTTCGTCTAATTCTTCGTTCTCGGCGATGTATTTCAGATATCCGAGATCCGTTATCATGTCTTTCAAAATCCCGGCGTATGCCTCGATCTTTTCTTCCAACTTACGTTTGGCTTTCTCCATTATCGAAATGAATTCGGAAATCTTGTTTATTGCTTTGGTGGGGATATCGCTGTCCTTGAATTCGGATATCCTGGACATATATTGATATTCCGAAAGACCTGCCCTATTGGCTTCTTCATGTATTTTTTGAATGGTCCCATCTCCGATCCCTCTTTTTGGAACATTCACGATTCTATCGAAAGAGATGTTGTCGAAATCGTTGACCAGCAAATTGAAATAAGCCAAGACGTCTTTGACTTCCATGCGTTCATAGAAGCGGAGGCCCCCGAATATCTTATAAGGTATTCCCTTGTCTTTTAAGGCCGATTCAAAGGGTCTGGTCAAATAGGAAGAACGATAAAGAATCGCGATGTTTTTGTAGTTAGGTTGTCCATCAACCATGTCTTTTCTAGCCAAATAGGAAATCTTGCCGCTGACCCAATCGGCTTCATATTCCGCAGTTCCCGAAATCTTAGTCTGGATGGGGTCACCTTTGGAATTGGTCGCGAAAAGATCTTTCGGAACGCGTTTTTTGTTTTTGGATATCAGTTTGTTCGCCGCATCCAATATGGTTTGGGTCGAACGATAATTTTGGTTAAGGATGATGGTCTCTGCGCCTTCGAATATCCGATCGTAATCAAGGATGATCTTAGGGTTGGCACCGCGCCAAGAATAGATTGTTTGGTCTGGGTCTCCGACTACATATACCGATGTGTCTTTCCTCATCAATAATCTAAGCAATTTGAATTGGACGTCGTTGGTATCCTGGAATTCGTCGATGAGGATCGCATCGTAATTCTTGGCCCAATGTTCCCTAACATCATCATTGCCTTCCAATATTTCGATCGTTTTGTTCAAGAGATCATCGAAATCAAAACCATATCCTTTGCTTTTTTCTTCTTCATAACGAGCGTAGAAATCCAAACAGATCCTTTCTTCTTCCGACAAAAGGTTTCTACGGTTGATATTCTCCGGGTATTGGCCAAGGCCTTTGCGTTTTCTGATGAATTGGGTGGCGGTTTTCACTATTGGGTCGCTTTTCTTGTATCCGAAGCCAGCAGCGACGTTCTTGATGACGCCAAGCTGATCGTTTTCGTCATAGATGGTGAAATTGGCGGGATATCCCAAAAAGGAATGTTCGATGCGCAAAAACCTCGCACATAAAGAATGGAACGTAGAAATGTTCAGATTGGTTGAAACGCCCTTTATTTCCTTAACGAGTTTCGTGGCGCGTTCCTTCATCTCATTCGCGACTTTGTTGGTAAAAGCGATGGCTAAAATCTTGGAAGGATCCATCCCGCATTCGGTTATCAAGTAGGCAATTCTATATGTCAAAACCCTAGTTTTCCCAGAACCGGCCCCTGCGATTATTCTAGTGTAAAGGGAAGAACTAGAGACGGCTTGGTATTGTTTGTCGTTGAGCAAAGAGGAGTAGTCCATACGTGAACTAAGTATACTCGTATTTATCCTTCTCTTAAAGAGAAGCCACATATATATTTTCCTTATAGACGAATCGTAAGATGAGCCTTCGATTGTTGTGATTTTGTCGGGTCAATCCTATAGAATAATCAATATGATGAAAATGAAAGAAAGGGAAACGCCATCCCAAAACATAGCCTTCTTGGGCATTATGTCCGGAGTTTCGGTCGTTTTGACTTTGATATCCAGTTTCTTCCCTTTTTTCACCATCGCAACGATTTTCGTTTTGCCGGTTGTTTCAGCATTAGGGACCAGATTAACGAAAACCAAATATTCGATCCCTTTCCTTTTGGCTACCTCAGTCATCATGCTGGGAGCCTCATCCTTCAATTTGACCGAAACTTTGTTCTATTTGCTTCCAGCATTACTGTGTGGAGGCTTATATGGAATGCTAGCAAGGGCAAAAACTCCGACTACCTACACGATTTTGGCCGTTTCATTCCTTTCTTTGGGTTTGAATTACCTTTCCGTCCCAATCATAAAAGGATTAAGCGGAATCAACCCAATCGAAGCTACGATCGTCTTATTGAAGCTAAACGAAAAGGAAAATGTTTTGATAGCCTTCCCCTCTTTGTTATTGGCATTAGGGCTGATTCAAACCGTCCTCTCCCACTTTTTGATCGTGCTGTTCCATGGGAGGCTTGACATAAGAGAAGATCATCAATCATATCTAATGGATGGGATTGGGACCCTATCTTTCGGAATTATTGGCATATCGGCAGGATTGTTCCTTCTTGAACTGGGCTATATATGTTTCGTCGCATCCGCATTTTTGCTTTCGATGTGCATATATGATTCAGTTTGTCTTAAAAGCAAAATTCTCTTCATCCTTTTAGGCGTCTTTTTGATAATCGGCATATTCATCGTCGCCTTCGTTTCGCCTTTGTTGGAAACGCGGAAAGCCATTTTGCTAGGAAACTATTATCCGATAGTCGCCGGCTTACTTCTCATTCTTTTCTCTATCAAAAAGAATGGCCATAGAGCAAAATAGATATATGAAATTTCTCAAAGGGCTTGGAATGGGTATCGTTTATATGCTCATCTCGCCATTCATTTTGGCGGGAGCGGTTTTATATATGATCTATGGGCTGTGCAGATGGTTCATCCTTGTCCCAATAGGAATGATCCGTTTCTTCAAAGGCGACAAATTCTTCAAGCCATTGGAAGAGGACTTGGAAGTGGAAGCTGCCAAAAAGGCCCACCATGATTCATTGGTCGCGAAAGAATTGGAAAGCCAAAAGCCAGCGCCTCAGCCTGTTCAAAACAACGCGACGACTTATGTCCAAAACAACTATTACAGCGCCCCTAATCAGCAGCCGAGCAATCCTGCCTTGAATAATTTCGACAACTACCAGCAATTGAATCCCCAAACCAATCCCCAATTGAATGTTCCAAACAATCAGCAAATAGAAGCCCCCGGCTATCAAGAATTGCCTGATGCCGAATACAAGCAAATACCGGCCCAGCCAGCCTTTGATTTCGATGATGACACCTATAATGAATCATCGATCGATAACCCAATAAACGTTCCAGACGAAGGAGGTGAAGACAAATGATTTTAGCCTCTGTCCAATTAGATCAAACAGATCGCCGCTTATTGATAACCGCCATCATCGTATTGGCTATTTTGTTCATCGTCTTCGCATTGATAGGAGCTTTGATTAGGATAATAACCCTAACTTTCGGAAAAAGATTGGACAATCTTGTTTCCGATGCAGTCAGGTTCAGAGTCATCGAGAACAAAAAGCAATTCAAGAAATACGCTTTCAAAAAAAACGGAAGGAAATTCGTCAAAGACGCAACTCCAGGAGTTTGCATAATCCTCGTCTCGGTCATTTTCTATGTTATCTATGGTGCGATTACGAATGAGTGGACCGACAAATACCTAACCGAATTTTCCACCATCTTCTGGAAATGGGATTTCGGCAATCAAGATAACTACGTAACCCTTTGGGGAATGAAACTCCTAAACAAATGGCCAGAACTTATAAATAGTCCTCATCTAGTCGCAGAATATTGGCCTTCCTACATATTAAGCACTCTTTGGATCGTTGGATGGTCCTATGTTTTGATAGCTGCATGGGCGTACTTCAGCCGCGCCATATACGTATCCAAACGAGCCAACGACATCTATAACAAATCATTGGAAGGATTCAATTATTACGATACGATGCCGATTGGGGAATTGAATCCAAACGAGATCCAAAAAGCCAAAGAAAAAAGCGAGCCCAATCAGCAATGATCAGACTCGCTAAGGTATGGCAATGCCAGAATTTCCGGCCATTAGCCTATTATCGCCTCAACCAAAGCCCAAACGAATAGGCCGGCGAGAATGACATCGACCGCGATCAAAGCAAAGAAAACCCGTTTCTTTCCAAGGAGCTTCTTTTCTTCGATTTTCTGGTTTTCGGTTTCTTTGGACATATTAATATTTTAACGCATTGCTCGTTCTTGGATATGGTTCGGTATCGCGGATGTTGCCAATGCCGGTGATATACATAAGCAACCGATCGAACCCGATCCCGAATCCGGCATGACGGCAGCCGCCATATTTTCTAAGATTAAGGTACCATTCAAGGCCTTTGGTGTTCCCTAATTTGTCCATCTTGGCCTTCAAAACGTCATATCTATCCTCGCGTTCGGATCCACCGACGATCTCACCCTCACCAGGAACCAATAAATCGCAGGCAGCAACGGTTTTGCCATCGTCGTTTTCGCGCATATAGAAGGCCTTGATTTCTTTTGGGTAATTAATCAAGAACGTTGGACCACCGACGACTTTTTCCGTAAGGTAACGTTCATGCTCGCTTTGAAGGTCCATCCCCCATTCAATATTGGAATTTTCGAATTTCACGCCGGAAGCGACTGCTTTTTGAAGCAATTTTATGCCTTCGTCATATTCCATTTTGGTAAACGAAGAAGAAAGCACGGCATTGAGTTTATCCAACAATCCCGGAGCGATCCATTGATTGAAGAAGGCCATTTCATCCGGACAGCGATCCATAACGTATTTGATCAAATATTTGATGCAGTCTTCAATGCAAGCCATGTCATCATCCAAATCGGCGAAAGCCATCTCGGGCTCGATCATCCAGAATTCGGAAGCGTGCCTTGTGGTATTCGATTTTTCGGCGCGGAAGGTAGGGCCGAAGGTATAAACGTTCTTGAAAGCCAAGGCAAAAGCTTCAACGTGGAGTTGGCCAGAGACGGTCAGACTGGCTTTCCTTCCAAAGAATTCGTTGTATGGGTCTTTCCCATCGGTAACGAGGGTAAAGACGGAACCGGCTCCTTCCGCATCGTTGCCAGTGATCTCCGGAGTATGGACATAAACGAATCCACGATCTTGGAAATAGGAATGAACGCCCATGGCCAAAACGCTGCGGACGCGGAAGACGGCATCAAAAGTGTTGGTCCTTGGCCTTAGATAAGCTTCTTCGCGAAGGAATTCCAAACTGTGACGCTTCTTTTGAAGCGGATAATCTTCAGATACAGCCCCAATCAAATTGACTTCCAAAGCCTGAATCTCAAATGGCTGCTTCATATTCGGGGTAAGGACGAGATTGCCATAAACGGATATGGAAGAGCCGGTGTTGAAATGGGATATTTCCTCGAAATTCTTAAGCTTAGAAGAATAAACGATCTGAACAGATTTGAAACATGTCCCATCATGCAATTCGATGAATCCTATTTTGCCTGAATTGCGGTTGGTACGAACCCATCCTTCCACGAAAATAGGCGCCTCTAATGGCAATTGCTCACCTTTCTTCTGAAGGTCGAACAAGGTTTTTAAATCAATGGCTTTCTTTTGCATCTTTCTCTCCTTACCGATGAATTAGAGTTTAGACTCTAACCGATATTTCTCAAGTGTTATAGTCTCTGAACCGATCTATTTTCCAGTTCGGATCCACCCCGATTAACAAAGGGGCGAAGAATTTTTCTTTGTATAGATGTTCGGCGACCTTAGCGATCATCGCCGCATTATCGGTGGTACACCATAATGGGGGAACGATCAATTCGACATTGGTATTTTCGAATTTCTTTTTCATTTCTTCCCTCAAATACGAATTGGCCGACACCCCTCCAGCCAAAACGACTTGGACGACTTTATATTCCTTTGCAGCCTTAATAGTCCTATCGACGATCATTCCTATAGCCACGTCTTGGAAGGATTTAGCCATATCGTCAACGCGAAGTTCTTCGCCTTTCATCTTCAAAGTATTGGCCAAATTGATGACAGAAGTCTTCAAACCGGAATACGAAAAGTCATAGGTTTTCCCCTGCAATGGCTTAGGGAGGTCGTAAGTGTGCTTTCCGTTTTTGGCATGCTGATCGATTGGAAGGCCTCCAGGATATGGAAGTCCAAGCACTCTAGCTACCTTGTCGTAACATTCTCCTACCGCATCGTCTTTGGTTTCGCCGATAATCTCGAAATTCATATGGTCTCTCATTAAAACCAATTCTGTGTTCCCGCCAGAAACGACGACGCAAAGCAAAGGGAATTTCAGTTCACCAACATATTCGTTCGCATAGATATGGCCACATAAATGATGGACTGGGATAAGTGGCTTATCATAAAGCATCGCGATGGTTTTGGCAGCTTGCATGCCGACGTGGAGGCAGCCAATCAAGCCAGGACCTCTGGTGACAGCGATAGCATCCATATCATCATAAGTGAGATTGGCTTGTTCCAAGGCTTCCTTGAGACATACGGCGATGTTTTCGCAATGAAGCCTGGAAGCGATCTCCGGCATCACTCCGCCATATTTCTTATGGACGGCAATCTGGGTAGCCACGACATTGGCTAAAAGCTTGCCATCTTCCGTGATGGCAACGGCTGTTTCATCGCAGCTTGATTCTATCGCCAAGATTCTGACCTTCTTCATAGCAAAATGCTCCTAACCATATAAATCGCATCCTCGCCATCGGCGTAATAATGCCGTTTGATGGTGACTCTTTCGTATCCGTTTTTTTCATAGCAACGAATAGCGGCTTCATTGGATGATCTGACTTCCAAAGTGATCCAAGCAACTTCGTCTTTTTGCTCATTGCAGATTTCTTTCATCTCGTTAAGCAATGCGAATCCGATTCCTTTTCGCCTAAAAGAAGGAAGGACGCAGGCCCTATTTATCGTCGCCGAATCGAATGTGATCATAAAATCGATATAGCCGACTATCTTCTTGTTTCCTTCGGCGACTAAAACGACCGAGCAAGGATTTTCCTTCAATTCATATTCGATTTGGGAAAGCGGCCAAGGATCGGAAAAGCAAGACGCTTCCAACGAAGCGACTTGTTCGATATCCATTTCCTTCATTCTTCTGATTTCCATAAATTAGTCTTTCAAATAAAGAGGTTTGGCTCCCAAAGGCTCTTTGCAAAGATGGTCATCATCATCCAAATCTTTCAATATAAGCAATGGATTTGGCTCTTCTTGGTCGATGCCAAGGTAACGCAAATCGCCACATAAGGTCACATCCTTGTTGTCTTCGACGTATTTCAAAACCTCTTCATTGGTCCAAATTGTATCCGCTAAGAGACATGTTTTTTCTTCATAAAGGGCAACATAGCTTCTTTTGTTTCTGGCGTTGGAAACGCATAAGCTCTTTTTTTCTTTGTCTTTTAATCCTTCCAACGAAGAAACCAGATACAAAGGTATGTTCAAAGAAGTGGCGATGACCTTTGCCACGGTCAGACCAATTCTTACCCCCGTATAGCTCCCAGGTCCTCTCGAAGCGATGACTTCATTGATTTTTTTGGGCTTGATTCCATTTCTTTTAAAGAGCTCATCAATTTCTTCCACAAGCTTCTCAGATTGCCTTTGCCACGCTTCATAATGGACGCCGTCAAGATATTCATGGTCCTTGGCTAAGCCGCAAGAAAGATAGCAATTCGATGTGTCAATAAGCAAACTTAACATGAATATTTCTCCTTTAAGGCATTAAGCAAATCGTCAAAACGAGGCGAGGAAGACTCGAACACGAATTTTCTATCATCGTTCCCTTGATGGAAAATGGATATCTCAAGCCTTTCATCAGGAATCAGCTTTTTGATGAACTTCGGCCATTCGATAAGGCAAATCCCGTCTCCTTCGATATATTCTTCCAAACCCAATTCAAGGTTTTGCCCTTCCAAACGATAGGCATCGATGTGATACATCGGAATCTTAGATTTGAAATAGCATTTCATGATATTGAAGGTAGGGGAGATCACGTCCTCTTTGAGGCCTAATCCTTTGCCGACTCCGCTGGTGAAAGTGGTCTTCCCAGCCCCCAAATCGCCGCAAAGAAGAATGACGTCTCCTCTTTTTAGATATTCCGAAACGAATTCCCCCAAGTCTTTGGTCTCATCCTTGCTATGAGTGAGAAATTCAACGTTAGCCATCTTTTTTCTCCGTAGCGACAAAAGGCCTGGTCTCTTCGTAGAATTTGTTGAACAAACGAAGGACTTCGTTGTCCACGAACGGGAATTCGCGATTTTCCATCAAAGACAACACATGTTCCATCGAGATTCTTATCGCAGCATTCAAATCCGCCGAATAGCCATAAGCCTCGCTATGCCTCTCGAATTCCTGAATATCCAATTCTTTCACCACGCCATCTGGGAACAATTTGACATCCAAGTCATAATCGATGTATTTGAGATACCCGTCATCCATCAAAGTCGGAGAAGCGATATTGACGTAATAGCAAATCCCACCTCCTTCTTTCATCATGCAGATAACGTTCATCCATTCCTTTTTGAAAAGAATGAAAATGGCGTGTTCCTTCGTCATCCACTTCCTTCCGTCTCTTTCCGTGACGAAAGAAGCCCTAGATGCCAAAGCCCAATAGTCAGCTGTTTCTTCAACCAAATAAGCAGGACTCCATTTTCGATGCAGCAAGCCATCATGTTTGTAGGCCTGCACGATAATCCATTTGGAAAAATGGTTTTCTTTCATTTTCTCATCCATAAATAAGCAGCGCCGCTCCATTTTAGCGGCCTTGAAGAGATTATAGACTCTAATTTTCTTTCCTTAAAGGAAGAAAAAGCCCCCAATCGGAGGCTTGATGTCATCGTTTTTAGAAGAGAGTTTCGACAACGTTTAGGATAACTGCCAAATCCTCTTTGTATTTAATTGTCGGGGCCGGATCGAACGGATGATCGAACGGAGGGACCATAAGGCTATCTTCGTATCCCATCATCACGTATGTCTTTCCTGGTCGGATTGAGATAGCGCAATCCACCAAAACCTTGTCTGTCTTGATTTTGGAAATAGCCTCTCTGGTCTTTTGGGTAAGTAGTCTCTTCTTCGATTTGCCATAAACGACCATCGCTTTGGTATCCATTACCACCTCAAGGGTGTCTAAATTGGTCGGAGGAAGGGCGCGTTTGTTGCCTTTGATATAGACGACCACCGGATCCTGATCCCAGGAATTGGCGGCAGTCAGCATTTTACCGACGAAAGTGGTCGAATATCCCTTGCCGTTCCTTTTCGAGGCCGAGCATTCAACCAAAGTTATAGGAACGTTTTGATATTCGAAAGTCAATTTGCCTCTTGAACCCACCCTTGCGACATCTCTATAAAGAAGCGAATCGGTCAAATCGCTGTCCGCGATCTTGTCGGAAATCGTTCCTTTTAAGTTTTCTACAATCAAATCCTTCAAAACGAATTTAGTCGACAGATCAAAATATTTATCAAGATAGGCGTTGACGTCTTTCGATCCTTTTTTCTTGGAAACCATTGAATAGATGGCAAGCACAACAAGCATGACCACGAAAACGATCAAAGTCGTATAGGTCTGCCATTTGGCATATGGACCTTCTTTGTCGATCAATAAATATGGCAGCAGCCATCCAAGGATGACTCCAACAAGAACGATTGCCGTGACGATGTATTTGATGATGTTGCGTTTCTTGTATTTTCTCGAGAAATCCAATCTCGCATCTTCGATCCGCTTAAGATTATCATCTTCATATTCGAAGGTTTTGACAGGTCCCTTTTTGCGACCGAAGGACGATTGTCCGTTGGCGAAATTCGGATCCACTTCATTGTCTTCATTATAAAGATTGACTCCTTGGCGTTCTTCTTCAGCCACCGGAGTCTCTTCTTTGACTGGTTCGGCTGCAGGTTCATCTTTTTTGACTTCATCAGAAAAATCGGATTCTTCTTCGACGAGGTTCAAATCTTTTTCTTCTTCCATAGGACGCTCCTAAAAATGTTAGCCCACTATAGCATGTTTTACGAAGATTTCGCTACTTATTTGCCATCTCTAGGCGGAAAAGCTTTCTGCAAGCGGAGCAATGGGCCATACAACGCCATCAAAACGACGGCGCTTATTCCGGCCGAAGCGAAAACATAGATAACGTTATAAGTCATCGCCCCAACAAGATTCAAACCATAATTGACGATCGAAGACAAAGAAGATCCAACGAATCTAACAAAGCCTGACAATAAACATCCAACGAAAATCATTATTTCGCCTTTTACGTTATAACCGACGTTTTTTTCGTTAAAAATAAGCGGTTTGAAGAAGCCTAAAATGGCCACCGATCCAAAACCGACCATATAATCGAATGGATATAGGAAGATGCCATAGCCATCTGTGATGCAAGTGATCAATCCATAGATTATCCCGCCGCTTATGAACCCAGCCAATGGCCCGTGCCTCAAGGCCACATACAAAAGGGGCAACGTGGCTATTCCAATCGATCCGCCAGTCGCGCCGATAGAAGGGATAAAGTGCTGGATGACGTCGATGACGATCCCGACGGCCGAAAGCATCGCGATTTCGATCAAATCACGCAAAGAGAATTTCCTTTCTTCGTAAGCTGCCGATAAGCTGGTCATGAATCCTATAAAGGCAAATACGACACCCCAGATTATCCCTGCCGATGAGCGAGTGCCAGCCAACGATCTCCAGTCTTCCAAATAATCCATGAAAGAAGAGCCAATCACCGACAAGCATTTCCCATAGTCATAGAAAACGTTGCCGGTCAAAAGCAAAATAGCCGCCATCAAATAGGCCACCAATGCGCCTTCGTAGAATTTCTTGTTGACCTTGCCCAAAAAGGAGAAAACTACTCCCAATAAGACAATCGAATAAATGACGATGAAAACCCAAAGGCATTTGCTTCCGTCAGCCCCAAAAAGAATGTTTCCTATATATACTGATTCCCTAGAGCCTTTCGTCAGCTCGTAATATTCCCCAGCCAAAGCCGCGCTTATAGGCTTGCTCGAGAACATCGGCATCGCCCATCCCAAAAAGATAAGCAAGCCAAATACGGCCCCTATCCACCAAAGGTTGTTCTTCACCCATTGGATTCCCTTCTTTTCGTTTTCCATTAAAAAGCCTCCTAAAATGGAGGAATCAAATCAAAAGCAATTCCTCCGCCAGCATTATCTGGATCAGGTTCCGTCAAGCTGGCACACAGCTCCTCTCAGCCCATTCTGATGAGCTCCGGTGGAACAATTCTATGTCTATTCGATTTCCCATTCAATCGGCTCGGAACCGTTTTCAATAAGGAAATCGTTGCATTTGGTGAAAAGTTTGTTGCCGAACCATCCGCCCCTATTAGCTGATAAAGGCGATGGGTGATTGGCCTCCAAGATAAGATGTTTCGGATTCGTAACGAAATTCTTCAGCCTTTTGGCAAAGCCTCCCCAGAGCATGAACACGATCGGCTGATCCAAGGAATCGACGTATTTAAGGACGTCTTTCATAAACGAACGATATTCTTCTCTTTGGTGAGAAAGCGGCTTTCCTGCTTCAACGGAAAGATAGGCGTTCAACATCAAGCATCCTTGCTCCGCCCACGGGGTCAAATCCCCATTCCGGAAATTCATTTTGATTTTCTGGTCGTTTTCTATCTCTTTATAGATATTCTTCAATGACGGAGGAAGAGGGATACCTCTAGGGACTGAAAAAGAAAGCCCCATCGCCTCACCTGGGTTATGATAAGGATCTTGGCCGATGATGACTACTTTGATATCTTTCGGGGAAGTCAATCTGAAAGCCTGAAACATCATATCCCTAGGCGGATAGATGGTTTTGGTTTGGTATTCTTTGTCCAAAAAAGCATTCAATGATTTGGAATATTCGGTTTCGGACACTTTTTCGAACAGTTCCTGCCAATCTTTAAGCATGTTTAGATTATGCGCTCGCAAGCGGTTACAAGCAAAGCGATATTGTTTAGAATATGCCTTCTTTCTATAATCTAGGTGCTTACTTAGTAAGCATGTCTATGTGCAAAGGAGAATTACTTACATGCCATTGATTGAACATATTCATGCCCGTGAAATCATCGATTCTCGCGGTAACCCAACCGTCGAGGTCGAAGTTAGAACCGAATCTGGCGCCTTTGGTCGCGCCGCAGTCCCTTCTGGTGCTTCCACCGGCGAACGCGAAGCTTTGGAACTTCGCGATGGAGACAAAACCCGTTTTAACGGAAAAGGCGTTTTGACTGCAGTCAAAAACGTTAACGAAATCATCGCCCCGGCCCTCGTTGGGAAATATATCGTCTTAGATCAAGCAGGAATCGATAACGCGATGTTGGATCTCGATGGGACCCCATTCAAATCCAAGTTGGGTGCCAACGCCCTCTTAGGCGTTTCCTTAGCCATTGCCAAAGCGGCTGCCGATTATCTCGGTTTGCCACTTTATCGCTATTTGGGCGGACCAAACGCCAAACAATTGCCAGTCCCGATGATGAATGTCATCAATGGCGGCAAACATGCCGATTCTTCCGTCGATTTCCAAGAATACATGATCATGCCAGTCGGCGCCAAAACGTTCCATCAAGCCATCCAAATGGGCGCTGAGACATTCAATGCCTTGCGTACGATCTTAAAGAAACGCGGAGACATCACCGCCGTAGGCGATGAAGGAGGATTCGCCCCAAATGGCTTAAAGAGCAACGAAGAGCCGTTGGAAGTCTTGGTCGAAGCCATCGAATTGGCTGGGTACAAGCCTGGAGAAGACATTATGCTCGGCATGGATTTGGCTTCTTCCGAATTCTATAACCCAGAAACCAAGAAATACGAACTCAAGCGTTCCCATTGCGGAGAATTGACTTCCGAACAAATGGTTGACCTCATTTCTTCATTCGTCGAGAAATACCCATTGATCACCATCGAAGACGCCTTAGCGGAAAACGATTGGGAAGGATGGAAGCTGTTGACCGACAAAGTCGGAAAGAAAGTCCAACTCGTCGGAGATGATCTGTTCGTTACCAACAAAGTCTATGTCGAAAAAGGCATAGAAAAAGGCATTGCCAATTCAGTCCTTATCAAGCTCAATCAAATCGGCACATTGACCGAAACGTTGGATACTTGCCAATTGGCTATGCGCGCTGGCTATACATGCGTGGTCTCCCACCGCTCTGGCGAAACCGAAGACACCACCATCGCCGATTTGGTAGTTGCCTTGAATGCCGGACAAATCAAAACCGGCTCGATGTCCCGCACCGATCGTATTGCCAAATACAATCAATTGCTCCGCATCGAAGAAGAACTTGGCAACGAAGCCGAATATCCTGGAATCAAGGCTTTCTACAATCTTAAGAAATAAAGCTTGTCAAATCAGCGGAAGCGACAACTGCTTCCGCTTTTTCGTTTGCCTTGGTAAGAATCAAAAAAGCCGCCTTATCTAGGCGACTTAGGTTTCTTTTGGACTCTCTTCCAGAACACAAGAAGCAAGAATATGGCTTGAAGAGGTATGCCAGCCAAGATTACGTACCACACGTTCATCTGCATCCAGATTTGATAATGAAGGAGGAAAGCTATGATCGTCGTCCACATAGATGCAGAAGCAAATCCGAACACCAGCCATTTGTTGTTGAAGAAAAATTTGGACATGACGCATTCTCCAAGGAATATGACTGCGAATGCCCAAATCATTATCAGCCAATAATAATCGACTCCACGATATTTTATGTTGTTGATGAAATAGGATGCGAGTATGAATCCGGCAGCGAGCAAAACCGCAAAGCCGAATATGGCCATAAGAAGGATTTTGTTGCGCTTAATAGCCATTTTCTTTTGCTTTTGGGTTTCGTCATTGACCAAGGCGTTTATGTCATCTTCGGTTTTGGCAGTGCACAAATAATCAACGGTGACACCATAATATTGGGCTAAGTCCATCAAAACGTCTATTGATGGCAAAGCATAACCATTTTCCCATTTGGAAATGGATTTGTCTGAATAATGTATTTCTTCGGCCAATTGCATCTGAGTCATCCCTTTCGCTTTACGAAGGGTCATTAGATTCTTTCCGATAATCTCTGATAAGGTTTCCATGCGTGTCTTAACCCTAAACGATGGAAAGCCACTTTGCAATGGAAAATTTATAGATGATTGTTTGGCTTGGGATTAACAGACAAGGAAGCGAAATCGGAAATTATTTTGTCATAGAATTGATTGTTGTTGAAAGATTTGTATTGGATGTAATTTATACCCCATTTCTTTTTTAAATCATATGCGACATTCGAGACAGAATCATTCCAGCAATACCGATAGCCGTTGCTGTTGTCGGTGAAATTCGTGATTTGGGCGCTGAAATTGACATCGATGATGCTTATTTCTATCGGAGATCTCGTTTTGGCACTATAGAAAAGATTTTTGCCTCCGGCATTGGTGCCAGCCAACGTAAGTTTGATGTCCCCGATCGTATCGCTGTGTAGTAAAGCAGCAGTGTGCAAATCCAAATACCATTCCGGACTTGATAGATTGTTGTTGAATGAAAAACCGGTTATGAGGTCTTCTCCGTGCAAAGCCTGGTTGGTATCGGAAGAACCGCTATTTACTTGATTTAAGATGGCATCAGTCAATCCAAGTCCATCAGCCAGAATATAATCTAGCAAACTATAGTTGGTGTTTTTGAGCTCGCTTGGTTTTATTTTCGTTTGATAATGGCCATCACTGCCTGCCTTCTTTTCATCAAAGCGGTCGATCATCAAAAGATCGTCGTTATTTCCAGAGGTATGGTAAACCATATTCACATAACGAGTGCCTAAATAAAATTTCGTGTTAAGCCCAGTGATCTCCGGAAGGTTCATATAAACTACAATTTTGATATCTGCCCCTTCTACGCGAACGAAGATTGTGAAATTAACATTGAAATCAATACCGATGACTTTAGCTGTAGCGCTGCCAGAAATTTTGTATGAAGACCTTATGACCGTCTTTCCGCTTGAAGTAGTTACTTTTTCTCCGACCAAGAACATATTCGTCGCATATTCGGCAAAGGTCTTCAAAGAAGAATAATTAACGAAATCGGTAACGGATGCACTCGTGAAATTCATATTTTGCATCTCATAGCCAAGAACGTCGATTTTGACATAGGCGTTGGATTCGCCGAAAGACATCTCGATTTCCACCGATTCGATTTCCCCTCCTACCATGCGACCATCGGTCCTAGTGACGTCGTTTTTGTAATTGACGATGATTTTCATCGCGGCTTCGCCACCGGTTAAACTCGAAGGCAATTCGAAGATATCTTGCTTGGCTCCCAAAGTGATGGAAGTGATCAGATCGGATCCGATGACTTTGAAATATTTGCCAGTAATCAAATCGCCGACCAAAGAATCGATGAACATGTTGGTCATCAATCCGGTTATTCGATCCAAACGTGGATCATCCGATCCAAACAATGTTTCAACGACATCCAACATACCAGTGACCGAATGCATGGCGAAACGGCCTTTCAATCCCGTGCTAGAACTTGGTTGAGTCCTATTTTCGGAAGAAGCATATCCATCCGCGTTCCTGGAATTGTATTCAAACAACATCCATTTGGTTGATGGATCGTTGGAACTGTAAACTTCAGAATCGGTTTGGGTGCAGTTGCCATCATCGTCCTTAGGCTCTTTGCCGGTTATATCGAATTTGACGTTATGGTCATTCAAGAAGGTTTCTTTTCTATCGACGATGGTGAAGGAACCGGTGCTTTGGTTTTCGTTTTTGTTTATCCCAAGTTGGCCTTTGAAGGTGAATCCTTGGTTATTCGGAACGTTTGTTTTGTTTCCGACAACGTTGTTCGTTGCGACGGAAGTCGTGTCTTTTTTCAAAACGTAGCCTTCTAGCCCAAGTTTTACTTGCTTGGTATCGGAGATCTTCACGAATTGATCGGATAAGGACTCAAGATGCCTGAGTTCTTTGTATTGAGCTTTTTCATCCTCGCTCATCGGGGTTCTTTCATATGGGATGACATCGATTTCCCCTGAGATGGTGAAAGGATCGATCGAGACATTGTCGAATTTGAGATAACCGACGGAAGTATTATCTCCATCGCCGATCAAATGAAGGGTGATGGTTCCTTTCATTCCGAAAACGGTGAGATCCAAAGTGACTATCACATCGCTGCTAGAGCCTTTCAATATGGTTATGGCGCCTAGCAAATCTTCATAATTTTCATCGGTTATGTTTTCCATGCCATCAGAATTCTTGACGGCATTGATCGCATCGGTTAGTTTTCCGCCTAACGCGGCCAATCCGCCGCCAGAAGAGCTCTTTTTGCTTGAGGAATCGCCACTCATGTTATCAATCAAGTCTTTCAAGGAACCTGCCACGGAATCGATGACGGTCTTGGAAGTCTTGGCTTTCTGCAAATCGTTGATCGCGATATAAACTTCATCGAATGCGTCGGTCGCCGATCCGTTCATCATCCCGTTGATTATCTGATGCAATCCGCCATAGGAATAATCGACGTCGGCATATAACGATTGAAGCTTATTGTCGGTTACGTCGATGTCCGCTCTTAAAGACAATGTGGCCCGTTCGTTTATTTCTTCCGTATTGAAGAAGGTTCCATCTCCTTCGAAAGCTTCTTCTTCATGTTTCAAAAGCAAGCCTTCTCCGCGAGTTTGGATAGAGAATTTCTGCGCGTTCGCATAATCTATGACCTTATGCCAAATGGACATGGAATCGACTAAGCTATTATAGGCATCCGCATCGCTTGGGGCCTCGATATTAACTACTTCGCCGCTTTCCAAAGAGGCTGAGAATTTGAGTTTGGTATCGGAAGAAATATCATAATAACCACCATCTGCCTTGCTTGGGAAATCGACGCCAGTCCACTGATAAGTGCTAGGATCCGCCCTTAAGCCGATGTTGAAGATCTTTTCGCCGATAGGAAGATCCCATGTAAAATACGGCTCTCCGTTCAATTTTCCTTCTTCCATGTTTTCCAAAGAATCGATGACTTTCTTGGTTTCGAAACTGAAAGTTGATTTTTTGTTCTCGTTATCGATGTTAAGGAATTTGTCGGACAAAGATTCCAAAATGTCATCGATCACCCAATCCAAATCGCCATATTCGTAACGATATGTCCCGCCGGTCACACCATCTTTCGAAGAACCGGATTCGTCTATCGTGTCATAAGGAGAAGTGCTTACCTTGTATTTGAAATCATAGGAAGTCGAATCGTCTTTGCTATAAATGGCCAAGTAAAGATTCTCGTCCGCTAAGGTAACCTGCAAACCTCTCACCAATCCGTTGTAATCTATCGGTATATTCAAATCGAATTCGACTTCATGCAAGGAAATGCCGTTGACGATGAATTGCCCGGTGGCTTTGTATGGGTCTTTGATCGAAAGGATGTTATTGAAATTCTTCCCTAAAAGGCATTCCGCCTCATCGATGGTGAAGGAAAATCCGTTTTCGGCGATGTCGACGAAAGAGGAAAGGAAACGATCAACGTGGCTTCCATCCCCTTTGGAATAATCATTCGCATCATAATCTGGGTCTGTTTTATTCTGCGGCCCGTAATTGGCTTGGAAAGAACATGAAGAAAGCAACAAAGCGCTCAGCACGAAGCTGAACAATGTCCTGTTTTTCCTATTATTGGCTTTCTGCATATTTTTTCCTTAATTCAGGGATGCCCCGAAGGGCACCCCTTATATTCACACAAAGAATTTTTATTATTAGGCGTAGTAATTGCCTGCTAAGCCTTTTTCATTGATCTTATGGTTTTGGTTATATTGTCCATCAGAAGAGACATAACCATAATTCTTGGCTTCTCCATATACGTTCTTGCCTTGAACGGTCGGACAGAAGTAAGTGAAGTAGCCTTCTTGGCTCTGGGCATTCCAAATATTGTTATAAGTGCCGTCGGCCAAATTGGTGATGGATAGATCAACGATGGCTTTGGCGATCTTGAGCTTGCCAGCCAAAGCCAAATTGACTTCGATATTCATGCCGGTAAGGGTCTTGAAGCTATTGCCGGCGGTATCGGTCACGGTATCCGCGCCGATCTTTAAGGAAGTGGTTCCTAAGAAACCAAACCCAAGCTTAGCTAAGTCAAGATCGACGACATAGGTCTTCTTGGTACCGCGATTTGCGTCTGTTTCGGCCTTGATGCCATGGAAGATATCCATCGCATGGATCGCCTTTTCGAGCGGCAAGCCATAATGAGTTTCGGTTTCGCTCGCGGTTTCTTCAACGCTCGTGGTTTCGTCTTCCTTGAGCAAAGAAGAATCGACTCCCAAGAAATATTCAAGCAGCCATCCGCCGACATCGTCTTTGAAGATCTCGCCAGACATGCGGACCGAGTCTTTGACTTCACGAAGTTTTCCATAATCGGAATTCCTAGTCATCATGACTTCGTCATTGGTCTCTAGTCCGTCAGCGTAGTAATAGAAGGAAGCATCTCTCTTGCCTTCGTATTCATGGCCACGGAAATATTTGTCGTTCTCAGGAGCATTCAATCCTTTGATCGTAGGAACGTTATTCAGATTGAGAGCGGCTTGCAACTGAGCCCCATCGATCGAGAGGGCGCCGTCCAAAGTAAGGGCAGTGAATTGATAATTGCCTAAAGCGAGATCCACGTTGGCTTCTAAGCCAAGGGTGGTCTGGCCATGCCCATTTTCTTTGATGGCTCCGACGGTAGTCGTATTCACGGCATAATCGGCGACATCCATGACGACATCGTAATCGCAATAGGATTTGGCATTATGATCAAGAGCGGCCAAATCCCCGTCGTTGACTCCTTTGCTGAGTCCAACGGAGAGATTCAAGATATTGGTCCCGTTATCCCCTAATTCAGAACTTACATCAATGGATTTGATCGATTTGTCGTCGCTGAAATTGATATCGATGGTGACGTCTTTATCAAGCCCTAAAGAGGAAGCATTGATGACGATGGTATCCTTTATGGCGCTGGTGGTAAAGGATTTGATTACCTTCAATCCAGCCAAGGCGAAGTATTTGCCGTTCGTCAAATCGTTGATAAGGCTGTTTTCTCCCGGCTTGCTTAAGGCTCTGGAAATACGACTGAAGCGATTGTCCAAGCTATTTGAAGCCCAATCCATGATATTTTCGATCGTATCCATCGCATAGCCGACAGACATGGTTCCTTTGATAGGGTCATTTGTCTTTGGATCGCTATGGGTATCAGTCATATCGCTAGGATTTATGGAATCATAAGAGAAGAACACGCGCGTATCACGCTCTGTCGGCGCGGTTTCGTCTTCGTTGCTCACTACGACGTCTTCCTGAGCGATGTCGGCTTTGATGTTATGATGCTGAACGAATTTTTCTTCGGTTTCGGTCACATCCATCTTAACGCCGGCCTTCAAATCGTTTTTGGTTGAAGCATCCAAGGCGATTTTGCCATCGATATCGAATCCGGTTTCCGATTCTTCGGCGAATTTGAATCCGCCGCCCAAGGTAACCGTAGCCGTTTTGGAATCGACGATTTCGAACACTTGATCGGTTATGCCTTTCAAATGAGACATCTCTTGATAAGATTCTTTGTTTTTTGGGGCTTCAATCTCTTCGTAATCGATGACCTTAAGGGCGCCATCGACGGTAAAGGAAGCAAATTGGATCTTATTCAATTGAACGGTCAACAATGGATCGTCGTCATCCTTGGTGTCTTCAGACAAAGTGATGACGATGTCTTTATGATCGTCTGCGCCGGTCTTGATTCCTATAGGTTCAAGAGACAAAACGATCTCGATCTTATTGTCGGAGACCGTGATGGATTTGATGAAATCCAAAGCGGAATCGTAAACGCCATTGTCCAATCCTTTGATGAAATCGCTGTCTTTGACGGCTTGAATGGCTGTCATGATGGCCGATTCGGTCTTTTGGACCTGTTCTTCGGTCTTTTGTTCTTCCGAAGCGGCTCCGGTATCGGTGACTGGGTCGCTCTTTAAAGAATCTTTGATGGAACCGACCACTTCGTCCAACATGGTCTTATTGGTTTTGGCCAACAAGGTGTCGTTCAAATTGATATACATATCCTTCTCGTCACCATTTGGAACATAGGCAGCGGAAAGTTTTTGGGAAGACTTATTGGTTTCGCCATCCATATGGGTAAAGGCTAAGTCGGCATCCAAGGCATTGAGTTTCATGCCTTTGCCATCGACATTGGCGTCAATGGATAAACTAGCTTTATCGTTAAGCCCGTCTTTCGCGAACTTGTAGATAGAAGCTCCTTCGCCTTCCGTTTCATAAGAGAGGTCAAGATTAAGCCCAACGCCGAATTTCATGGATCCGGCCGCGTGGGCTATCTTTTCAAAGAGGGCGGCGGAATTTTCCAAGGAGTGATAATCGTCCTTATTCGTCGGCTCGCCGAATTGAAGGTTGTTGGTCTGAATGCCAAGTTGGACTCTGAAGGCCATCCCATCCATCAAATCGGTGACGGTATCCTGAGCGGCAGTGTCATTATCGCCTTTTTTGATACGTGGGAAGTCAACTCCGGACAAATTGTAGTCAGAATCGGCTCTTAAGCCCAATTCCAAGGTTTTGTCTCCCAAAGCCAAGTCCCATTTGAAGTAATAAGGATCATCGACCAATTTAGCCAATTCCTTATCTTCTTCCATTTCATTCATCGAATCCAAGATGGCTTGGGCATCGATGCCGCTTCCGGAAGATGATTCGCCGCTTGATGAAGACGAATCCGAACTAGAAGATGAGCCATTGATCATACCGCCGATCGAAGGGAAGCTGACATTCACCTTTTCTTCGGTCAATATGTTGACGATATCTTCGATCAACCAGTCTAGTTTGCCATAGCTATATCTAGTTTGGCCGCCGGTCACAGGATCTATTCCTTCAACATCATAAGCCTCTGTAGAAACCTTGTATTTAAGGTCCCAAGTATCGTTGTCATAGTCAGCGATATTCAAATAGATCATATCATCGACCAAGGACAAGCCCAAGCCACGTTTCTTGTTGTTGTAGTCGACTTTGGCATCAACCACCAAATCGATTCCATGGATATCGAGCGAATCCATTTTGAATTTGAGATTGATTTCCTTAAGATCGAGGTTATTGCTATAACCTTCTTTTTTCCCATCTAAGACGACTATTCCTTCTTTGATGGTGGCGCCCAATCCCGTTCCGACGGAATCAACGATGTTCTGCATCAATTTCTGTGACCCTGACAATTCATCGTCTTTGTTGTCAGGAGCGGGGATGATCGTCTTTTCTTGAGGAATAAGGAAGAACGTCCCTGCGGCAGTAACGCCGAAGATGCCGACGAACAAACCGGTCATGCCAATGATCTTTTTGGTTTTGGAAGCCGGCTTTTTGTTTGCCTTTTTCATAAAATCTCCTTTGTGTCAGTGATTTGTTTGTTTATTACAATTCATCTGGGTATTCGAATTTGGCATGTAGCTCAGGCATGCTTTCGGTCCCATCCGAATAGTAAACGGTTTTGCAGCGGCTATCGCACGGGGAGGAAATCCCACTTGATAGAGTCGCCGTGTATCCTTCATATACGACCATGCTTTTCGGAAAGAGGTCAACGGCATCCATCGTCACTATGAGATGGATGTATTTGAAGGTTGGCGGGGCATATAGGTCGGACATCGTTTTCATCTGTTGGCCGTAATAGCAAACGGTTTTCATGGTATCCAATTCGGCGTCGACCACTATTTCGTTAGTCTCGCTGTTTTTGATAGCCCTAGTCGTTTGCAACCCCAGCGATGTATTGTTCAATTTGCCATAGATGATCGTCTTTTCAGAGACGATGTAGCGTAAGCTCCTCGATACGTTCGAACCCATGAGTTGCTGATATTCTTCATTCGTTACGGTCGACGGCTTGTAATTGTCCCAATTCGCGTCTTTGCCCCAATAGCAGAGGGTGTTTTTCTCATCCTGCCAGAAGCGATTGTTCAAATTGACGAGCTTCGAAGAGGAGGATTGCTCTTCAAAGAAGTTGTTCCCATCCTTTATGAAGGTCCCAAGGATTCTTTGGTTTACGTCCAGTCCCAAGGTCGAGGCAATCGAATAGCCGACGGTCATCGCATGATGCTTCTCTTTTTCGTCATAGACTTTGTAACTGCAATTGATGAGCTCGTCCGGAGTCATGCTTTCGACGAAATTCCCGCTGGCTTTGGCTTTGTTGTATTTCTTCCAAGCTGCGCTGAGGTCCGCTTCGTAATCGGCCCCGTTTAGCCCTTCGGTGATGCTTATAGGAGGCTTTAGTTCGTGAGCGAGATAGACGCCGACGCCAGAACCGGCTCCAGCGGCCAACACGCCAACGGATATGGCGATGATGATGCTTTTCTTCATCCAAAGCTTCCTTTCCGCCCTTAGGCTAGGACCAAGTATACGAATACTTTTAGTATTTCCTCTCTAAAACGGCTCTTTGATCGATAGAAGAGCGATTCTTTGAATCAGAGAATGACGAAAATTGGCATTTCCTACAAATTATCAGCCTCATTTAGCCGACGAATCCGTCAACATCAAAATAGAGGAAAATAAAACAAAAGGAGCTTATAAGATGATGAATGGAGACTTGCAAAGAGTTAGAATTTGGATATGAAAATCCGCATATACCCAATCAAATCGCCTTTGCATGACCAAAATTACATAAACGATAAAAGAACCGAATTATTGTCATCGTTAAGTTCTCTTACGAACGATGAATATGCGATATCGGATATCGATGATTTATATAAAGATGGATTAGGGATGATCTTGGTTGAATCAGGTGGATCGGAATCCTATTTTTTGGAAGTTTTCGATAAGCTTAAGGCCCCTATATATCTTTTGACGTACGGAACGAACAATTCCCTCGCGGCCTCTTTGGAGATATTGGCCTATATTCAGCAAAACGATATGGAAGGCAAAATCCTCCATGGCTCAAATAGTTACATCGCTTCAAGAATAAAGGAGATCGAAAATGGATAGATTAGGGGTAATAGGCAAACCATCAGATTGGCTTATTTCTTCTGCCGTCGATTATGAGAAAGCCAAAAGATTAGGGATAGAACTCATGGATATAGACATCCAAGAATTGATCGATTTATCTAGGAAAGAAAGCAACGTCCATCCAAAATCAAACCTGAAAACGGCTTCCCCCAAAGCGGAAGAGGACAAAGCGTTATCGATCCATTCGGCCTTAAAGGAAATCGTAAGCAAATATGCATTAGCTGGCTTTACGGTTAGGTGTTTCGATCTATTAAGCGCCCTTAAAACATCATCTTGTTTGGCGTTTTCCCGTATCAACGACGAAGGGGTCATCGCCACCTGCGAAGGCGACATCCCTACGATGATATCGATGCTGATAGTCAAAAAGATCCTTAAGCAAAAATCGTTCCAAGCCAATCCATCCCGAATCGATTTGGATAACGAAAAGATCGTCATGGCCCATTGCACGATCCCTTTATCGATGTGCGAATCCTTTGATTTCGACACTCATTACGAATCCAAAATAGGAATAGGGGTCAAAGGCAATTTGTTTTTGAATGACGTAACGATTTTCAAAATCGATGGCAAATTAGAAAGATTCGTCTTATTGGAAGGAAAGATAATATCCAATTTGAACGAACCGGATTTATGTAGGACTCAGATAGAAATAGCCATCCCTAACGGCATAGAATATTTCCTGCTCAATCCGTTAAGCAACCATCATTTGATAATCTACGGCCATAAAGCCAACGAGCTTAGGAAGGCTTTGGCTGAATTCGGATTGAAAGAGGTAATGACAAAATGAAAATATTGACCATCCAAGACATATCCTGCTACGGATCTTGCTCCACCACCGTAGCCTTGCCGATATTAAGCGCCTTAGGCCACGAAACCGTAATCTTGCCATCTGCCATCCTTTCGAACCATACATCTGGATTCGACGGATTCACTTGTTTGGATCTTACGGATGAAATGCCTAAGATCGTCAAACAATGGGAGAAACTCAATCTGAGATTCGATGCAATATACACAGGATATATAGGAGATGAAAGACAATTTGATGTCATTCTTGAGATCAAAAAGAATTTATTGAAAGAAAAAGGATTGTTCATCGTTGATCCGGCCATGGCTGACAACGGGAGGCTCTATCCGGCTTTGAATGATAAAATCGTCGAAGGCATGCGCAAACTCGTTTCAGAAGCCGACCTTATCCTTCCAAACATCACCGAAGCGGCTTTCCTTGCAAACATTCCATACAAAGAAGAACAATCCGAATCTTATATAGACGACCTAATAAACGGTTTGAAAAAGATTGGCGCAAAGAACATAATCTTAACCTCTTTGATCAAAGATGGGCTTCTAGGGGCTTATATCTTAGAAAATGGGAAATCTTCGGTTATTCTCAAAAAGAGAGAAAAAGGTTCATATCATGGCTCCGGAGACATTTTCTCATCTTACGTTATCGGCAATCATCTAAATGGAGATGATTTGAAAACCGCGACAGACAAAGCGGCAGATTTCATAATCGATTCGATCAAAACCACCGGCAAAGACCATTGGTATGGGCTTGAATACGAGAAAGTCTTGAAGAAGCATTAAACAGTCGAATTCATAAATTGTCTCTTATAGATGTCACACATCCTGTTAATCCTAGGGTTCCGCTAAAAGCGAAATGTCCAATCACGCAAAACGCCACCGCATGTAGCGATGGCGTTTTTCGTTTGATTATCAAGCCTTTTCTGCTTATTCGGCAGCAGATGAAGAAGAATCGGTATCAGTGGAGGCAGATGGATCGGAGAAGAGGCTGGCAAAAGCTTTGTAAGACTTCTCGCCGATTACATCGACGGCCTTGCCTACATTCCCAAGCGTAACTTCATAGCCTTGGATGCCAGACAATGTGTCAGATAATTTAACGCGTTCACCAAAGTATTGAGCAACTGCGGTTCCGGCATCGATGATAAGTCCTTGGCAGTAACCCGCATTTTTCGCATCATCTGAGAAACCATATCCGAGAGGAGACATTCCTTCGACAATCTTGAACAAAGCCATAGTATCGAATGTGGCATCATAGTTATAGTAGGTGTATCCACTACTTGTGGTGTCAAGGACAGTAAGGGTTGCGGCATCCAAAACGTCTGCGGTCATCAAATCGGCGGTATAGAGAGCATCATAGACGGAAGTGATGGTTGTGGATGAAGGAGTGGTGGCTTTGACGATGTTGTCGTTTTCATCGAGGCCAATTTGGTAAATGCCAGTATCATCGGCATAGTATCCGCCTAACTTGCCACTATCTTTGACAATGGCTCCAGTAGTTTCATCGCGATATGCGTAAGCATAGACCCAAGCGTTTTCGGTGTAATAAGATAAGCCAACGGCATTGTATTTATACCACCCTTTAAGAGGCGCGGAGAAATCGGATTCGAAGATGCCACATTCCCAAGAGGCGACATAATTGTGCTTGAATTGGGCATATGTGTTGGCTAAGGCGGTCACATCAGTCTTGGCTGGTGGCTCGGCTTCGGCCGCAGCAGTTTCCAAAACAGAGACCTTATAGTCTTTCTTGACAGTGAATTCGATAGAACATCCGACGGTTGATTCATAATCGAATTTGACTTCACCGGTCAAAACACCGTCAGTCAATTTGACTTTGGCGCCGACGCCGGTGTAACTAGAGACAACCATGCCAAGCAAGTTTTGGATCAAAGTGGTAGAGGTGGTTCCGTCATTCAAAGTGAACCAACCATCCTCGCCTTCGGTGTAATCAAGAACGTTGAGAAGGCCATCGATAACAAAATAATTTTCAAGATAGGCCGAGGAAACTCTGGCATCCAAATCGACAGACGCAGCGTTAGCAAAGGCAACTTCCATGCCGGCGGAATAATCAAGCTCGGTACCTTTGGCATCCAAAAGCGTGAATCCATAGGTCGTTCCATCATCCTTAGCAAGGGCGATGGCGGAATAGGAACCATAGGTGCCATCAACGACATATGAAGGGGTGACCAATAAGCCGCATCCCTCGGATTCGGCATAGGCAGTACCTTCTTCATATTCGGCCCAAACACCTTTGATTTCATTCCAAGTGCAATCAGCCAAATAATTGTTGGAAAGGCTATCGGAGAATTCCTGAAGGGCTTTTCCGGCCGCTGTCATAGCGGTGATGCTGATTTGGCCAAGGACATTGCCGGTGCTGCCTTTGAGTTGGACGGCGGCTTCGCCTGCGCCAACGACGGTGATGGTGTTATTGTCGTCTCCTAAGGTAACGACTGTGTCGGCGCCTTTCGTGACGACGACGTTGTATTTGCCGCCTTCTGGGGTGACGGTAACGATCTCGCTGATCTTTAAGGTGTCACCGACAACCAAAGTGCCAGGTTGGGCGATTTTGACACGGGTGGCCCATGTCTCGCTGCTGGAGCTAGAAGAAGTGTCTGCAGATGGATCACTTGATGAATCATTGGTGTTGTCACAAGAAACAGCCAACGCACCAGTAGCGACGGCGAGAAGAGTCAGAGCGATGAATTTCTTTTTCATAAATTACTATCTCCTTTAATAATTTCGCACGTAACGCGATTAAGAATGGGTAAACTTTAAAGGTCATTTCTCATTTTTCAAGCACTAGTTTAAAAATCGACTATTTTTTTAATGACATTTGCTTCTTTGCCCATATAATTAGGGCGACTTTTAGGAGGAATCAGTATGAAAAGCACAAAAATCCTAGCGCTTCTCGCGTTAGCGATCCCAACGATTTTGGCTTCTTGCGACACGACGAACGATTCCGGCAGCAGCAGTAATCCATCCAGCGATACTTCTTCTAGCTCCAGCAGTTCGGATAGCGGCAAATACGCCAGTTACAAAAAATTAACGGATTTCGAAAAGGCGACCATGCAATACACGGACGCTATGGGGAACAAGCAATATCTTGACCGTAATTTAATGGAAAAGAATTCCGGTTTGCCATGTTTGCAATCCAGAGGAGAACAAAGGATGCTGGTTGTCCCTGTCGGACTTGACGATGATACCGGCACTTCTCCAGCCTATCCAAGCGTCAGCAGATCCGGACGTACCGATAAACAAACAACCGAAAGATTGGATCAGATCGAGAATCTTTTCTTCGGAGAGGCTTCTGACACCGGATGGCAGTCGTTGAAATCTTATTATTACACTTCTTCCCATGGCAAATTGACCATCACTGGCAATGTCATGAGATGCAACGGAGGTTGGTTCAAGCCTGGCAAAAAGCCATCTGAATATAGTTCCGCACAAGCAGTCGCCGACATCAAAACATATTATCTTGCCGAATACGCCAAGGATAACCATGGAGCCTTGGGCGCCGATGCCAAAGAATGGACTTGGTACGATCAAGACAAAGATGGCTACATCGATTCCATCTGGATCGTCTATTCCGCCGCCATCCATGCTTACGAAAACAGCACTACTTCGATGAATTATTGGGCTTATGTCACTTCATCCGGAAATAGTGGAAACGTCAAATCGCCTAACATTTCAAAATACGCTTGGGCCTCGATCGATTTCATGGATCAAGCTTATGGAGAAGGTCTTGACGGGCACACATTCATCCATGAAACAGGGCACTTGTTCGGCAATGATGACTATTATTCATATGATGATAAAGAAGCCCCATTGGGCGGCATCGATATGCAAGACCATAACATCGGCGACCACAACGCCTTCACCAAATGGCAATTCGGCTGGGAAGCCCCATACGTCATCGACGACAACGCCTATATCGAAATGGAGCCAACCACCACTTCCGGCCAGTTCTGCATCCTTCCATCCAAGAATTTCAACGGAACCTACGCAGATGAATACATGATGATCGAATTCATGTCCCCGGTCGGATTGAATGAGGAATACAAGACTGGCTATCAAAGCACCACCGGCTACACCAAGCCAGGCTTACGTATCACCCACGTCGATGCCCGCGCTTATAAGAACAAGAACACCGAGATCCTTTCCACTCCTGAAGAAGTGGCCACCGCGACCAGCTTCCGTGTCATGAACACCCCATCCGGACGCGGATACAAGACCTGGAGGGACACCTTCGATGCCGCCAACAATTCCACCGGCAAAGATCGTTCGATGTATTTCATCAATGTCATGCAGGCTTCTGCCTTCAGCGAAGAAAAGAACCTCTTGAACCAAAATACGACTTCCACCAACAATGACCTTTTCACCAAAGGTTTCACCTTCGATTTGACCGCCTATGATACCGGCAACGGGAAGATGGGCAACGACTGGTATTGCTTGATGCCTTCTTATTCCAACCTTTGGAACAAGGCTCAGGATCCTTCCACTCGTGCGGTCGATGATACCTGCACCTTCGATTACATCGTCGAAGTTTTGGATGTCACCACCGAGAAAGTCAAATTCATCGTTGAGAAAATCTAAACGTCGGATATTAAAAGGACGGCCGCGCCGTTCTTTTTCGTTTAGCTAATCAATTATTTAAAATCCGCCAATAACCGTTTTTGTTCGATCCGAACCTTTCGATCTTTTTGGCTTTCTTTAGGTCATTGATTGCCTCGCTGATGCTCGGGTCCGCTATCTAACGGTCATTCCACGGAAAATTCAAATTTATTACACGTTTATTCCACGCTTTATCTCACTGATTCCGTGTAATAAATAATTTTATATAGATAACATCGATGTTTTTATTAAACGCCACATCTTGAAATAGAAAATATTTTAGTGTTTTCTTACCAAGCCAGTGATTCACATTAAGAAAATAGCTACAAATTGGATAAATCGATGGTGTAACGCATATCTTTCGTCTCGCCCTTTCTAAAAGACATGATCATATATATCGGCAAATAGATTCTTTTTTTCAGAAACTTCGATGTTTTCGTTGTTCTTCCGATTCATAAGTTTGTCTTTTGCTTTCCTAAATAGAGAGTTGCAAGAATTTTGTGTAATAGCCAAGCCACATAGCCTTTCTCCGTTTTATCCGATGAATCCCATAAACTGCTTATCGTCCTCACTCATCTCGAGC